>JAJRVF010000066.1 GCA_024277395.1 Campylobacterales bacterium
ACAATCGTAGTCGCTGCCAAGTCTGTAAAACCACTTAAGTTCCCGTGCTTATTTGACGTCGACACATACGCACCGACCAACGTTGTTTCAGGAAGGTCACTGTTAATGACTACCGCAGCATCGAATGTATTTTTAAATACACTCCAAGACTCAGAGAATGCAAGTGGCGATAATGATTTAGGAAGTTCCTGACGACCCAATTTAACCAATGTATTACCTGCTTTTTTAGTAATATATACTTTAGTTAGGGCTCCGCCGTTTAAACCGCCGTTTGCACTTTGTCGAATATTGCTTACAAGGTTTTTTTCTAAACCCAATGTCCCTAACATGGTGTATTGACCACCTAAACCAAAACCGTTGCCAATATCACTATCTACATTAAGTTGTAAACCAATGTTGGCCATAGAACTGTCTTGGTGGAAAAATCCATCAGCATCCGTATCTGCTGTTTGATAGTAAAGCGCTGCCTGACCGCCAACATTCACATCTACATCTGCAGTTGCTACTGCACCCGTTACCAGTGACGCTGCCGCCATTGAAATCATTAATTTTTTCATTTACACTCCTGTTTCTTGTTTTTACAAAGTACCTTGTTCATCCGGTACCAAACGATAAGTACCATTCATAAAACATAAATGCTTTATGATACCCCAAAAACGAGATGCTTTATAAAGTCACCCTATATTCTATATTAAGTTTTTTTAATTTAATATTAACTCTTCATTAAATTATAAAATTACTATCGCTACCCTACACAAAATGCGTAAAATAGGCTATTTAATCACAATAAAACAATAATTTTTATCTTGAAGCGCCAATAATTTCTGTCAAAGGATTAAAAAAAGAGGGGTTTGAATTTTTTAAAGAAGGGTGTAATAATAGTGACAAGAAGTGCTGACACACTTCTTATCCTGTTAGGCTAGTGAAGCTCTTTCCAGATCTCTTTTTTCCAAGCAAGCGCCAGGAGTGCGAAAACCAGCATGTAAAGCATCACTTTCCACCCGAGTGATTCACGATCTGCTTTTTTCGAGTCACCAATCTCTTCCATATAGGCAATAACATCTTCTTGCGCCTCTTCAGTTAAGCCGACACGAGGCATTGACGTACCGTGAAGAAGATTTTGCGGATCATTAATAAAGCTATGCAGGTAGTGCTCGCCCCGACTCTTGATGTACTGCGACAAATCCGGAGCAGCAGCTCCCATATGTGCTTTTAGTGTATCGCTTGGTGTTAATGCGCTCCAACCGGCATAAGCCATGGAGTGACATCGTCCACACGCATCAATAAAAGTCGCACGGTGCTGTGCCTTTAACTGCTCTTCAACACTTGCCTCGTCAGCCACCTCTACTTTAACGGTAGCTGCAACCTGTTGCAAGTAAGCCACCATATCCATAATCTCCTGAGAACTCATCCAGTTGTACGCCGGCATCGGGTGGGTTTTACCGCTCTCTGCCGAATATTTATGAGACAGGTGTGATGCCGTCACCGGATCATAAATAAAGTTCGCCAAATAGTTGCTCTCATAAATGTTTCCTGCCGTACTGAGATCCGGCGGAACCACGCCGTACGAAGCGGCAGCATCGGCATCCGGCATCATTTTTGCAAAACCGGCCGACTCAATTGAGTGACATGCCACACAGTTGGCTTCAACAAGTGCTTTACCGTTAGCAGCATTTCCCTTGACTTTTTTAACATTTTTCAAGTCACTGAACTTATAATCTGCAGGTGCCGGCTCCGGGTGCATAATGTGATGCGCATACGGCTCAATTCCATAATAGGTTATTAGAACAAGAGCCGTAATGGTTGCTAAAATTCTCATCTCTTTCATTATTCACCTCCTACTTTTTTTGCTTCCATTTTTGTAATCACCGGAAGCAGTGCGAACAGAATCAAGAAGGTCATTGATGAGAAGAATCCTACCCATGCATTTACCCCTGTCGGCGGCAATTTACCATAAATGGTCAACACAATCAAGTCGGCAATCAATAACCAGAACCAATATTTAAAATACGGACGCTGATTGGCCGGTTTTACCAACGGTGAACGGTCTAACCACGGGAACACCAAGAAAATACCGTTAGCAATAGCAAAGGCAATCAAACCCAAGTCTTTACCGGAAATTCCTGCTATATCAAAAAAGAAGCCGCGCAATACTTCATACGACCATAAGAAATACCACTCAGGGTAAATATGTGCCGGGGTTTTCAGTCCATCTGCTTTATCAAAGTTAATAGCATCCATGGCAAAACCGTAATGGTAGAATACCAGATAGAAAAAGAAGATCATAAAAAAGCCAAGAACCATAAAGTCTTTAGACAGGAACACAGGCCAAAACGGTACTACTTTAGACTCTTTTTTGTTACCGGCCAAGTATTTTTCCGCCTCTTCATCATAGTCAAAGAACTCGCCGTCTTCATTGTTGACATGAGGAAAACGCAATGCGTAAAAGTGAAACGCAATAGCACCTAAAATAGCTAAAGGAATCAATAGTACATGAAGCATAAAGAAGCGTGTTAATGTTGCATCGGAAACATAAAAGTTACCGCGGATCCAAACTACCAGCTCATCCCCAATAAAAGGAATACCGCCGAAAATCTCAGTAATAACATACGCTGCCCAGTAGCTCATCTGACCCCATGGAAGCATGTAACCGCTAAATCCTTCCGCAGAGAAAAGAACAAAGAGTAACATTCCTGAAAGCCAGATCATTTCACGTCCCTTCTTATAGGATCCGTAATAGATACCGGCAAACATGTGAATGTAGATAACCAAAAAGACAACGGATGCGCCAACAGCATGGATATGTCTCATCAGCCATCCATAACCCACCTCCTGCATGATGGTGTAATTGACGCTGTCAAACGCCAGGTTAACATCCGGCTTATAGTACATGAGTAAGAAAATACCGCTAATAAGCAGTATTTTGAACAACATGATTAAAATAACACCCATTGCCCATAAAAAGTTGATTTTTTTCGGAATCCAATACTCCGACATCATCACTTTATACAGATTAGTTACACCAAGACGCTGATCGAACCACTCTAGAGTAGATTCTGCTTTTTTAAATTCTGCCATCTAACTCTCCTTACGCTTTTGCTGTCATTTTTTTGTACTCTTCACCCGCTTCACCCAAAACCAATGTGGTACCATCAATTTTAAACGGAGGAATGTCAAGCGGACGCGGAGGAGGACCAAAAGTGTTCACGCCGTCGGCAGTAAACTCACCGCCATGACATGCACATTTAAATATTTCTCCGTTATAGGCCGGAATGCACCCGAGGTGAGTACACAAACCGATCATAACAGAGAAGTAATGATCACCGACTTTAACATTACGACCATCAGTCGGTTTCATGGCAGCACTGTATTTCAAAAGAAAAATAGGCTTCCCTCGCCATACGACGATCTCAAGTTTGTTTTCAGCAAGTGAAGATACATCAACCGTCGTAAAACCGGCCGACATAACACTTGGAAGCGGATCCCAAGTTTTCTTCATTGCAACTAATGAAGCGACTGCTCCAACACCTGCTACTGCACCGAAAGCTTTACCAATAAAGCCTCTTCTGCTCTCATTTGTCATATTTATCTCACTTATGTCTAGGAGTTTAACGGTCATTATAGATGAATGAGTTTTAATATCTCATGAATTTAAGATTTCTTTTATAAAATGGGTAATTTGGTTACCTTTTTTCTCGATTGTTCTGTAGGTATTTTGTTCTAGTGTCGCAATAGATTCTGCTATTTTTAGCATATTTAAACCTTCTATAACAGGAATATTCAGCTTTTTAAAAAGTTCCTGAAACTCACGAGAGTGATCTTCCCGTTGAACAAATACAGGTCGTCCCCCTGTGGCCAGCGAGTCCAATACAGCCTGCGGCGATGACGTCACCAAAACTTTACTGTGCTGAATCACCGCGTCATAAACATCGTTTTCATGAATTTTCTTAAACGAATCAACCACTTCATCTTCATAATACACAAAATAGTAAAAACCGAGCAACAGCTCCATGTTGAGCGTCTGCAAAGCTTCTTTATGGGCAATCACCTCTTTGTCATAATCGTCGTCACCGTAAAAAAAAGCTATCTCAATACTTTTGTCAAATGTTCCAAAAAAATGCGATGCAACGGGAACAGCATTACAAATTCCCTCGCCTTCAAGATACGGAGAGACCAAAAACTCTTTCGCATGCTTCACTTCAGTGCTATTGTCACTAAAACGGATCACTTTAGAGAAAAAATCCATCATATCATCTAACGTAGTCGGATTATGTTCATCTGAGTCAAAAATAAGCTGGTCGCCTCGCTTGGCGATATGTGCAATATTTTGTACCACATCAACACCTACCGCACGGCGAAAACCATACGATTTCGCCTCAGATGCAATGCGGAAATCTGATGTTAAAAGCGTAATGTCAAGATCACTCAGCCCCTCAATAACAGCTGCGGCACGGCGAAAGCGATCGAGTCCGACTCGATGTCCGGTGTGAACATAATAATAGGTCTTCATGATACCCCTTTTTTCATTTTAATATAGATCTGCAAGATCTCAATTGCCGCCGGTGTCACACCGCTGATTTGTGATGCAGCTTGCAATGTCGGCGGATTAAAGTGTTCAAACTTCTCAATCATCTCGTGAGAGAGTCCTTTGACGGTACGAAAGTCAAAATCCGGTGGAATTTTTACATGTAAACACTTTTTGAGTCGCTCAATATCATCCTGCTGCTTTTGAACGTAACGCTCATACTTGGCTTCGACTAAAATCTCATTTTGAATATATGTATCGTAACGGGCCAATTCCGGAACGAGCTGTGTCAGTTTCTCTAGTGTAAAACTTTTGCGTGCAATAATCTGCGGTGCCGTTACTTTATCGGTAATCTTCTCTTCGCCGATAGACTCCAAAAAGGCAATAACATCTTTACTGGGCGTCAATTCCATTTTTTGAAGCAATCTGAACCCCTCGTCAATCTGCTTTTTTTTCTGTTGTGCCGCGTTGTAGGCATGCTCATTCAACAGTCCCAATGCATAACCGTAAGGACTTAAACGAACATCGGCACTCTCTTCGCGCAGCAGGAGACGATACTCCGCACGTGAGGTGAACATACGGTATGGCTCTTTGGTGCCTTTGGTAACCAAATCATCAATCATCACGCCAATATATGCTTCGTCGCGACGCAAGATAAAAGGTTCCTCATTATTAAGAGATCGTACCGCATTAATACCGGCCATAAGCCCCTGTGCCGCCGCCTCTTCATAACCTGTCGTACCGTTAATCTGTCCTGCTAAATAGAGATTTTTTACTTTTTTGGTCTCAAGTGTATGCAGGAGCTCCGTCGGGTCAACATAATCATACTCAATGGCATAGCCGTAACGTACAATTTTAGCCTGTTCCATACCGCGAATGGAGTGCACCATCTTCTGCTGAACATCCGGCGGCAGCGACGTACTCATACCGTTGATATAGCACTCACTGTTATCGGAAGTTTGCGGTTCAATAAAAAGATGGTGACGCTCTTTATCGCGAAAACGGTTGATTTTATCTTCAATACTGGGGCAATAACGCGGGCCTACTCCCTCAATTTGACCTGTAAAAAGCGGGGCACGATGAAAATTTTCCTCAATAATCTCATGAGTCGTTGTATTGGTATAGGCAATATAACACGGAAGCTGCTGTTTTGTTTTGGCAAACTGTTCACGCGGTGTTCGGAAACTAAAGGGGCTGGGCACCGCATCGCCTGCTTGTTCTTCCATAACTGAAAAATCAATACTTGAGCTGTCGATCCGCGGGCATGTTCCTGTTTTAAGCCGTCCCATACGAAGTCCTTTCTCCTGCAATGAGCGGGAAAGATTCTCTGCCGAAAACTCCCCAAAGCGTCCGGAGCTTTTCGTTGCTTCACCTACATGCACTACCCCTTTTAAAAAAGTACCCGTAGTGACAATTACTCGCGCTCCCTCATAGCGGTTAAACAGATCGGTTACCACACCGATAACCTTGTCATCTTCAAAAATGAGCGACTCCGCTGTCTCTTGAACCAACTCCAAATTAGATGTGCTCAATACAGTGTTTCGTGCAATAATACGGTAACGATCCATATCGATCTGAGCACGAGAACCGCGAACAGCCGGTCCTTTAGTCGCATTTAGAATACGAAACTGAATCCCTGCTTCATCGGTAATAAGCCCCATCTCACCGCCTAAGGCATCCAACTCCCGTACCAAATGCCCTTTTGCCAAACCCCCAATAGCAGGGTTACAACTTGTAGCACCGACATTTTCTGCCAACATTGTAATGAGCAGTGTTCGTTTTCCCATCCGTGCCGCAGAGAGCGATGCCTCAATACCGGCATGACCTCCTCCTACGACAATTACATCATATTTCATTGACTCTCTTTATAAAAATTATGCTGAAATTATACCTACTCCTTGGTGCTTTAAGCTAAGGAATTCTAAAATATGAAAAAAGATCGTGAAAAGTTTAAGATGAGCAATGAAAAAGAGAATGCAGATGATCCGTTTAAGGACTATACACCCGAAGTCATTGAATATGATCCCGCCATCGATGGAGATGAAGAGCATAACATTCGTGATGAGCACTTAAGTGAAAAAGCAAAGCTGCTGGAGCAGTTTACCAAACAAAAACCCGATTTAAAAGCAAAAAAAATGCAAAAAAAACGAAAATGCTAAATGATTGACGAAGCACACAATGCCTATAACGCTCATGATTTCACCCGTGCTCTTGCGCTTTATACACAACTTGCTGAGCAGGGGGATGCCGATGCACAAACGTCATTGGGGTTTATGTACCAAAACGCCCAAGGTACTCAAAAAGATACCGCTCTAGCACGCTTATGGTACGAAAAAGCTGCACAAAAAAAACAGCCGTATGCTCTATTTAATCTGGCACTGTTGCACAGCGTCAGCGACCAGTTCAAAGCGTATGAGCTCTTTTTAGAAGCAGCCGTTTTAGAAGTACCGCCGGCACAGTATGAGGTAGCACTCATGCTAGAACGCGGTCTCGGATGCATGCGAAACTACTCCGAAGCCGCATTTTGGTATGAAGAGGCGGCCAAACGCGGTCATGCCGAAGCATTTAACAATTTAGGGGTGCTCTACAAAGAGGGTCATGGCGTAGCACCCGATATGGATCGGGCTTTTCAATGTTTTAAGCGGGCATCGGAGACAGATCTTCCTACAGGACACTATAATCTGGGTCTGATGTACGATCAGGGTTTGGGTGTGAAACAAGATAACGACAAAGCGCTTGAACTGTGCCGTAGAGCGGCTCACGGCGGTCATACCAAAGCCAAGACTATTATAAAACAGCTTCAAGAAGAAGCGAAGATTGTCTTTTAGTCTCCCTCAATCATGCCGCTGCGTTTTGCATTATAGAGCATCATATCGAGATGGTTAAGCATCTCATCTAAATGATTGTCGAAATTACATGTAAATCCCATAGTAACATCCAGTCCCACTGAGGTGCAGTAGCGTTGTACATGTTCTAGGAGTTCTCGTGTCTGCTCCGCATTACGTTGTTTGAGCAGCATACAAAACTCTCCGTCACTATAACGTACCAGCAGATCATTCGGCCGAATATGAGAACGCAGTACCTCAGAAAGTGCAATAAGGTCTTTTTGTATTAAAGATGTCCGTGCTTCTGCCATCACCAGAGCAAAGATCTCAGCCGTCTCTTTGACCTCTTCAAGATACACCGGCATGTAGTGGTCAAAATAACGTCGATTATACAGACCCGTTACAAAATCACGGTTGGCACTGTTGGTAATAGCAGCAATATTCTCCAGCGCCTCAACCGTATTGTTCACACGACACGAAAACTCCTCTTTTGAGAATGGTTTTTTAATAAAGTCGGTAGCGCCTTTTTTAAGAAACATGGCTGAAACTTCATCATCGCTGTTTCCCGAGATTGCCAAAATACTCAGCTGATGTTTTTTAAACTGCTTGCGAATGGCTTCAGTCAGCTCCAAGCCGTTCATCACCGGCATGTTATAGTCTGTAATAACCAGGCTAATATCATTGCGCTCTTGAAGTAGGTTGATTGCTTCTTCGCCGTGGGCACAGGCAATCACCTGAAAAAAAAGATGCTCAAGCATGTTTTTCATCTCTTTGCGAAAGACCATGGAATCATCAACAAGCATGACGGTGTGCTGACGGTTTTTACTGAGTCGCCCAATCGTCGCTATGACAAAGTCAATATCGTCGATTCCCCCTTTGGCAACATAATCGATAATAGGTTTTTTCAGTATTTTGTGTCGAAACTCCTTGTCCATATTGCTGCTTAAGACAATGCAGTTCATCGCTTTTGCAAGCATGGCATCGACAATTTCACCATTGGGGGCATCGGGAAGATTGAGATCA
>JAJRVF010000067.1 GCA_024277395.1 Campylobacterales bacterium
CGCGCTACCGTTACCCGCTTTATGAACGTCCTAAAGATATGTTGCAAGTTGAATTGGCATCACTCTTTCCTGAGCTGAAAAACAGAAGAGTGCGCGGTCTTCTTTTGGGCAACAAAGTGGTGCCGTATCTCTCACGGGAAGCCATTGACAATGGAGAACTGAACGCCTCTGTTGTCTGCTATGTTGACAGTAAAATAGATCGTTTTTTTCTTGAAGTTCAAGGTTCAGGCCGTGTCAGGCTTGACTCCGGAGAGGATATTTTTGTCGGTTATGCCGACCAAAACGGTCACCCTTACCGTTCTATTGGAAAAGTGCTTATTGATCGCGGCATATTAAGCAAAGAGGAGGTCTCTCTTCAGAGCATTAAGCAGTATCTTCTAGAGCATCCCGATGAGGCAGACAGTGTTCTGTATGCCAACCCGAGTACCGTATTTTTCAAGCAGCGCAATAACGCGGCCACCGGAGCCATGGGACTGGTTTTGACGCCGGAGCGTTCCGTTGCAATTGACAGGCGCTACATTCCATTGGGTGCGCTTCTGTTTATACAAAGCGATGCGGCACCGTACAGCGTGAGCCGATTTGTATTTGCACAAGATACCGGCGGTGCCATACGCGGTGCGGTGCGTGCCGATATATTTATGGGACACGGAGAGCGTGCCGAACGTATTGCCGGTGCCTTAAATGCACCGTTGCAGATGTGGATCGCATTGCCTAAAGAGCGACAATGAAACGTTCTCTTGAAAAATTCAATCGCTTGGTGCAAGCCCTTGAAGAGCTACCTACTATTGGATCGAAATCGGCAACACGGTTGGCGTATCATATGGTAATGAGAGACAATTTTACGGCGATAAAAATAGCGCATGCCATAGAAAATGCACTCGGAAGTCTAAAAAAATGTATTTCATGTGGCGGCATGAGTGAAGATGAATTGTGTGCCGTCTGCTCTGATGAGACACGCAACATAGCACTTTTATGTGTCGTAGAGAGTGCCAAAGATATTTTAACCATGGAAGAGAATGCACTGTTTGACGGGCGATATTTTGTTTTAGATGCGCTTGATACGCTTGACATCCCACATCTTCGAGCCATAATAGAAAGTGGTGTAGAAGAGGTTATTTTTGCCCTAACACCTTCCATTGCCAATGATGCGGTGATTTTATTTATAGAAGACAAGCTTGAAGACTTACATGTAAATTTCAGTCGTATTGCTCAAGGGGTGCCGACCGGCGTGAGTTTGGAAAATATTGACATGCTATCGCTCTCGCGAGCATTGAAAGACAGGGTGAAAGTGTAGTGGCTGCTAGAGGCTGTTGATGGTTCTAGTGGTACGTCGTCGTCGGTGATTGTTCACTTTTTTTCGCATTGCAACTCCTTTTTTAGGTTATATAAAGGAAGTTTACATTAAAAAAGTTACACAATGGCTACAATAAAAAACTTTTCTTCATTTCCGTTTCAATTTGTTGGTTCTCAAATTTGTTCCCAAGAAATAGAGCGGATGCCAAAACTCCTTGACCCAGCAGCATATCAGCACCGTCTTTTGAGGTTTTGTGGTGATGCCGCGCCAAGGTTAAAAAAGGAGTCACTTTGCCGTAAATAGCATCGGCACAAACGTTACAAGCCTGTACAAGAGGCTCCAAAATCTCTAGAGGGGTAGGGTAGTCGTTGTTGCTGAGTCCTGCAGAGGTTGTGTTGACAATAAGATCAAACTGTTGCCATGTCATACTGCTCCATGTGTATGTGGTGACTCCCAGTGCCTGAAAGTAGCCAAGTCGCTCTTTGGAGCGATTTAAAACACTCACTTCTATTTTTTCATCTATAAATTTGTTGACTAAAGCTTTTGCCGTGCCCCCGGCACCAAGAACCAAAATATTTTGAATCGGTTGAAAGGATGCAATGGCGTAGATAAATCCGTCGGCATCCGTATTGTAGCCGACAAGTCTTCCGTTTTCATTGATGATGGTGTTGACTACACCAATCTTTTTTGCAAAACCGCGTACTTCGTCACATGCCTTAAAAGCGGCCTCTTTATGCGGTATGGTAATATTGGCACCGCTAAGTTCGAGGGCAAAAAACGTATCTCTGAGGCAGGCGCCGTCATGCAGATGTACGCGGGTATAACAGGCATTTACATGTAAATTTTTAAAGACACTGTTGTGCATGAGCGGAGATCGAGAGTGTGCTACCGGATCACCGAAAATGGCAAAGAGTTTCATGGATTTTTCAGATCGTCCAGTGAGCTCATGAGTGCACCAAGCTTGTTATGAACTTCCAAGTACTCCATCTCATCAACAGAGTCGGCGACAATGCCGGCGCCGGCTTGCAAAATAACACGATCGGGCATGACTAAAGCGGTGCGAATGGTGATGGCACTGTCCATATTGCCGTCAAAACCAAAGTAGCCGACAGCACCGCTGTGAAAGCCGCGCTTGAGTCCTTCGAACTCGGCAATCAACTCCATGGCTCGAATTTTAGGCGCACCCGTCATAGTGCCGGCAGTAAAGGTGGCGGCAAAGAGGTCAAACATATCTTTGTCGTCCGCCAAAGTTGCTTCGACATCACTGACAATATGCATGACATGCGAGTAGCGTTCAATATGCATCATATCTTTGACTTTGACGGTACCTACTTTGGCAACCCTCCCAACATCATTTCGTCCTAAATCGATGAGCATAAGATGTTCTGCAAGCTCTTTAGGATCGGCCAACAACTCCTCTTCAAGTTCTTGATCGCGCTGTTTGGTGTCGCCGCGACGGCGTGTTCCGGCAATAGGACGCAAGAGAAGTTCACCGTTACTTAAGCGTACCATGACTTCTGGAGAGCTGCCGACAATACTAAAGTCCTCATACTCCATTAAAAACATATAGGGAGAGTGGTTTTTTGTGCGCAAAATACGGTAAAAACTAAACGGATCTACTGTGACATGTCGAGTGAAGCGGTTGGTCATTAAAATCTGAAAGACGTCACCGCTGCGAATCATCTCTTTGGATTGGCGAACCATCTCAAAAAATCTTTCTTTTGAGAATGAGAACACACCCTTGTCGTCGCCATCGAGTGGTTGAAGCGGGGTGTAGTTGTAGCTTGATTTCAACATATCTTCAATGGTGTCAAACTGTACTCTCATACTCTCGACATGAGCAATAAGCGTAATTTTATGATCTTTATGGGAGTAGGCAACAATCATTTTAGGAAGAATTAAATCCATATCGGGCGTATTCATGGTATCATCCAATGGCTCCATGAATGGCTTGAGTACGGGTTCAAACACCTGAACCATATCATAGCCAATGAAACCGATAAAGCCGTCAACATAGCCTACGCCAAGCTCTTTTACCTGACGTTGATAGTATGCAGTATCGATATTGTTATAGTACTCTTTTAAAAAGGCAAAAGGAGACAGACTATAGGACTCTGTTTCCTCTTTGGCATTTGTATAATATGTGGTACGGTCTTTGTAAACAAGCCGCTCACGGGCACCGATAACAATGAAACTGTAGTTTCCTTCCGAATTTCCGGCACTCTCAAAGAGAAAGGTAACCTCCTCTTTGAACTGCTCTTTAAGCTTGCTGTAGACAGCAATAGGAGCAAATTGGTCGAGCATGAAGTGCTGCGAATGAATCACACTACACCTTTAGAATAAACGCACCTTTTTCAATGCGTTTGCGAATGGTTGAGAGTGCTTTTCGAGCGGCTGCTTTGCTGTTGAACGGTCCAATAATAACCTTATTGATAGTTTTGCCGTTTACAACCACTTTATAGTAAGTATAGCTGTACCCGCTGCCGGTGATTTTTCTCAGAAATGTTTTATTGGGTGCATACTGTGCAAACGAACCGACTTGTACATAGTGTTTGCCGTGTACCACATGCTTCGTATAGCCGACCTTAGGTTTTGAAGCGGCCACTGTTTTTTGCACCACAGGTTTTTTTTGTACTACAGATTGTGTCGGCGGCACTTTTTTTTCTTCTGTCGGCTTTATTGTTTTGGCAGCAAGCGGCACTGCTTTCTCTAGCGGTTTACTCTTTTCAATAACCACCGCCTCTTCTGTTACAAGGCGCTCATTGAGCATCTTCTCTTTTTGAGCTGATTCCTCTTTAAGTTTTTTAGCAATTTGTTGAATGTTTTCTTCGCTTGAAGGCTCTTCCATTACTTCAATGGGCTGAAAAAGAGGATCTTCATCGGTAATTTTCTTTATTGCGATCTCAGGCTCTTTTGGAAGAATTGGCTTGGGGAGATTGTCGATATTGTTCGATTGCAGTGAGTTCATAATAACAACAATGATTATAAGTATTATTGCTAGCGAGGCTACTGCCAAGAGGATTTTCTTGCTTCCGTTATTGTGACTGTTCTGATTTAAGATGATGTCGTTGAGTTCCGTTTTCTCTTCCATAAATATGACCTTTATAAGTACTTTGAATTACATGTGTTTGGCAAATGAAGCACCTCTCTCTTTAGCATAGACTTCATAAGGAATATTTAAAATTTGATATTCCGGCGGCTGTTCGTCATTGGGGTACATGCGCCACTGTTTCGGCTGCTTTGCAGCGAGTTTCATTGAGAGTGTTTTTCCTAGCTGAATCGCTTCTTGCAGTGTTGTGTGCCCTTTGTGAATATATACATGTAAATGACCTTCAGTTTTTGTCTTGTACGCGGTAAAATTCAAATACCCCTCATCACGCAAGAGGAGCTGCGCACGATGGTAAAAACGCTCCGGATCTCTGCCGTTGTAATCAATGACAATATTCTCAACCTGATTGCGTTTGTTGACCAGCGAGTGTGCTGCGGTTATGTCACCGCGCCGGTGCTGCATCTGTATGGCCGTAGTGAGCATTTTCTCCACTTTTTCATATTTGTTAAAAAAGGTGCGACCCTTAAAACTGATTTTATTGACAACAGTATCGTGCTTTATCCAGTAATGATCTGTTAGCATTTTAATCAATTTTAGATCCAAACTCATGCGCAACTCCTGCTAATAGGTGGGTTGGGTATATATAATAAAGCGTGAAGCCAGCTCTTTGAGTTCATCTTTGATGGCTTCTTGTGCTTTGGTATTGTCTATATCGTCCAAAACGTCTGCCATTTTATGGGCAATGAATTCAAACTCTTTCTCTTTCATACCGCGAGAGGTGAGTGCAGGTGAGCCTACACGAATTCCTGAAGTGACAAAAGGACTGCGTGTCTCTCCCGGAACGGTGTTTTTGTTGACGGTAATACCGGCACAGCCCAGTGCAGCGTCAGCATCTTTGCCGCTAAATTCTTTATTTAAAAAGGAGACAAGCACCAGATGGTTGTCCGTGCCGTTGCTGACTACGTCATAGCCGCGTTGAATGAGAATGTCGGCAAGAACACGGGCGTTGGCCTTGACCTGTTTGGCATAGCTTTTCCATTCGTCTGAGAGATTGTATTTAAAACCTACCGCTTTAGCGGCAATCACATGAACCAGAGGTCCGCCTTGAAGACCGGGGAAGATAGCAGAGTTGATTTTTTTGGCAATCTCTTCGTCATTGGTCATTATCATCCCGCCGCGCGGACCGGCCAGTGTTTTGTGGGTTGTGGTGGTGACTACATCGGCATACGGAAACGGACTGGGATGTTCACCGGCACAGACCAATCCGGCAATATGGGCAATATCTGCAAATAAAACAGCACCGACAGCATCGGCAATCTCACGGAATTTTTTGAAGTCAATTTCACGAGCATAAGCCGAGGCGCCGCAGACAATAATTTTAGGTTGGGTAATTCGGGCGATGTCCATAACACGATCATAGTCAATGCGTCCGTCGAGTTCAACACCGTACGTAAAACTCTGATAGTTTTTACCCGAAAAGCTGGGTTTGGAACCGTGCGTGAGGTGGCCACCGTGACTCAAGTCCATCCCCAGAATTTTCTCACCCGCTTTCAGCAATGCGGCATATACGGCACCGTTGGCTTGACTGCCGGAGTGTGGTTGTACATTGGCAAAGTTGCAAGAAAAAAGTTTGCAGGCACGATCAATAGCCAGCTGTTCAACACCGTCGGCATATTCACATCCGCCATAGTAGCGTTTGTTGGGGTAGCCTTCGGCATACTTGTTGGTAAACACTGAGCCCATCGCTTCCATAACGGCCGGAAGTGTAAAGTTTTCCGATGCAATCATCTCCAGATGTTCACTTTGACGCTGCAGCTCCTGTTCGCATAAGGCATACACCTCGCTGTCAAACTCTTTTAAAAAACTCATAGTAGCTTCGTCCTTGCAAAATTAAAAATTGGAGCATTATACAAAAAGGTTCTTAATATATGACTGAATAAAAATTTCTAACGTTGTTTAGGGTGGCAGACGCTCGTTAGAGCATATCTGAGGTGACGCCGTGGAACCAAGAGGCAATAGCATTGCCGGTTTGGGTGTCTCGGGTCGTCATGGCTTCAGATGTGGCCTTGAGTCCGTCGACTTTGCTGTAGGTAACGCTGTGGGAGACCCAAATGCCCTCTTTGGGTGAGCCGTTGACCATAGAGTAGCAGATATTACCGGGAAGATGCGCAGCAACATTAAAAGGTTTTCCCAGTGTTCGTGCACCAAGCTCTTTGGCAACAACATGCCCGCAGGAATTTGCCATATGGCCGCTTTTGGGAAAAGGGTGTCCGCCGGCATCACCCAAAACATAGATTTTATCATCGGTAACACTCTGAAATCCCGGAGCGTTAAGTTTCACCCACCCGGATTCATTGAGCTCTAGTCCGGCAATATCAATAAGTTTTGCCGGCTTCATAGGAGGAATGATGTTGGCGTAAGAGAATGCAATTTTTTGTGGTCTGTAACTAAGGCTTTTGGTGTCAAATGTCTCAACATTGAGTACCTTTTTCTCAACATCGATCCCCTTGATCTCAGCGGTAGGAATGTATTCAATATACTCTTTATAGAGGGTATTGAAACTCTCTAGAAATCCTTTTGCTTTGGTCGCCGGTTTCTCGCGGGGATCAAGCAGGAGCACTTTGCCCTTAATACCGTGCGTTTTAAAATAGTAGGCTACCATGCAGGCACGCTCGTACGGCGCCGGCGGACAGCGGTAGGTGCCTGAGGGAACGCTTATGATGAAATTGCCCCCTTGGAAATGCTCTACGGCTTTTTTAAGTCGAAGGTGCTCGCTTCCGGGTTTCATTGCAGGCGGAAAATGGGTATAGACTGCTTTGGCAGTGTGTGCGTCGGGAAACAGTTTATTGTAATCATAGTCGATTCCCGGAGAGAGCACAAGGTAGTCATAGTGATAGCTTTTGTTGTTGGTGGTGACGGTCTGGGCTGTTCTGTCAATACCGCTAATAACTTCATGAATCACAGTATAACCGTATTTAATGGAAGCGCTCAAGTAGTCAAAACTGAGATCCTCAAGGCTTAGGTTGTCAATACCGCCCAGCCAAACATTACTGTAGGGGCACGAAACAAACGCGCGGTTTTGCTCAATAAGCAGTACCTCCAAATCGGGGTTGCTCTCTTTAAGATAGCGTGCTGTCGTCAATCCGCCAAAACCGCCACCGCAGACGATCACTCTTGTTTTTTTGGATCGATCCGTCTGTTTTTGTACTTTTGGCACCGTTTGTGTTGCCTGTAGTGATAATGGCAATGCCGAACTTGCGGCGACAAATGTTAATCCTTTTAGCAGGTCTCTTCGGGTCATAGTTACTCCTCTTCTTCACATGTAGCATGGTTTTTTTTATCTTTGGCATAATGCACGACAAAGGCCTTTAGATGGGGCATAATTTCTACAAATTTTGAACTTTTCAAGAGAGTGTCAAGTTGCGGAGTCAGCCCTGAAAACTCCTTTTTAAAAAGCGTGGCATTGTTATCAAAAAGCTCAATCCACGCTGCAGCAGTATGCCGTTTGGAAAATGTGTCGCCACGCTCACCTAGCTGTTCTTTCATCAGGTATTTGTAGTAGACCATTCCTTTCGATGGGCTTCCCGTAAGCTCATTTGCCAGACACTGTGTCATGAAAACTAAAGTAATGAGTGCGATTTTTGCCATAGATGAAAAAACTCCGCTGTTGTTTAAAACTGA
>JAJRVF010000068.1 GCA_024277395.1 Campylobacterales bacterium
ATTGAGGGTACGGATGCCAATGAGATGACGTTGAGTGCCTTGGAGTCGCGTATGAACAGTGTCCATTTCGCATTTGACAAATTCAATATCTCTCCTGAAATGCAAGATATTATTGATGCCAACGCCCAGCTGGTTAAGAGTGATGCAAAAAATTACTCGGTAAAACTTGAAGGAAACTGTGATGAGTGGGGTAGCGATGAGTACAACTATGCACTCGGACTTAAACGTGCCAATGCCGTAAAAAGTTCAATGATACGAGACGGTGTCGATTCCGGACGTATTACGATGGTGAGTTATGGTGAGAGTAATCCGACATGTACGGATAAAACCGAAGCATGTTGGGCTCAAAACCGCCGTGTTGATTTTAAGCTTCTTCCCTAAGTAAATGAAATACCTTTTAGTTTTTCTTTTGCCTGTTGCTCTGTTCAGTGCTGAGCCTTCAGCGTTTGGAGCAGGAAATATAGAGAGCGACGCACCGTATGGATTGACGGAGTCTGAGAAATATATTTTAAAGAACAAACAGCGTCTTGAAAATATAAAGAAAGAGACACGAATGCAAGACGGCAAAGTCGAAAGCATTCGTGAACGTATGGATGGGCTTCATACGGTAGTTGAGGGGTTGAGTGCCAAAACTCATCAGAATCGTCTTGCTCTTGAAGCGCTTGGCGGCGAGCTTTCCAATGACGGGGAGAACTCGTTGCGAGCACAAATAACGCAAAACAGCGAGGATATTCTCAAGCTCAAGAAGGCACTTCAAGGACTCTCTGAACTGCTCGATACTATCCATAACAATTACCTAACCAAAGATGATTACAATATTTTGGTCGATGAAGTAAACGACCTGAAAGCAAGTCTTGCTAAAACACTAAAAAATCCAAAGAGTTCACGCACTTCGCTCTCAAACATGAGCAATAAAACGGTAGCTCAAAAGGCACAGGCATTTTTTAATAAAAAATACTATACTGATGCCATTACCTACTATGAACATCTGATTAAAAAGAGTTATAAACCGGCGTATGCATATTATATGATCGGTGAGATGAATTTTAGACGAAACAAGTATAAGGAGGCGCTCTCCTACTTTAAAGAGAGTGCTTCTCGTTACGATAAGGCGAAATACATGCCAAAATTGATGTTGCACAGTGCCATATCGATGGAAAAAATGGGTGACAGCGATAATGCACAGTCATTTTACAGTGCTATTGTAGCCAAATATCCCAACTCAAAAGAGGCAAAAGAAGCTGAAAAACGGATGCGATAGTATTGTTTCAGCAAAAGAATAGTTTTCTATGATAGAATCCGAAAAAAATAATTAAGGTAAATGTTCATGGCAATTGAAGCAAATCAAATAGTATCCCTTGAGTATGAGGTACGTGACGGTGAGACAATCGTTGACAGTAATGTAGGCGGTGCACCGCTGGTGTTTATGTTTGGAAAAGGGCAGATCATTCCGGGACTTGAAGCAGGTATTGTCAATATGGCCGTCGGAGAAAAGGGTGATGTTCTGGTAAAGTCGGCTGATGCCTATGGCGAATACAATGAAGAAGCCAAGCAAGAAGTTCCTAAAGAGCAGTTTGCCGGGATTGAGTTGACTGAAGGGATGACCCTTTACGGGCAGGGCGAAGACGGCGGTACTGTTCAGGTGATTGTAAAAGAGATAGGCGAAGAGTCGGTTATTGTTGATTTTAACCACCCTTTAGCCGGGAAAGATCTCATGTTCAGTGTGACACTTAATGATGTACGTGATGCAACGCCGGAAGAGGCAATGAGCGGAATTCCGGCTGAAAATGCCAAAGGTGATGACGGGTGTTGCGGTACCGGCGGCGGCAGCGGCTGTGGATGTCACTAGTTTTGTAACCTCTTCACATGCTTCTGTTGAGGCATTAAAGACGGCAAACCTTTTAAAAAGTTTGTCGGTCAATGCCCTTATCAGCGGTGAGCGCGGTGTGGGCAAAAAGAAACTTTCCCAATATATTCTTCCCAATGCGCCGCTTTATTGTGCTCAAGATTTTGACGAATTGATAGCAAAAATTCAGAGTAGCTCAGAAATTATTATTACCCATGTTGAAAATTCTCCCAATCTGAAACGTATTGCCGAAGAGATCCATAAGAGCAATATTCGCGTTGTTGCCACATGCAGCAGTAACTACCACTCCGAAGTTCTTGAAGATCTGTTTGATATTACCATCGAGTTACCGCCTTTAGCCGATCGGGAAGAGGATATAGCTGTGCTCATTGAATCTTTTCAAAAAGAGGCCGAAGCAATTTTTGGTCTTAAGGAAACATTTGAGTTTGATGTTTTACATGTAGATTTAAGTGAGAATGCTTCATCACTGCGTCGGCAACTCTTTTTACACTACCTTTTAGATGATGTTGACGAGCACGACCTAATGGAGCTTTTGGAGAAATATCTGTATAACAAGATCGGCTCGAATAACGACTACAGGGAGTATTTACACCTGTACGAGGTGCCGTTGATTCGTGCCGGTTTGAAAAAATTTCGTTCACAATTAAAGCTGGCATCGGTCTTGGGGCTCAATCGTAATACGCTGCGTAAAAAAATTCAAGAAAACAGTCACTATAAATTTGATGATTAAGGAATGGTAAATGAGTAAAAAAATTGCAATGATTTTTCCCGGACAGGGTTCGCAGAGCATCGGCATGGGAGTGTCATTTTATGAGAACAGTGCTATAGCACGGGAGATGTTTGAACGTGCAAGCGAGCGTATTGATGTCGATTTTAAATCCCTGCTTTTTGAAGAGAACCAGCAGATCAACGAAACAGCTTATACGCAGCCGGCGATTTTGCTGGTATCTATGATAGCCTATAGACTCTTTCAGGAGCGTTCTAAACTGTCGGCATCACTTTTTTTAGGACACTCTTTAGGCGAGTTTAGTGCTGTATGTGCTGCGGGTGCATTGGATTATATCGATGCTGTGGAGTTGGTACATCGGCGTGGTGCTTTAATGCAAGAAGCATGTACGGGAATTGATGCGGGTATGATGGCGCTGGTCGGTCTGGATGATGTGACGGTCGAGAGACTCTGTTATGAGGCGCAGCAATGCGCAAAGAGTGTATGGCCGGCCAATTATAATCAAGACGGACAGCTGGTTGTTGCAGGATTAAAATCGGATCTCAAAGCAATGGAGTCGATCTTCAAAGAGGCCGGAGCCAAGAGAGCCATATTGCTTAATATGTCGGTTGCAAGCCATTGTGACCTGTTGCAACGTGCGCAAGAGCCACTGCGAAATGCCTTAGACTCTATGCTCAGCAATACATTCAGCGCACCGATTATCTCCAATGTTACGGCACAGCCTTATGCAACCAAAGCGGAGGCGTTGCATCTGCTGGTTGATCAGTTGGTCAAACCGGTGCGGTACAAACAGTCCGTTCAAGCGGTTGCACCGCAGTTGGATCTTGCCATTGAATTTGGAAACGGTTCGGTACTCAAAGGCTTAAATCGCCGTATTGCCAAAGAGCTGAAAACACTAAACGTCTCCGATACGGACTCTTTGGAGCACGTGCTTGGGGCGTTATGATGGAGATTACGTTAGCTCAGAGTGCACCACACCTTAATCGTAACAATCTTAAAAAGATATGTGTAACGATCAAAGAGCATGCTGCTGATGTTATTGTCTTCCCCGAACTGGCACTTAACGGGTATTTGCTGCAAGATTAAGTCTTTGAAGACGCGTACGAACTAGAAGAGCTGCAAGCACTTCAAGAGGCCAGTTCGCACTGTGACATTATTGTCGGCGCGGCGATCAGGCAAGAGGGAAGAACCTATAACAGTGCGCTCTACTTTAGTCAGGGAAGATTGTTGCATATGCACCACAAAATGCACCTTCCCAACTACGGCATGTTTGAAGAGGCGCGCTATTTTTTCAAGGGTGAGCAGATATCCTGTTTTAATACGCCATACGGCAAAGCGGCGATGTTGGTTTGTGAGGATTTATGGCGTGCTTCGGTGATGGCTACTCTTGCTGAGCTCAAACCTGATATTGTCTATGTGCTCGCCGCATCCCCTTCGCGTGATTTTAGTGACAAGGGTATTGATATTGAGTCGCAATGGCAGGCACTGTTGACTTCAGCTGCACTGCTGTGCAGTTCGTATGTGGTTTTTGTCAATCGGGTCGGATTTGAAGATGGTTTGGGATTTTGGGGCGGCAGTCGTGTGATTACGGCGCAAGGAGTCTGTGAGCATCGTCTGGAGACGTTTGAGGAAGTGACAGTAACGGTGCCGTTGAAACATACGCTTCACAAAGTACAAAAATGGATGGCAAAAATTGATTAAAGAGGGCAGATGAGAGTAGCAATTATGGGGGCGATGCCTGAGGAGATTGAACCGATTTTACAACGGGTAGGATCATACGAGACAGTAGAGTATGTACAAAACCGATATTTTACATGTAATTACGGGAGGCATACGCTTGTCATTGCCTACTCTAAAATCGGCAAGGTATTTTCAACGTTGACGGCGACAACGCTCATTGAGAAGTTTGGTGCCGAGGTGCTGTTGTTTAGTGGTGTGGCCGGGGGAATCAATCCCGAACTTGCCATCGGTGATCTGATTGTAGCAACCAAATTGTGCCAGCATGATCTTGACATTACCGCCTTTGGACACCCTTACGGATATGTTCCAGAAGGTGCCGTATTTATTGAGAGTGATGCTGCATTGCGCCGTAGGGCCGTTGAGGTAGCCAGGAGCATGGGTATTGTGCTTAAAGAGGGGGTCATTGCAACCGGTGATCAGTTTGTTGCCTCACCGGAACGCAAAGCGTGGATTGAAAAGACCTTTCATGCCGATGCACTGGAGATGGAAGGTACCTCGGTAGCAGTTGTATGTGATGCACTGGAGATTCCGTTTTTAATATTGCGTGCCATTAGCGATACGGCCGATATGGATGCGGGTTTTGATTTCGATGCGTTTTTGGAGAGTTCCGCACAGATCAGTGCTGATTTCATTGTGAAGATGGTAGAGCAGCTGTAATGGGGATCAAACTCTCAAAAAAGATTATGCGCCAACTTGGACGCACCAATGCCGAGTTTGAACTCATCGGTGAGGGTGATAAGATTTTAGTTGGGCTTTCCGGCGGTAAAGATTCGCTGACATTGGTGCATGCACTCAAAGAGCAGCAGCGCCGTGCTCCATTCCACTTTGATTTCATTGCCGTTACCGTCTCGTACGGCATGGGTGAGGAGTTCTCGACCTTGCAGGAGCACTGTCGGGAGTATGGCATTGAGCATGCGGTGTATGAGACTAATATTTACGAAGTTGCCGGTGAGAAGATACGTAAGAACTCGTCATTTTGCAGCTTTTTTTCTCGAATGCGCCGCGGGTCGCTCTACAGTGCCGCTGAGAAATACGGCTGCAACAAGCTGGCACTGGGTCATCATTTAGATGATGCGGCAGAGAGTTTTTTTATGAATTTGACCTATAATGGACAGATGCGTTCTTTGGCACCGAAATACCGTGCAGACAACGGTCTTATTGTAATTCGCCCGTTGATTCAGATGCGTGAACGGCAACTCGCCGCTGCGGCAAAAGAGAACGGTATGCCGACCATTGGTGACGAGATGTGCCCTTCCATGCGTTTTGATATTAAAATGCCGCATGCCCGTGCTGCTATGAAAGAGATGCTGGGCGAGATGGAGCAGAAGTATCCCGATTTTTTTGTATCGCTCAATGCAGCGTTTCAAAATATTTCTGAAGCGTCCTTTTTTGACAAAGAGCGTTTTATCTTGTAGTGTGTTTTAGTCTCCCGCTTTGGCCTTGTCTAAAAACTCTAAAATATTTTCCTGATAGGAGCGAATATCCTCATCGCGTGTAAAGTCGACAATTTTTTGCAGCTGGCGGGTATTGATTTTGTTGCGATAGCGCGGTACCTCTTTCATCTCTTTGACAATGTCTTGAATAAGCAGGTCTTCATTGAGTCCGTTGTCATCATGCACTTTGGCAATAATCTCTTTGGTCGTCAAGACCAATGCTTCGGCACGATCATCATCGTTGTAGATCGCCATGCCCGATTCTTTTACCGACTCAAAAATCTTCTCGTTGCCTTCGCCGTTTACGGCAATAATGAGCGCAAAGAGTTTGGCACGAAATTCCAAGGAGTTGTGATGATAGATAAGCACTTCACGAAACGCATTGAAAAGGTGTCGCTTGATCGAACCCAATAGACCCATAATTCCCCTTGAATATCGTTGCAATTAATATAATTTTCTGTATTATACAAAAAAGATATAAAATTGGATGTTAGATTGTGAAGATTGTTGATGCACACTATACTCAAACCCTTGCAGTGAAACAGTCCAAGTTTATTGCCCATTTGGTGCCGTTTTATATGTATGATTCTCTCTTGGTAGCCTTACAAAAAGAGCATCCCAAAGCACGCCATTTTGTGACGGCGTTTCGGCATCTCAATGCATTTGATCAGATTGTCGAGGGCAGCAGTGATGACGGTGAGCCGCGAGGCACTTCGGGGAAGCCGACGCTTGCCGTACTTCAAGGTCATGACCTGATTAATGCAGGTATGATTACCGTGCGCTATTTTGGCGGAACCAAGTTAGGTACCGGAGGTTTGGTGCGTGCTTACAGTGATGCGGCAAACCGTGTGATCGATGTAGCAGTACTGCAGACCTATAACAAAGAGGTGAGAGAACACTTTACCTGTCACTACAGTGTAATGCAGCGGGTGGATTATGCGTTGGCACAATGCCATATTACGCAGATTGAAAAGCAGTTTGAAGCCGACAGGGTCACTGTTACCATAATTGCCGATGAAGCGGTATTGTCACAGTTTTTTTCCACCTTAGGGCGTCATATCATCCGATTGTAAGTCATTTACACTATAATTACACAATGAGTAGCTAGACTGAGTACTAAAGGAGTGATTATGGAAAGTATTATAATGTTTGTGGTGGGCTTATTGCTGCCTATAGGTATGTGGTTTGTATTGAAGAAACCTAAAGACGCAACGACACAAATAGATGAAGTGGCCCATTTTTCAACAATAGAGCGCTTTCACTCTTTAGGTGAGCTCAGTGTCTATAAGGTGGTTACCAAAGAGATTGTCACCGCGCGCGATCATGCTTTTGGCGAGATTGGACAAAAATATTTCCGCTGGCTGCTTTCTAATAAAAAGATGGCCATTATTTTTCAGTTTGATATTGACTTTAAATATGACCTCAATTCACCCGATTTTCAGGTGGTAGAAAAGAGTGACGGCGGCTTTGAGATTACAATGCCCGAAGTCGAGTACGATACCAATATTAAAGATATTAAGTTTTATGATGAGCAGGGTGCCAGACTCTTGCCGTGGTTATTGCCGTCACTGGTTACGGCGGCTTTTAGCGACGGTTTTGACGAAGCATCAAAAAACAAACTGATTGAAGAGGCTAAAGTGCAGGTGGCACAGATGGCGACAGAGTTTGCGGCATCCATGCGCAGTGATGTTGAAAGTTCGGCTCGTAAAACCTTGGAGAGTATTGCCAAAAGCTTCGGTGCCAAACAGGTGCTCATTACCTTTTCCGGATCCAAAGGCACCATGAAAGAGATTACCTATGCACCTTCCAATGAGGATGTTGCGTAGGTTGCAAACGGTGTATTTGCATCATCGGTTATCTACATGTAAGTTACATGTCGGCAGTGTTTTTTCTCTGCCGCAATAATATCACCTCTTTAAAAAAACTGTGCCCCAGGTAAATAACAAAAAAAACCGTAGCAAAGAGTACGGCGAAGGGAATGAGCGAGACCATGTAAAGCAACAGGGTTTTAATACGAAGACCGTTGCCCTTAAAATGCATAATCTGCACGTATTCTTCTTTGCTGCACAGTGTTGATGCCACGTCATACGTCAGCAGGCGATGGAAAAAGTAGTAAAACGGTATATTGAGCGCAATGACATTGAGCAGCGGTATGAAATAGAGCGGCATGAGCAGCAGAAACAGTGCTATCATAATAAAAAAGGACTTGGCCAAATTCCAAATAACCGTCCCAATGCCGTCAAAACCGATGAGTTCAACGGTGGGGTAATGACGCTGCTGCAACTCTTTTAAGATTGGCGGAGTTAAAAAACCAATAACTGCCAAGGCCACCACAATAGAGATGAGCAGTACTAAAAAACTTCCGACCGTATAGACCAAAAAGCTAATGAGCCACGAGGTAACGGTGTGGGTCATTAAAAAGTCAATAATCGATGAGCCGCTAAATGTACCGCTAAAGCTTTCTGTGTGAGCCGTATCGCCATTATTGAGTGTTTGGCTGCTTTCAACGTGCAGTGTTGTCTGTTGCAATGTATCCAGACCAAGGTCGGCGGCAATAAAGAAGAGGGTGTACATGACCAGCATGGTAATGACAAAGGGAAGCAGCACCATTTTAAGCATTTTGGGCGTGGCAAAATCTTTGACACTCAAAATCAAAAGATCTTTTTCATTCATTACAGATGCTCCTCAATAAGTTTGATGACTTTGGCAATCTCTTTTTCATTGAGTTTACCCTCATAAAAGTAGATGAGTTTTCCCTCTTTGTCAAAAAGCAAAATATCAGAGTTGTCATCGGCCAGCCCCCACTCTTTCACCAAAACCTTCTGTTTGTCTTTGACATAAAGGGTGTCAGGGTAGAGCTCTTGCTTTTTTTTCAGTTTTGCCTCTATGGCAAAATTGGGCATCCATGTAGCAGCCATATTGACAATGGCGACGGATCCGTAACGGTTGTGGTCAAACTTTTGACGCTTGAGCGCTTCGGAGAGATTATTGTTGAGATCTTTTTTGTCCGGATCGACATAAAACAGAATATATACTTTGCCTTGCAGGGTTTGAGCGGAGATCCACGGTTTGCCGTTGGCTGTTTCGCCGCGTTCACCCTCAAGGGTTATGGTCGGCGGTACTTGGTGCAGGGGCAGGGCAGCTGCACTGAGTGCCAGCAGCAGTGGAAGCAGTATTGGTATCATTTTTTACTCCATAAGCGTTCATTTAGTTTGAGCTCTTCAATAATGCCCACAGCAAGGCTGAGTGCATGAATGTAGCTCATGGCATTGTCATATTTTAACAGTGACTCAAACACGGTCGGCTCAAACAGATCTTTGTTGTAGGCAATGGCAATATGTATATTGGCATCGACAAACGACACATAGACAGGATGTGCTACTTTCTTTTTCAGATTGAGTAAGCGCTCCATCATGGTGTGCGTCAAGATGTAACGTGACTCAATGGGGTCACTACTGTACACAACAAAGGCCTTTTCAAATGCGGCATTGTCAAGTGTAACAAGAGGGTCACGCCCCAGATTTTTGGATTGAAACCAGTTTCCCAAAACATTACCGAAAATTTTCTCTGCACTGTCGGGTAGAATTATAGTCCGTGATTTAAAATGCTTGTTAAACTCCGCAACAATATAGAGCCCTTGAAAGATTGTTATGTAGTGCATATTTCCCTTGCTGTCTTGAGTTTGAGATTCTACATGTAAATCTGAAAATTGCAGATTGACCGAGTCAATGCTACCTTGAACCAGATCATCACCTTGAAAACGGTCTATGCGTCTTTGAAAGAGACCGGAGTGTTCAAAAAGACTTTGAGAGATGGCGGCAACAGGAGTATAGCGAAGCGTACTGTCGATGGCTTCAATAAGCGGTTTCATCACACGCATTTTAAACGCGTCACGATAATCTTGAATCATATGCTCGTAACGCCATGCGGCAATAATGGCTCCGGCAATGACAAAAATGGAAGAGAATAGATCAAAGGCGTGAAAATAGTACCAGCGAATAAAAATACCGGTAACGGCAAGTGCAGCAATGGCAGTAAATATTGTTACCAATTGATGCACGAGTGCTTTGCGCTGTTCCTCTAAAGACTCAATAGCAGGGTAAAGCGAGTTGTAATAAAAATCTGTCAGCTCCGAAATGCTTTTCATGAAGCGTTAAAGAGCTCTTTGACATTAATATTTTCGCGTTCGTTTTCGGTAACGGCAAAGACCTCTTTGCGTGTCAGGTTCATCCATGTTGCCATATAGTTGGTCGGAAACATCTCAATAATGTTGTTGTAGTCCGTCACAGCCTGATTGTATGCTCGCCGTGCGGCGGCAATTTGTGACTCGGTCTCATTGAGGGTGCGCTGAAGGTTCATGATATTTTCGTTGGCTTTGAGGTCGGGGTAGTTCTCGACCGAGATCATTAGTGAGCCGAGTGCTGAGGTGACTTGCTGATCGAGTGCAATCTTGTCTGTATCGGAGAGGCCGGGTTTCATTCCTTCGGTGCGAAGCTGCGTAATTTTGCTAAGCAGCTCTTTTTCATGCGTCATATACTCTTTTACCGAAGCAATGAGGTTGGGAATGAGATCAAAACGTTTTTTCAGCGCGGCATCGACGCCGGCAAAGATATTGTCTACCTGATTTTTTCGGGCAATAAGGCTGTTGTACATGAGTATGAGAATCAGCGCAATAACGCCTATGGCAATGAGAAACGGCATGGTTAGTCCTTTTTTATGTGTTGTACCGGTTCACCTAAAAAATAGCCTTGAAAGCCGTTAATACCCAGCTCTTTTGCTTTGTCATACACCTCTTGAGAGTGAATAAACTCGGCGATGACCTCAATATTCAACTCCTTGGAGAAGTTCGCTATGGTTTTGGTAATGATGTACGACTTGCTATTGGTGTCAATCTCTTTAATAAGTGAACCGTCTATTTTAATAAAATCTGGTTTAAGTTCCATTAAATATGAGAAATTTGAGTAGCCGCTTCCGAAATCATCAAGTGCAATACGCACTCCAAGCACTTTCATGTCGTCAATAAAGTGTTTTATTAACTCAAAGTTGTCAATGCTTTCACTCTCAACAATTTCCAAAATAACATTTTGTGCCATATTTTTGGCGAGAATGAGCTCTTTGAGGTAGGTAATGATCTTCTCGTTGGAGATATCCTCGTAGGAGAGGTTAAGAGAGAATGAGGTGGTCGTACCTTCAAAGATGTCAAAAGCCTTACGTATCATAACTTTGGTCAGTTCGGCGTAGTATTTCGTCTTTTTGATACCGTCAATAAAAAAGAAAGGTGAAATGACCTTACCCTCATGGGTAATGATGCGCGCAAGACACTCGTATGTTATGTTACCGTCAGTTTTGACAATAGGCTGAAAAAAAGGAACCAACCGGTCTTCTTTCAGTGCTTTTTTAACCAGCTTAACAGCGTTAATATCTTTTTGGTAATGCTCTTCAAGTGAGATCCTTTTGGAGTAAACAACAATATCCTGATGGGTCTTTTTTGCATATTCAAGCGCCATATCGGCATACTCAAAGAGGCGTTGATTGTGAGCATTGTTAACAATGGCGATGGTCGCAGAGATGTTGATTTCAAGTTCTTGATTTTCAACCATAATGTCAATGGTATTGCTGCTAAGACTCTCGACAATATTTTTTGCCGTCTCTTTACACACTTCTAACTCTTGGCAGTCATGGCTCAAATAGACAAACTGATCACCGCTAAAACGGTAGACACTGTGAGCATTGTTACAGAGTTCACGAAGGTATTTAGCAATACTTTTAAGTGTCATATCGCCTACAGGAATACCGTAAAGATTGTTAATGGCGGCAAAGTTATTAATGTCAATGAGCAAGATGCTCTCTTTTTTGTGCAATTTCATGTCACGCTCGAGAGCCAAACGGTTTGGCAGTTGGGTCAGGGGGTCGTGGTAGTAGGTGTACTCAAGTTCTTTGGTTTTACTGGAGACAACTTCAAGAAGCGACTTTTTGTAGGCAAGATTCTCTTTTTTAATAATGATTTGCCGGAGCGTACGGCTGATGGTATCGACAAACTGGTCAATATGCAGCGGCTTTAAAAGGTAGCCGTCAATTCCTAATTTGATAGCTTGAATGAAGTAGGTGGGTTCATTGTAGGCAGAAAGGATTAAAATGGCAATGTCATCGTCACGTTCGCGCAGATGGCTAATGAGTTCAATACCACTCATTTTTGGCATATTAATATCGGTAATAATCAGGTCGTAGGTATTGTTCTGGATTTTTTCGTATGCTTCAACCCCGTCAACAGCAACATCAACATATTGAAAAAAGTCTTTTAAAATTTCAAGTGTTTGAGCGCGGGCATCACTGTTGTCTTCAGCATAGAGAACTTGAATATCACTGCCCTGTTTAATAATTGTTTCTATTTTTTCAAGATTCATTTCGTAGCTCAATCGTTATATTTGAAATATTTTATCATATATAACCATAAAGTTTTGTAAGGATTATAATGTACTAATGGCTTTGGCGGCAAGATAGCCGCTTGCCCAGGCAAAATGGAGATTGTAGCCGCCGCGTCGTCCGACTACATCACATACCTCTCCTGCAAAATAGAGCCCTTTTACATGTAACGACTCCATAGTTTCAGGGTTGATCTGTAAGGTATCGACTCCGCCACCGCTGACTTCGGCATGTTTGAAACCATGCGTCTGTGTCACATTAAAGCGCCAGTCTTTTAGTATGTTGGTGAGTTTTTTAATCTGCTTGCTTTGCATCTCAGCACCTAATGTCTGGGCATCTATGGCAGCGTCGTGCAGGAGAAAGGGTGCCATTTTTGAGGGGGTGAGAAGCGCGAGAATAGTTACAATGGTATAGCGGCTGAGATTGCTGCAGAGGGTTTTGAGTGTGGCGAGCAGTTGCTGACGCGGCATACTTTCAAAGAGATCTATGCCCAGCGTAACGTTATGGTGATGCATGAGCGCAAATGAGGCATGATGGCTAATGTCTAAAATGGCAAAACCTGAAATGCCGTATTTGGTAAAGAGAATATCGCCCGTAACCTCTGCTCGTTTTTTGTTATCAATATAGAGAGTGACACCGGCGTGCTGTTTGACTCCGGAGAGCTTATGGTGACAGCGGCTCTTTAAATGGAGCTGTACCAATGAGGGGTAGGGAGGTACAATGGTGTGATGGAACTGTCTCGCGAGGGTATGGCCGCTGTCGTTAGCACCCAGCTGCGGCGCGGCTAATGAGCCTGTTGCAATGACAACAGCATGGTAGCGGTGTGAATTTACATGTAAACGAAACAACTCTCCATCATATTCTATCTGTTTAATCGGGGTTTGGGTATAGACAGTAACGCCACAATGACGGGCGTAATGCAGCAGTGCGCTTGTGACTGCTTTGGCTTCAAAAGAGCGCGGATAGGCTCTGCCGTCTTCTTTGGTGTGTAAAAGCAAACCCATTTTGGCACAGAATGCTTCAAAATCTGTAAACGAAAAGGCCTCCAATGCCGGTGCAACAAACGCAGGGTTCTCACCAAAGTAGTCGGTGACATGCAGATGGGTATTGGAGATATTGCAACGCCCGTTTCCCGAAGCTAATATTTTTTTGCCAACCTGCTCATTTTGCTCAAACAGGTGCACCGTATGGGCTGCTTGTGCTACCACAATGGCACACATGAGCCCCGACGCACCTCCGCCGACAATGGCTACGTTTTTCAACTTGTTACCCACTCTGTTTTGTCAGCATTGTGTCCTGAAGTAGTTTTTACAGAAGGCTACTTGATTGAGATGAAGTTAAATATTGGAGTGTTGCATACTCAATAAAATTGGAAATATTTCTTCTCTGTCTATCAGCAGCTGTTTTTATCATTATCATCAACTCTCATTGTTACTGTTTTCATATAAAAGCAACTCCTTGCAATATTATTGTTTAGATTGTATTCAAAAATATTCATTTTGTCAAGAGTTGAAAAAATTATTTTTATAACGACTGCGCTGAGAAATATTTGTTATATTCCTTTTTGCCTGTCAATCGAATAATTTACAAAAGCTGAACAAGTTGCAAGCTATCAGTTAAGAATCCTTTTTATTTTGAATATAACTGGCACGCGGGTTGCCCCGGTAAGTGAAGCGTGTCGGCTGGAAGCGCTTGCTGGGCAGCATTGTACTTTATGTAGCAATCTAAATGGTGTGCTTGCCATAGCGAGAAAGTTGCGCGGGTCTTGCTACAATTACGATGATGATTGCCGCAACCATAACCATTGCACTCATTATAGAGACGACTTCTACCGAAACAACAAGGCCGAAGATATTGACCAAATTCCAGCTTGTGTGCCAAAGGGTCACCATCAACGTGCTCCCGCCTGTGCTGTTATATAGAAAAGTCAGCCAGATTGCACCAGCAAGTAAACCGATGAAGAAACCTACAGCTTGGCCTATACCAAACTCGAACCTGTAGAAAAACATCGGAATATGCCAAATAGCCCAAAATACCGACAGGATGAAAGTTGCCCACAACGCACTACGTCCCTGTTGCAGTCTTGGCAAGGCAAATCCCCGCCATCCGGCTTCTTCACCAACCCCGTAGGCAATTGCTGAGAGTAACGAGCCGCCTATCCATGCCAAAGTAGCATATTCACCCGACATCAACTTTCCAAAATCAGGCCAGGAGTTGCCGAAAATACGCAAGATGAGCACGGAAAGCAAGAACAGAGCAAATGGGCTAAATGCAGACACAACGAACCAAACAATACCCACTTTCCAGCGTACCATGCGCCCAAGGAATTCCGAGATTCCAGCGTTCCCGTTGGCAATTGCCGTGACAATAAATGCAGCACCTATGGGTCCCAATGCTCCTAAGAAATGCCAGTATTCTGATATTCTAAAGTGAAGTAGATCCTGTGCCGAAAGAGCAAGCGGCAATATTAATATCCACGTTATCAAAAAAGTTAGAACGAAGTAGACTACAAGGGAATGCTTCTTGGTCCAGCCCGAGAGTTGTGAAATCATTGCTGTTCCTTTCAACACCTTTTTGCACAAATGTAGAGCCCGTAAAACAAACTGTGTAAATCACCTCCAGCCTATTTTTAACTATCTTATATATTTTTTCATAATTTCGCTGAAAAAGATACAAAGTTGGGGATAAGTTTCACTCCAATTTCTAAGACCGTTACGATTCCATTTTCCTCATTGAGTTTAGCTTCATACCTGTAACAGTATTCACTGATTCTAAAGGCTTTACAAGCTAGACGGAGAGTTACTTGTTTTTCTTAAACCGCTCTTATAGCCATCTTCTTGCGCAAAGATGGCTTTAGCACTTCGTTTGTCTTCACTTCGTTGCGGAATTTCGCTACACTCCATCCAAAGCCTCCTGCACAATCTCTGTTTTGAGCCGTTCTTCTCTGCCTCAAGCTCTTTGAGCTGCTTCATAAACGGGGCATCCATCCCTCCATATTTAGATCGCCCGTTATAAAAGGTCGCATTGCTTATGCCATGCTCTCTATAGATCTGTGGTACAGGTATGCCACTTTCTGCCTGTTTTAAAATTGCGAGAATTTGCGTATCACTAAATCGTGATTTCTTCATAGAAGATCTCCTGATTTATTTTACTGGAATTTTCTACTTTTGGGAAGATTGGGTTTTTGGGAGGATTACCGAGAAGTTTTAGGTAAGATATAAGTGAATAGAATATTCAAGCATTAAGAGCTCAAGAGAGAAAACATATACCAGTTGCGCTTACAAAAGATGAAGTACAAAAAGTTTTATATTATTTCAGTTATGATCTATACCCACGTCATTTCAGAAATGAACAAAAACAAAGCAACGAGTCCATTGGATTTTTAAGATTGAAGATTTAAAAAAATACATGTAAAAAAGAAGATGGCGCGGTGGACGAGACTCGAACTCGCGACCCCCTGCGTGACAGGCAGGTATTCTAACCAACTGAACTACCACCGCACAAAATTTCATGGTGGGCACTACTGGACTCGAACCAGTGACATCTACCTTGTAAGGGTAGCG
>JAJRVF010000069.1 GCA_024277395.1 Campylobacterales bacterium
CCAGACACTGCTTTTTAGCGCAACGCTGATGGGCAAAGTAAAAATGCTTTCAGAACGGGTACTGCGAAAACCGTCACGGTTTGAAATCGACCGTGCAGGAGAGATTCCCAAAACACTGACGCACTCCGTTTGTCTGATTGATGAGGAGAAAAAAAGTGAGATGCTTGCCTACTGGATCGGTGCCAAGAATTGGCGTAAAGTTCTTGTTTTTACTAAAACCAAAAAGCGTGCCGATGATGTGGCGCGCTATCTCAATGAAGCGGGGCTCACTGCATTGGCAATTCACGGTGATCATAAAGCCGGTGCGCGCAAACGTACGCTAAATGCATTCCGAGAGGGTGATATTCGTGTGCTTGTCGGTACTGATATTGCCGCTCGCGGACTCGATATTGACGAGTTGCGTTATGTTGTGAATTATGAGATGCCCAGTGTCAGCGAAGATTACGTACACCGTGTCGGAAGAACAGGACGGGCAGGGCGTACCGGTGAAGCACTTTCGCTTGTCAGCGCCAAAGAGGATTATTACTTAAAAGCGGTTGAGCGGCTTATTAAATTGACAATACCGCAACTGCATGTCGATGGGTATGAGCGTTGTGTGCATGAGAAAAGCATTAAAAGTTCCGAGGTCAAACAGATACCTAAAGCAAAAAGTGCGCAGGGTGCTTTTGGAAAGAGACAGCGTCGCGGACCAGCACAACGAAAAAAACGTACCAAACGAGACGGTTCATTCTCCCATACAAGCAAGACAGGCCATAAAAGTGCTAAAAACCGTAAAAAATAGTTATTTTTTAGCTATAATTCAAAAAACAGATGATATTGAATAGTTAATGAAACCACAACAATCACACAATAGTTTTCTAACCATAACACCGGAAATCAAAGCTATAGATGAGCATGATATCGCCGACAATGTACTCTACTATGAATACGCCACTAAGCATTTGGCACGCCTTTATAAAGAGGGTGTTGATAAAGACGATCCGCGATTCATAAGTGCGTATCGCTCTTTTGAAGGAGAGGTTTTTGAGAATGTGATGTATGAGATACTGCTGCGTCATGCACTCAAACACAAAGAGATTACGGAGTTTATTATTAAAGGGCCGCATAAGCCGCAAACAAAGGCGCTCTCCAATGCCCTCTCTATCAGCTCCAAAGGACAGATTGTCTACCGTACCAAAAGTAAAGAGATCGGAGAGTTTGATGCACTGTTTTGTGCCGGCAAAGAACTCTATTTTGTAGAGATGACATTGGTAAAATCGGTCGCCAATTTAAAAAAACGACTGCGCAAGAAAAAAGCGCTTTTAAATGTGCTGTTTCCCGAATACACGATCAAATCTCTTATTATTGTAGATGAGGGAGCTACCGGCGTAAAACAACTGCCTTCATACTGTACTGTCTGGCTTACCAAACCGTTTTCGGCACAGCGCTACTACAAAAAGATTATTCTCGAGCGCAACCGAAGCAGAAAACCGTTTAAGAAAATCCACGCCAAAAATATTGTCGGAACCCGAACGCTTCAAACGCATCCGTTTCGTTACTACAATGTTCTGGGATGGATCTTTACGGGGCTGCGCAACCATAACAAATATATTATTAATATGCAGTTTTTAAAACGTCCCGATGTTACCCGTTTTATAGATCTTTTTACTAAAATTTACATTGGCTATATGGAAGCCGATGAATTTCGCAAACTCTATCCGAACGCACCGAAAAAAATTCCCGATCGGGTAATGGTATCAATTGACAAGGAGCATACGGGAGAGCTGACACTGGCTTATTATTTTCAGTACAGTCGAAAAAATCTTGAATATGTCAAGGCCAATACCGATGGAGTGCTCAGCATCTCCAAGAAAGATCCCTACGGCATTACCGTTACTGAAGTGGTGCATATTTTTAAAATGGTCAAATCCTACCATGAACTTAAAAAAGAGAATATTATAACGATTGCATCGCTGCTTAAAAAGTTACCCGTTCAATACAACGCCCTTTAGGCGATACTTAAAAACCGACGCGGTCAACCAGACCTTTTTGGCAACTGTTACGCACCATTGGTGCATTTTTCAGCAGTTGTGTGAGCGAGGGTGTGGTTGCAATATCGCCGTCAAGGTTAATCTGAAGTTCTGTAATGAGACCGCTCTTGCACTGCATCTTCACCTTGCGTCCACTCCCTTTTCCAAAGGCTTTGTCAAAAGCCAGCTGTACTTGCTTGATGGTGAGCTGCTTGCCGATATTGCGCACAAAAAAGTCGCGTACATAAGAGTCATTAATCTGTTTTAGCAGCGCTATAGAATCTTTAAAGTAGCGTTCGGGCGTCGTGTTGTAGCAGGTGCCGTGTTTTTTCCATTCGTGTTGGTGCAGTCCGCTTTTTGCCGCCGGCATGACCTGTAAAAGTTCATTGTAAAGCGATTTTTCAAGCCACAGTTTTTTGGTCGGTTTGCAATAGGTGTTGTTCCGAGGCTGCGGCCACAGCCCGTGCAGTGTAAAATGTGTTGCCGAAAAATGGTCGGCTTTGACATTACGGCACTCGCGTTTCTTTTGATGGGTCTGACAAAATGCATTTTGCCAGCTTATTGCCAAAAGGTTGCGTGTGGAGACTTTGGCATGAGTCGCACGGGCGCTTTGGTTTGAATAGGCATAAAGCGCCGCACCAAGGAGAATGAAAGCAAGAAGCAGTGCAGTTTTTTTCATCATGATGTGTAGAGATACCTTTTAATTTTTTTGGTCGGAGTTTTGACAAACGGCTCACTGTGTTCAATGAACTTGGAGACTTTTTTAAATGATGAGAGTTTGGTATTGGTCTGAAGACGCAGGGTCTCCAAATAGGCGTCGATCTCTTCACGAAGTTCAGAGTCGGCATGCTTATTGGCTGAAAATTTTTCATCAAGACGCTCATAGTTAAGATGAATGCGCGCTACCAGTTTTCCTTCCTGATCAAATACAAGGGAGTCTAAAATGTACTCGTTTTCATTAATGACCGCTTCAATCTGCTCTGGATAGATATTTTCACCGCTGGGACCGATAATGACATTTTTACTGCGTCCGCTGATGAAAAGATAGCCCTCATCATCAAAATAGCCCAGGTCACCGGTAAAGAACCATCCTTCATCATTCAAAACTTCAGCGGTACGTTCCGGATCTTTATAGTAACCAACCATAATATTGGGCCCTCTGGCAATGATTTCTCCTTCTTTGGTTTTGGGATTATAGTTGTGCAGCTTTAATTCAATCCCGTCCATGGCCGGACCCGTAGAGCGTAACTTGGGTCGTCCCGATGGAGTCCCCGCTAATAAGGGGGAGGTTTCGGTCAAGCCGTAACCGATGACATAAGGAAATTTTGCTTCAATAAGAAATTTTTCAACCAGTGGAGAGAGGGGCGCACCTCCAATACCGAAGAATCGAATTTTTCCTCCAAAAGATTCAAGCAGTTTTTTACCGGCAGATTTGTGAATCATCTTTCGGAAAAACGGTATTTTGTAGAGATTGCGAACAACAATATTGCTTTGAAATTTTGGAAATACTTTGGTCTTGCAGATTTTCTCAATAACCAACGGTACACTTAACATGTACGTCGGCCGTACACTCTGCATTGCTTTGAGCAGTATGGTTGGTGTGGGTACTTTGTTCAAATAATAGACTGCGCTGCCATGCAGCAGAGGTACCAGTAAACCGACAGTACATTCGAGCGTATGTGCCAATGGCAAAATAGATAAAAAACGATCCTCAGGCAATGTTGTAATAACGCAACGGGTAGACATGGCATTGGACGTCAGGTTTTTGTGTGTCAACATAACACCTTTAGAATGGCCGGTAGTTCCGGATGTATAAAGAAGTACCGCCAAATCATCCTCGGCAACCCTGGTATGTTCGGGTTTATCCGATACGGTATCACTGAGAAGAAATGTCTCACGGAGCTCGCTCATACTCTTTTTAAACTGCTCAAGCTTCTCACTGACCAGGTCGGGTTTGTTAAGCTCTTCAATCATTGAGAGTGTGCTCAGATCAATAGCAAAAAGCAGACTGTTCTCTTCTTGTTCTAAAACAGTATCGAGATGTTTTTCAGATACGAAAATTCCTTTTGACAGTGAATCTTTAAGAATATGATGCACTTCTGAAGTATGAAAATCGGGCAAAATCGGTACCGCGACGGCTCCCATAGTGGTAATGGCAAAGTAAACAACGCCCCAGTGCGGCATGTTTTCACTTAAAATAGCAATATGGTCTCCCGCACCAATGCCAAGAGATTGCAGCTGTTTGACAACATCATGCACTTTTTCATAAAAATGTGCGTAGGTCATTGTCTCGCCGTCAACATAGCAAACACACTCGCGTTCATAATAGAGTGCAAAGCTTCGTTCAAGCAGTGCTGCTAATGTTACTTCCTGAAGGTCATAAGAGTTTTTCATCGTACATTCCGTCTCATTCTATCAATTATGCAGCGAAGATTATACTATAATTACAGACTTTTAAAAGGGTTTTTAATGAAAAAAAGGCAAAAAATGACATTAACGACAAAAGTACTTTTGGGAATGGTTTCAGGTATTGTTGTCGGACTTGCTATTAACGGCAGCGGACTCAATGGTGCTGATACTCTTGTGGGAACCTATATTGTGCATGGGCTCTTTCATGTAACAGGGGTTATGTTTATTACCGCTTTAAAAATGCTGGTGGTACCTTTGGTAATCTTCTCACTTTTGAGCGGGGTGCTTGGTATCGGTGATGTCTCAACCCTGGGGCGTGTAGGCATGAAATCATTTGGTTTGTATCTTTTGACTACGGCTATTGCTATTGCGGTTGCCATTGGTATTGCCTCGTCATTTGGAGTCGGCGAGGGTGCCAATTTAACCTCTGCTGCTACGTTCAGCGCTGCCGAAGCGCCACCGCTTTCTCAGGTTTTGATTGATATTATTCCTTCCAATATTGTCGATGCCATGGCAACGGGACAGATGCTCCAAATCATCTTTTTCTCTATCTTGGCCGGAATCTCCATTCTTATGGTCGGCAGTAAAGCCAAACCTCTGGTTGAGTTGATTGAACTGATAAACGAAGTGATGATGAATATGGTGAATATTGTAATGAGTGTAGCGCCGTATGCTGTTTTTGCTCTGATTGCCAAAGCCGTTTCAGATCTGGGACTTGATCTGCTCATTGAATTGGCATCCTATGTTGCTGTGCTGATCGCTGCATTGTTAATTCATCTGTTTGTGACGTTGAGTACACTATTTAAGCTCTTTACCAATTTAAGTCCTGTGATGTTGATGAAAAAACTGCGCAACGTACAAATCTTTGCCTTTAGTACTTCAAGCTCCAATGCTACAATTCCCGTTACGCTGAAAACGGTTACCGATCGCTTGGGTGTTAATAATTCGGTCGCCTCGTTTACCGTACCTTTTGGTGCAACTATTAATATGGACGGTACGGCCATTATGCAGGGGGTGGCTACGGTTTTTATTGCCAATGCCTACGGAGTTGACCTGGGAATTACCGGCTACTTAACAGTCATTTTAATGTCGGTTTTAGCTTCAATCGGTACCGCAGGCGTACCGGGGGTCGGACTGATTATGCTCTCAATGGTTTTTACACAGGTGGGACTGCCGCTTGAGGGAATCGGGCTTATTTTAGGGGTGGACCGTCTGCTTGACATGGTACGTACCGCAGTGAATGTCTCAGGAGATGCAACGGTGTCGGTTATTATCGCCAAAAGTGAAAAGCAGTTCGATGCGGCATGTTTTAATGATCCCGATGCGGGAGCGATTGAGGCAATACACATTAATGAAAGTGTTGAGCATGAGATTGCTGATTTTGTAGAGAAGACCCACCAAAAAAGCTAGGGAGGCCGTTTGGATGGAGCTGTCAAATATCAACCATCTGGAAACACCGTGTTATGTCTGCGAAGAGGCACTTTTAGAGCGTAATCTCAAAATTTTGGATCGCATACAGCAAGAGAGCGGTGCAAAAATTATTTTGGCACTCAAAGGCTTTGCCATGCATGCCGTGTTTCCGCTCATTCGAGAGTATCTGCACGGCTGTACCGCGAGTGGTCTGCATGAGGCAAAACTGGCTCATGAGAAGATGGGAGGTGAGATCCATACTTACTCGCCGGCATTTAAAGAAGAAGATATTGATGAGATTGC
>JAJRVF010000070.1 GCA_024277395.1 Campylobacterales bacterium
ATAAGCCACAGCTGAAAGCGAAGCGTTCGGACTCAAAGCGCAACTGTAGAGCAAAAAATGAAATTCCATATACGACGCACTGCCGTCACGCTCATAAACAACACATCGACGGTCCTGCCCTGCAGTCAAGATAACTCCTTGCTTATAATCGAGCTGATAGACTCTGTCGAGATTTTGTCCTTCAAATATCTTTTCAACCGCTGCGTTTTGTGTCTTCAGAAGATGTACAATGCCGCTTTCATCAGTAGTCACAAATGTCTGCTTATCTTCACTCAGCATAAAATCAGAAAACGATGAGGCACTCACCTGCTTTTTATAGAGCACCTTTTGCTTACTTAAATCGTACAAAATCAGCTCATTGCTTAACAGTGCTATGAGAACCCGATTAGCATCAACAAACATCACCTTGCGCATAAACCATTTTTGATCAATCCCTATAACCTTTTCAAGTGTTCCATTGTGCTCCAGCCAAAGATTTCGGTATCCTCGTTTCCCTTCGGAAATAAAGACAATACTCTCATCCTTCACATCAATGGAATAGATCTTGGAGGGCATCAAGTCACCCATAAAATCTTTAATATAAGGAATCTCTATTTTACGCACCAATACTTTCGTTTTAAGATTAAAAATCTCGACACTGCTGTTACTCGTGGCGGCATAGAGTGTATCGCCACGATATGTCATTGCCTGAACATTGCCACCGGCTTGTAATGAAAAACTAGGCTTGAGGCTCTCTACCGCCAGAAGCGTTGTTACCGCAAGGCCAACAAGCAGTACCAATTTCATCATGTCTCAATTCCCATCTCAACCTTATGCGCGTGAATAGCCTGTTCTACTTCATGAAACTGTTCTGGCGTTATAGTGGAGTCTTTACTCCACTGCACCTCAATATCTCCGCCGTAGTCACTGCCCATCAATTCAATATTCGTTTCAAATTCTGCCATATCATTACAAAACATCTCCCGTCCGTCCACAGTGTCACTCAATCGAATCCACCAGCCACCGATTCCATTCGACTCAATGTTGGATTTAATTACTACTTTACTCATATGCTTTCACCTCCACTTTAATGGCATTTGTCGGACATACTCTAACACAAAAACCGCATGATGTGCATTTACTCATGTCAATTTCAGGACGAAACAGTCCATCAAAAACAATAGCATCATCCAAACAGGGATCCTTACATGAAAAACACATCACATTATGCCAACTCATGCAAGCAACGGCATCAATGTCAAATGTAGCCGCAATTGGCGCTTTCGAATCCACATGTAAAATGTCATACTTGCATGCTATCGCACAAGCATCACAATAGGTGCATCCACTGTCACCAAAGAACAAACAGGGTGTTTTGTCATCACCTATTTGTATAATTTGCTCTTCACAAACAGTAGCACACTCTCCACTGCACCGACGACAAACTTCCTCAAACATTGACGCATTCTGTACGTACGGCGGACGGATCACAGACTCCTGCTTCGGCCTGAAAGCTGAAGCAAGAGAACCAAAGAGTTCTCTTCTCTTCATCAGCGCTTATTTTACAGTATTTAAATACTCAGTAAATCGTGAACCGTTCCAATTTGACTTCACTGCTCCGTCAGGATCAGAATACTCCGGTTTAAACGTACTCTCTACGACCAAAGCACCGGTTGATTGCGGTGCGTGGCACTGCGAACAGTTAAAGCGCGCACCAACCAATTTCTTCTTCGGCTTAATAGAAATATGTGCCATTTTCTCGCTTGATGTATTTACCCCTTTAACTGCGTATGATTCTGAAGGTCTAAAGTCGGTAAAGTGCGACGGAGGAATGGGTGTTGCTCCCATATCTTTCGCTACTTCAGGCAAGTGGCATCCCGTACACGCATTGTTTTTAATGGTAATAGGAAGCATCCCCTCCGTACTATGCGGAATCATCGGCGGTGCATCTTGAAATGCCCTTGGAATTTTTTTAGACTCGCCTGCAGCAGATGTTGTGTAGCTTGTTTTGTCTACCGTCGTATCTGCCTCGCTGTACAAATCCGTTTTTCGCAGTCCTAAGGACTCTTCACTGATAACCTGCTGCGTTACCGACTTTTGAGCTGCCGGAGCAGCACTGCTTGCTTCATTACATCCGGCTAACAGTAAGATTGCTGTTAGCAGACCAATGCTTAGTTGATTTTCAAGTTTCATCTTCTCTCCTCTTTATATATTTTCTTTTAACGGTTGTGGCGTGGAAGCTTCCGCAAATTTTCGAATGGAAAACTCCAACGCATCATCATCACACACTTCAACACACCGACCACAGTTTGTACATTCACCCGATAATACCGGGATACTCTTCTTGCCAATCATATGCAGCACCTGCGATTCAGGACACACCACCTTGCACTTCATGCAAAGCGTACAGTGCTCCTCATTATGATGTACTCGAAGAAGACTAAACCGTCCAATAATCGAATAGAATCCGCCAATGGGGCATACATGCCCACACCATCCGTTCTTTAGCACAAACAGATCAAAAAGAAAAATAACGAGCATCGCTGCCCAACCAAACCCCAAACCAAAAATAATACCACGATGTACCATGGATACCGGTGAAATAAACTCAAATGCGGCCACGCCAAAAGCCATTGAAATAATGAGACTCAACCCAATAATCCAATAACGTATATGACGCGATGCAGGCTGTTTTTTCTGTATTTTATCAAAGTCAAACATACGTCGCAAAGAGTTCGCTGCATCGGTAATCATGTTAACCGGACAGACCCAACTGCAAAACGCACGCCCCCCTATGACAAAGTAAAATAACACAATAATGACTGCACCTATAAGTAAATTCGTGCTCAATACGGCACCTGCCGCAAACATCTGCAAGACGGCATACGGGTCACTTAAAGGAATAAGCTCTAAAATTGATGAAGAACTTAAATTCCCCATCAACAAAGTCCATCCAAAATAGTTCCCCGCCATGTAAAGCAGTAGCAAACCAACCTGTGTCAATCGTCTTAAAAATAAAAAACGGTACTTGTCATATAAATGTTGCATCAGTACAAGTCTCCCGTATCATTTAACGAATCCACTGCCGATTTTTTACTAATCTCAGTTGTTGTTGTTCTGCTTGAAGCACCTTCAAGACGCTGCTCATCTTTTTTGTCCCAGCCTCTGATGTAATGAGTACCTGCTTTCCCCATAGCCACCTCGCGAGGCAGTACAAAAATCGCTGCTTTCTCCGTCACACACGCATGTTCACACAGACCGCAACCGGTACATGCATCGGCATGCACCACCGGTTTTAAAAAGGCATGTTTACCGGTACGCGCATTCTTTTCATACTCCACGGTAATGGCAACATCAAGAAGCGGACAAGCACGATAGCACGCATCACACTGAATACCCCAAAATGCTATGCAACTCTCATGGTCAATAACGGCCAAGCCCATATCGGCACTGTTGATATCAAGCTTATTATCGGTGCTCACACTCTCAACATCCAAAGCCCCGCTCGGGCATACCGGAACACAGGGTATGTCAGTACACATATAACACGGTATCTCTCTAGGAACGAAATAGGGCGTTCCCAACGGTTTTTGATCTCCGGGTTTTGCTAGCATTAATGTATCATAAGGACATGCTTCGACACACATCCCGCATTTAATACATGTACGAAGAAATGCTTCCTCCTTGAGGGCACCGGGCGGTCGCAGCAACAGCTCTGAGGCGCGCACCTCATCAACATATGCACTCCAGACCAGTCCCCCCATAGCAGCAAGCCCAATCGCTCGCGCTGTATTGAGTAAAAAAGCTCTTCGATAGCTAACAGGTTGTTTTCTCATTTTTCTTTCTTTATCAGGAAGCCTATTGCTCAAGACAATATTCTCCTTTTCCTTTATGCTTTATAGATTTTAACGGCACATTTTTTAAAGTCGGTCTGCTTAGACTGCGGACAAGTGGCATCAAGACAGACTTTGTTGATGAATACTTTCTCATCAAACCAAGGTACAAACACCAAACCGCGACTCGGTCGGTTACGTCCACGAGTCTCAACACGCGCTTTGACTTTACCGCGACGCGATTCTACCCAGCACAAACCGCCTTGCTTCAGACCCTTCTCTTTGGCATCCTGCGGATGCATGTAACAGAGTGCTTCAGGTACCGCGCGATACAACTCCGGAACACGCATGGTCATCGTACCGGAGTGCCAGTGCTCAAGCACCCGACCGGTACATAACCATGTATCATACTCGGCATCGGGCATTTCCGGTGGATCCATGTACGGACGTGCAAATATTTTCGCTTTATTTTTAAGCGATTTTTTCGTTTTGTCTTTCACCCCATTAAGGTCACCTTGCATCAATGCTTTGGCAAGTTTTCCATAGAACGCGTGTGTCGTACCGGTTTTTTCTTTAGCAGCATACGGATCATACTTAACGTTAAATCGCCACTGCGTCTCCTTGCCGTCAACCACCGGCCATTTAAGTCCACTAACTTTATGATAGGTATCAAAGTCAGCCAAGTCATGTCCGTGGCCGCGACCAAAGTCGGCATACTCTTCAAAAAGATATTTGTGAATAAAGAAACCATACCCTTTAAACACTTTACCGTCAGACCCGACTACATTACGACTGTCACCCAGACACTCTGAGTTGTCGTAACCTGCTTGAATCGGATCTTCCGGATCCAATTTATACGAACGGGCACGCTCGTTGGCAAAAAGAATGTCATACATTGTCGTATTTTCATTGTACCCCATTGCTTTAGCTTTGGCAATCACGTCAGGCAGCTTTTTACCGCCGCGCAGCGGTTGCTCACCCCATAGATCTTTTACCGTAAAACGTTTTGCCAACTCTACCCATTGCCACGTATCAGACATGGCATCACCAACCGGAAGCACTTGCTGTCTCCAGTGTTGTGTACGACGCTCGGCATTACCGTATGCACCCCACTTCTCATAAATCATTGCTGATGGCAAGATAAGATCCGATACTTTTGCCGAAATACCCGGATAGCCGTCGGAAGTGACAATAAAGTTATCCATCTCGCGTGCTGCTTTAATCCAGTGTGTCGCACTGGCCGAATCTTGATACGCATTACAGACATTGACCCATGCAAACTTCACGACACCGTCTTCAATATCACGATGAATTTTCATGATATGCTGATTGCCGACCGGATTCAATGTTCCTTCGGGAATTTTCCATGAATGCTCTACAATCTTCCGGTGTGCCGGATTTTTCACCATCATGTCTGCAGGAAGACGGTGACAAAATGTTCCAACCTCACGCGCAGTACCGCATGCTGACGGCTGACCGGTCAACGAAAATGCTCCTGAACCCGGAAGTGCCTGTTTATTGAGTAGAAAGTGCACATTGTATGACAAGGTATTACACCACGTACCGCGAGTGTGTTGGTTCATACCCATGGTCCATAAAGAGACAACTTTACGACCTTTTTCAATATAGAGATCGGCTAAAGTCTGTAATTTTTTCTTAAACTCTTTGATATCCTCATCGGGATTCCCTTTGGAAATTTTAGCAACATAATCGAGCGTATACGGTGCTAAGAATTTTTTGTACTCTTCAAAGGAGATTTCCCAGTGTGCCAAACCGGCCGGATTGTTGACCATGACATCACCCTCTTTGTACCCGTATGGAGCCAGTGCCGGTGCCTCTTTGGCAGAGACCACTTTTTTCATCTCTTTGGACATCGTCTCCATCTCTTTGGCGCTGTATTTACCATCTTTAAGAGACTTCTCGCCGGTACGGCGCATACCGTA
>JAJRVF010000071.1 GCA_024277395.1 Campylobacterales bacterium
AACAGTGTCATTATAGACGATTACGGACACCATCCTACCGAGATAAAAGCAACGTTGGATTCGGTTAAGGTATATGCGGCATTAAAAGGTCTAAAGCGTATCAGTGCTGTTTGGCAACCGCACAAATATTCTCGAACGCTTAATAATATGCAGGCATTTACTGCGTGTTTTGAGGGAGTTGACGCGCTCATTATTTTACCGGTATGGGCAGCAATCGAGTCCCCGCGTAACATTGATTTTGAACATGAATTTGCTCGCTACAATATTACCATGGCCGACAGGCTGTTGCGTACTGAGTGCGGTATAGCGTTAATTAAAGATGATACAATAATAGCAACATTAGATGAGGGTGTTATCATCGGCTTTGGTGCCGGTGATATTACCTATCAAATACGAGGTGAATAATGGGTTATATTTTAGGTTTACTGGTTGTCATACTCTTTTTTGCTGCAATGCACTACTTTACAGAACTCAACATTGCTCAAAAAGCGGGTGCAACGCTCTTTTTTGTGTTGATTGTCGGCGGTGCGTTTTATTATAACCGTTACCAAAATATGCAGCGTGAGCATATTACCGATATTGCATTGAAATTTGAACAAAATAAAAAAATTATTTGTGATGGTATTGAGATTGATCAAAAGAATTTTACCGAAAGTGTCGGTACCTATACTTTTATAGGGAAAGAGAATACCCAACATGCCGGACGTATGTTTAGTTTTGAGCAATGTCAGTAGCAAAGGGCATTGACCATTTTAATACGCTGGTAGAACAGCTTGATCTGCGTGAGCATATTGCAACGCTTTGCTCTTTTTTTTCTCGTGAACAGCCCCTTTTCCTAGAGGGGGATCAAGGGCGCCATTACCGTTATATTATGGCTCTTGATGCACTGACGTTCAAGGCACCTCCCACCATTGCACCGTTTCATACTATTGTTGCGCACCTGCAAAAGAAAGGGGTGCTTTCATTTGAACAGATTTTTGAAGTTATTAAGCTGGTGCGTTATTTTCGTTACATGAAGCATGCCTGTGATACAGGGATTATTGCCGAGTGGATGCAGCGTATTGTTGTGCCGGAGGTGATGGAGGAGATTGAACGCTATTTTACGCACGAGGGTGCCTTTGATGAGAGTTTGGACGAAGAGCTCTATTTGATCTCACGACGTATAAAAGGGTATAAAGAAGAGATATCAACCTCGTTAAAGCGTTTGCTCTATACTTCGAAACTCTCCTCTTATCTGGTCGACACGCAGATACACTATCTTAATGATGAAGAGTGCCTTTTGGTACGCGGCGGATTTAACCATGTTCTTAAAGGTGCCGTTATTGGCCGAACGGGCGCAGGATTTTTTTATGTTGCTCCCGATGCCATTACTAAAAGCAAGGAGAAAATACGTACGTTACAACAGGAAAAAGAGGCAATTTTTTACATGTATGCCAAAAAGTTCTCGCAGCGACTTCAGGAAGTATCTCCTTTTATTGCCTATATTGATAAAGAGTTTTACCGATTTGACCACTATCAGGCACGTGTTCATTGTGCGGCATCTTTCTCATATGAGATTGTCCAAGCCGTTAACAATACCGACGTGATATTGCGAGGCTTCAAGCATCCGGCACTGCATAACCCCAAATGTGTTGATGTCGATTTTACAGGTAACGTTTTGATGATTACCGGGGTTAATGCCGGTGGTAAAACAATGTTGCTCAAGTCAATTTTAAGTGCCGTATTGATGGCAAAATATCTGATTCCCATGTGCATTGACAAGCATCACTCTAAGATCGGTATGTTTAAACGTCTTGATGCCATTATTGACGATCCGCAAAATGTGACCAATGATATCTCTACCTTTGCCGGGCGAATGCTGCATTTTTCAAAACTGTTTGCACGCAAATCGGCACTTATCGGTGTTGATGAGATTGAGTTGGGAACCGACAGTGATGAAGCTGCCGCACTGTTTAAAGTGTTGTTGGATGACTTGGTTGCACGTGGGCATAAAATTATTGTTACTACCCATCACAAACGTCTGGCGTCACTAATGGCAGATCGTGATGATGTGGCACTGATGGCAGCGCTTTATGATGAAGAGCGACGACGGCCGACGTATGAGTTTTTGCAGGGTATTATTGGTAAAAGTTATGCTTTTGAGACAGCGGAACGTTACGGTATTCAGCGCGGGATTGTCGATCGTGCCAAAACGCTCTACGGTGAGAATCATGAAAAACTCAACCAGTTGATTGAACGCGGGTCGGAGCTGGAACGCTCTTTAAAGAAAAAGCATGCTGAGCTTGAGGAGCGATTAGCTCGTGTGAATCAAAAAGAGCAGGCACTGAAAGAACAGCAAGCACAATATGACGAAGAGCTGAATCGAGAACGCAGTATATTGCAACAGCGTTATGCTGAGGCAATTAATGAAGCACGCAGTGCAGCAAAGCTGCATGACAGTGCAGCTATTCATCGCAAGATGAACCGTGCCAAAGCAAAATTGCCCTCAAAACCGACTTCTAAAGCTACCCTGCATGTATTTAAGGTAGGTGATAGTGTTACCTACCGTAAGCAGCGTGGCGAGATTATCTCCCTTAAAGCAAAAGAAGCGATGATAGAGGTCGGCGGTATGCGTTTGCGTGTCAAGCTCAATGAACTCAAGCCTACTGATGCACCCAAACTTCAGCCGAGGGTTCATATTCAAAATGATGCCCAGAAACGTTCGGGTCTGAAGCTGGATCTGCACGGTCTGCGTGCTGAAGAGGCACTTGAAAAACTTGATGTGTTTCTCTCCGATGCGCTGATCCAAGGCTGGGACGAGGTGATTGTCTACCACGGTATCGGTACGGGAAAACTCTCTTTTGCCGTGAAAAATTTTTTAGGTGAGCACCCCAGCGTTAAAAGCTTTAGTGATGCACCGCAACATTTAGGCGGTTTTGGTGCTACGACAGTCTCGTTGTAGTTGTGTTATAATATTCAAAATAAAAACGGGGCAGGCTTTTGGAACAGTTTCACTCACTTGTAGATTATGCGAAAAACTTGTCATTGTTGTATGTAGAAGATGATGTTGCGCTGCAGCAGGAGACCAAAGTTATTTTAGAGCGTATTTTCAATCAGGTCGATACCGCGCTTGACGGTCAAGAAGCGTTGGAGATGTTTAAAGCCAACTATTACGATCTGGTTATTACCGATCTTGAGATGCCGCGACTTAACGGTTTGGAAATGAGTAAGGCAATTAAAGCTATGAATAAAGAGATACCCATTGTTGTGGTGTAGGCATATTCAGATACCAACTATCTGGTCAGTGCTATTGAAATCGGTATTAATTACTATATTCTTAAACCAATGGACCTTTCCAAGCTTATTGATACGCTGCATAATGTTGCCAAAGCAATTAATGAGCGGGTATTGGCAGAAGAGTACCGCAAAATGGAGCTGGTTCAACAAGTCAACCATGCCAATGCAAAACTTTTAGAAGAGCTTATTAACGTGTCACCCAATCCGGTGGTGGTTTTTAAGGAAAACACCATTGAGTTTATGAATGATGCCTTTCGCAAACTTTTTAATTATGAAGAACTTGAGACGCTGTTAAATAATGAAAAACCGCTGCAGGATCTGCTTAATGAGAAAATATCAGTTGACGATGTGATGAAAGACAGCAATGAGTTCATTGAACACTTCAGCCTCTGTTGCGATGAAGAGGGGAGCCCCTATTCGAAAATCTCACTTAAAACGGTACACGGCAGAAAGATATTTTTGGTTATGAAGAGCCAGATTAATTTTTCCGCAGAGCAGAGCTACATGTATACGTTTAACGATATTACCGTCGTAGAGTATCAAAAAGTACAGCTGGACAATTACAGTAATTACATGTCAGAGCTGACCTATACCAAATATCGTCTCAATGAAGAGGAAAAGAGTCACGATATTATTGATAAAACAACTTTTTAATCTTACGCGAGATACAATGTGCCCATGACAAAAAAAGAGTATCTTAAGGCTGTTAAGCAGCTCAATATTTATGCCTATCACTACTATGTGTTGGATGACCCGACTACAACCGATGAGGTGTATGACATGCTGTATCATGAAGTGCTTGCCTATGAGGCGGATCACCCCAATGAGATCGCAGAGGATTCTCCAACACAGCGGGTAGGTGATAGGCCGCTTGATGTGTTTCATAAGGCGTCGCACAAGAGCCGCATGTGGAGCCTGGAAGATATTTTTGATGCAGATGATCTTCACAAATGGCTTGAGCGTGTTGCCAAGCATGTTGCGCACGTCAGTTTCTACTGCGAACCGAAATATGACGGTGCCAGTTTAAATCTCATATATGAGAAGGGCAGATTCGTTCAAGCCATAACCCGCGGTGACGGGAGTGTGGGTGAAGATGTGACCCAAAATGCCAAGACCATTCGTTCCGTTCCTTTAATAATTTCACATCAGGAATTGATTGAAATTCGTGGTGAAGTGGTTATTTTTAAAGAGGAGTTTGAGCGGATCAACCAAGAACGCCTGGCACAAGGGGCTACTCTTTTTGCCAATGCCCGAAATGCAGCAGCCGGTTCGCTGCGACAGCTTGATTCTAAAATAACGGCACGGCGCAATTTGGTTTTTTTGCCGTACGGCATCGGTGAAAACCGTTTGAATATTTCAACGCTGCAAGAGCGC
>JAJRVF010000072.1 GCA_024277395.1 Campylobacterales bacterium
GATTTGCATGAGGTTCATCAGTGGAATTTGGATTTTGCTTCCCAAGGGAGTATGAGCGAAAAATATGAGGATCTCTCGAGTCGTATTGAAGACTCATTGCGATTTATGGAAGCATGCGGGGTGACGTCACGAACCTATCGTACGCTTCGTGAAACAGACTTCTATACCTCCCATGAGGCACTGCTGTTGCCGTATGAAGAGGCGTTTACCCGTCAAGACTCTTTAACAGGCAACTGGTATGATGTTTCAGCTCATATGCTTTGGATTGGTGACCGTACCCGTCAGCTTGGCGGTGCTCATGTAGAGTTTATGCGCGGTATCAATAATCCTATCGGTATTAAGGCCGGCCCCTCTATGGATCCAGAAGATTTGGTACGCCTGTGCAGTGTGTTAAATCCTGAAAATGAGGCGGGTCGACTCAATGTAATTGTCCGTATGGGAGCCGACAAGGTTGCTGAAGGCATGCCAAAGCTTGTTCGTGCCGTTGAAGCTGAAGGTTTCAATGTTGTATGGAGTTGTGACCCGATGCACGCAAATGTGTATAAAACTTCTACGGGATACAAGTCGCGCCCGGTGGATGCTATTTTAACGGAGATGAAACAGTTTTTTCAGGTACACAAGGCTGAAGGTACGGTTGCCGGCGGTGTTCACTTGGAGATGACCGGTAAAGATGTCACCGAGTGTACCGGCGGACGTTTTCATATTAGTGAAGAGGATCTCAAAAGTCGCTATCATACCCATTGTGACCCGCGTCTCAATGCCGATCAATCACTGGAGCTGGCGTTTTTAATTGCCGATACATTGCGTGAAGCGCACTAGCACACAGTCAATTTACATGTAAATTTCAATGCTCCCGCTACAGAGCATTGATGGCGTGAGCCAGTTCGTCGGGTTTGTTGGAGTACTGCATGGCATCTTGTTTGGAAATCATCTTATTGCGCAGATAGGTAACCAGCTCTTGTGTCTGCGTTACCATTCCTGTTCCTTGTTGATTAAGCTGCATTTGTGAGTAAATCTGATGTACCTTGTCTTCACGAATGAGGTTGGCAATAGCAGGATTGGTAATCATTATCTCCTGTACGGCAACACGGCCGCCGCCGATTTTTGGCAGCAGTGCCTGTGCCATGACGGAGATAAGCGAGGTTGAAAGCTGCGCACGAATTTGTGGCTGCTCTTCGCCGCTGAAGACATCAATAATACGGTTAACGGTTTGCGGTGCCGAACTGGTGTGAAGGGTGCCAAAAACCAAGTGACCCGTCTCTGCCGCGGTCAGTGCGGCTTCGATGGTCTCTTTGTCGCGCATCTCTCCAATCAGAATAATATCGGGGTCTTCACGCATCGCGTATTTTAAGGCGCTGGCAAAACTTCCGGTATCAGTTCCGACGTTTCGATGAGAAAAGAGGCATTTTTTATTTTGGTGAATAAACTCTACGGGATCTTCTACGGTAATAACATGCTTTGATTCAAAAAGATTAATCTCATTGATCATAGCAGCCAGGGTTGTCGATTTACCGCTGCCGGTAGGCCCCGTGACTAAAATAAGCCCTTTCTCACGTTTGACAAGCTCTTTAAAGATTGGCTTGGCACCGAGATCATCGAGTGAAGGGATTTCAATAGGAATAATACGAAAGGCACAGGCGATATCACCCATAGTACGGTAATAGTTTGCACGAAAGCGACCAATTTGCGGAAGAAAAATAGCAAAGTCAATTTCGTTGCTCTCTTCAAACTGTTTTTTTTGCTTTTCACTGAGCAGCGAGTAGGACATCTCCTCAATCATTTTTCCGTCAAGTACGGGAAGGTTCAGCGCAACCAGTTTGCCGTCAATACGTATTTGCGGTTCTGAACGGCTAACAAGATGCAGATCGGACGCTTTATACGCAATCACGCTTTTTAAAAGTTTTTGTATATCCAGTGCTTCGGCCATTATAGAAATTCTCCTTCATATAGGGATTGGTCAAATCCGACAAGAACCGTGTCGCGATACTCTACAACAGGGCGTTTGATGAGCATCGGCTCTTTGCAAAGCCAGGCTATTTTGTCGTCATCACTCAAATCACGTTCTTTAAGTTTTAAATGGCGATACGTAGTGCCTCGTGTATTTAAAAGTTTTGAAAGTTCGACGTGTGTCAGCCAGTTTTTAACCTTCTGACACTGAAGCGACTCACTTTTAAAGTCATGAAGCTGATACTCAATACGGTGTGTTTTAAAAAACTTCAGCGCTTTTTTGACACGGTCGCAATTTTTTATTCCGTAAACATGAAGCATACTCTACTCAATAATTTTAGGAACAATAAAGAAAGAATCGGCACTTTGAGGTGCATGTTTAATGATATCGCTATGAACTTGAGGATTACACGAAGGTGTGTCGTCTCGTAACGGCGTTGATGCCTCTGTCATGGCAAACGTGTCACTTACACCGTCGGTATCGAGTTCGGAAAGATTTTCGACAAATGAAACAATCTCATTGAGTTGTTCAATAATTTCAGCTCTTTTATCGTTATGAATCTCCAAATAAGAGAGTTTTTCAAGCCGATGCAAGAGATCAGTATTTAGGGTCATTATCTGCCTTTGTATATTTACATGTATTTTATTTAGATTTATTGTAACAAAAAAAGCTTATAGCTACTTATGTTTCAGGCTCTGTTTAAACAATATTAATTCAAATTTGGATATTATGGCACTTAAATACAATATAGGATACAGGAGCTTTTTTGAGTCTTAAAGAAAATATTGAAATGGTAAAGGAAGAACTTAATTCTGAAGAGAAGTTCTTTGAAAGTGCCGTTAAAGCAGAGCGTTTGTGGGGAAAATATAAAACATTGATTATTGGTGGTGTGGCGGGTATTGTTGCTGTCGTTGTCATCAGCGCCGTTAATGATGCTAAAAAAGAGGCCGATGCTGTGGCTTCGAGCAAGGCGCTTGCAGCATTGCAAATCGGACCCAACAGTGCTGCTGAAGCAGAGCTTGCCTCACTGAACCCTAAATTATTGAGTGCGTGGAAATTTTCTACTGCGATTGCTGCAAACGATACGGCCGCTTTAGAAACGCTTAAGGCATCAGACGATGCCATTATTAGTGATCTTGCCAGGTATGAGTTGGCGGCACTTCAGTCAGATGCTGCGCAACTACAAAGCTATGCATCATCTCAAAAAGCAATCTATAAAGATTTAGCCATACTTGAAAGTGCTCTCTTGCTGATCAAAAACAATCAGACGGAACAAGCCCATCAAAAACTCTCGCTTATTTCTCAAGACTCTCCTCTGCACAAGGTTGCCAAATCGTTGATGCATTACGGAGTCAAATAGGTGTTACGGCACACAAGTTTTTTTGCTGCAGTAGCGGTATTGCTCTTGTTGGGCGGCTGTAGCTCTAAAGAGTACTATGTTCCAAAAGAGACGGCAGGATCTTGGAATATGAAAGGATCACTTCACGCTACAATTGTCGATGTGACATCAGACGGTGCCGTACTCGACAACGGCAAGATTATGACTGCCAATGCTTTTTCGGATCTCACGTTGACACCAAAACACCGATTTGTTTCTCAAAGCGCCGATTGGGTTGTTTCAAGTACCAGTGATGGAAATTTGAGCTTACAATCGGTAGGCAATACAGAAGAGCGCAGAGACTTCGAGCTTAAAAAAACGGTAGCAGCGGCATCTGTTCAGGATGATATTTTGGCAGTACTTTTTGCCAATAACGAGATGGCAATCTATTCCATAGCCAACAAAGAACTTCTTTTTAAAGAGCAGGGCAGTGCACCTATTGCTGTAGATTCAAGAATTGTTAATCCCTATTTTCTTAAAGATCTGGTTCTGTTTCTGACACTTGACGGCAAAATTGTTATTGTTAACACCGAGACAAGAAAAGTAATTCGCTCAATGATTGTCAGTTCAGAACCGTATTTTAATAATATTGTACACTTCAATGTTGCCGACAATATTTTGGTTGCTGCTACACCGTACAAAGTATTTTCATTGGTCTCTGATGAGGTACGAGCATCCTATGAGGTGCGTGATATTGTTTTTAAAGATGATGTTATTTATCTCTGTACAAAACAGGGTGATATTGTCTCATTAACGCCGTCATTACAAAAAATAGCCTCTCAAAAGTTCAATTTTGCACATTTTTTAGGCTTGATTGTTACCGATAAGGCAGTCTATGCATTGGAAAAAGAGGGTTATTTGATTGCTCTTGAAAAAGATTTGACAGATTTTAACGTATATAATGTTGATTTGGAAGAGGGGCTGGTGTATGCGGCTGAGAAAACCTTTTTTGTCAACAGCATGTTTTATAAGGTGCCATAACTCTCAATGTCGAATGAGCTTGAAGCTTTTATTGAATATATTACCGTAACCAAAGCACTCTCAACAAACTCTGTTGCAGCGTATGAGAGTGATCTGAAATCTATTGAAACCGCGACGTCAACACCCTTGATTGCACTCAGAAACGAGACTGTGCTGCAGGTGCTTTCTGTTATAGACAATCGTCGCACCCTGAATCGAAAACTCTCAACGCTTAATGCTTTTTTTACCTTTTGCCACAAGCAGCATTTTATTGGAGAATTGAGTAAATTCAAACTTTCCAAACTTCCCGCATCCTTGCCGAAATATCTCTCGTTTGACGAAATTATGTGTGCACTGGATGCCATGACGTTGCAAAAATGGACCGATTTGAGAGATTACGCACTACTGCTGTTTTTGTATGCTACGGGAACACGCATTAGCGAATGTTTAAATACAGAGCAGGGTGATTTTGAAGATAGTTGGCTTCGGATTCGTCACGGAAAGGGTGACAAAGAACGGTACATTCCCGTTGCAAAGGATGCCATGCGCGCTATTGAGAATTATCGCAATGCAGCCCCCTATGACAGCAGTGCTCTTTGGCTCAACAGCAGAGGCAAAAAACTAAGTCGTATTTCTGCGTATAAAATAACGAAAAAATATCTTAATGTCTCTACTCATGTGCTGCGTCACTCCTATGCCACGGCACTTATAGCCGGCGGCGCCGATTTACGTGTGGTTCAAGAGCTGCTAGGACATGTGTCGCTGCTGACAACTCAAATTTATACGCATCTGCAACCTGATCATTTAATGCAGACGGTAGTGCAGTGCCATCCTCTTTCAAAAGGTACTTTATGATAGACGAGTGCGCTTCAACAGTTCTGGAATCAGCAATATTATTGTGTGATATTGGTAACACTTCGCTTCATTTTTTTGACGGTAAACATACCTGCAGAATGTCCGTGGAACACTTTGATACTACAGTACCTCAAGCTAAAGTCTATTATATTAATGTGAATCCGGAATTGGAAGCAAAGCTTCAAGAGCGCTCAAACTGGATCAATATCAAACCGTACGTGGAGACTGCAAAATATTATGAGAGTATGGGGATTGATAGAATGATGGTGTGTGAAGCAGTGGATCACGGTATTATTATTGATGCCGGAAGCGCCATTACGGTTGATATAATGGATCATAAAACCTATTGCGGAGGATTTATTTATCCTGGAGTCAGCGCCATGCAGCAAAGTTATGCCAATATCTCTTCACGCTTGAACGACTCATTTAACTTTGAGCTGGATTTGGATAAAATGCCGAAAAACACCAAAGACTCCATAAGTTACGGTTTTTTACGACCGCTTTATACTGAAGTCATGCGTCATAATAAGCCTGTTATTATTACCGGTGGTGATGCAGCGCGTCTTCACAGGCTGTTTAAGAGTGCTAGAGTAGATGAACTGCTGGTTTTTAAAGGAATGAAACAGATGATACCAAGGATAGCTTCATGTTGACCGTAGCCCTTCCCAAAGGGCGTATTGCCCAAGAAACCCTGGAGATATTTGAGATGATCTTTGGCAGTACTTTTGTCTTTGATGATCGAAAACTGATTCTTGAGACACCCGACTTTACATTTTTACTCGTTAGCAATCAAGATGTCGCAACCTATGTCTATCACCAAGCTGCCGATATTGGAGTAGTAGGATTAGATACGCTAGAAGAGCAGGGTTTGGATGTTATCCGTCTTTTGGATTTGTGTCGCGGTCGCTGCAACGTGGCGATTGGTATGCGTAAAGGCGAGGCGCTTGATTTGAGTAAACCTGAAATTAAAGTAGCAACCAAAATGGTCAATATCACCAAGCGCTACTTTGCCGAGCGTGCTGTAGCAGCTGATGTCATTAAACTTTATGGATCCATTGAACTGGCACCATTGGTAGGATTGGCAGATATGATAGTTGATATTGTTGAGACCGGAGCTACCATGAAACAAAACGGGTTGGAGGTAGTGGAGACCATTATGGAGTCCTCAACCTACTTGATTGCGAACAAAAACAGCTTTTTTGAGAAAAAATCTGAAGTTCTGGATATTTATGAAAAGATTAACGCAACCATAAAAAAAGACTAAACTAGCCCCAAAAAAATCAGAGGGGTATAGAGAAAAAGTCCCGTGTAGGGCACGGCTTTATTGAGAGGAGTGTGTAACATTTGCAAGAGTTCAGCAGATATTTCTCTCTTTTCAAAGAGCTTTGTCATAAGTATGATTTTTGTTGCAATATCCAAGATTTTTATGAACAGTACCAATAAGATTTCTGCTCTGTAATCGGTAATTATTGCCAAATAGATGGTAAAATAAAAGCCAGGATGCAGTAGTAAAAACAGAATAATATTTTGGCGGTATCGTTCATACATGTTTTGCAGCATTCCCATCAGGGTATCTGCTTTTTGCCACTGAGTTTCAAAAAGCTCTAAAAAAATATAGATAAGTATTAGTGTGTAAATATCATTCATGCAGTCAGCATTATAGCATGTTGCGATATGATGATCCGCCTGAAAGTATAAAGAGTACAAATGCAAAAAATATCGAAATATTATACCCACACCCATGACGCGGCACAGACAATAGAAGTTGGTGTAAATCTGGCATTTGATGCAACGTCGGATGACGATACGCTACATACTCTGCTTTGGTTGTTTCTTCCTTATGATGTCAGCCGGCAAGAGGAGCTTGCACAATTACAACAGATGCTCTGTGAGAAGCTGTACCGTCATTTACATGTAGAATTTGCAGGATTTCGTATTGTTGATGCATGGCTGGAGCTCTATTTTTATGCACAAAGTGCCAAAAAATTTGAACCTTTTGTTGCTTCGTTGCTGGCGCAACAATATACCTACGAAACAGGGTCTTGCAAAGATGTAAGACAAAAGTTTTATTTTGATGAACTCTATCCCGATATAAAGCAACTGCTACAGATTCACAACAATGAGATTATTATGCAGTTGCAAGAAGCCGGGGATCAATGTGAATATGAACGTGAAGTGGAGCACTATCTTTTTTTTCCCACGGCGAGCAATGCAAAGCGTGCTTTAAGAAAAATGATTGATTTAGAATTTACATGTAAACAAGAATATGTCAATGATGACAATGAGCTCCGCTACACCATCATAGTAACCAAATCGCATAATGTAAACGATGCGGTCATTCACGCCATAACTGAGGATTTATGCGACATAGCCATGCAAGAACACGGTTCTTATGAAGGGTGGAGTACTGTTTTGGTTGAAAAAAATAGTCTTTAAAGTTTTTGTTGGTTACTATATGGTCAGAAAATTTTGATTTATTATATGCAATAAGATATAACTTTGTTAGTAATGGCTATAATGCTACCACAAGTTATATCAGTGTATGATATGTCTAAAGTTCAATTCGTTCAAGGAAAGTTTATGATTACAAAATTGTCACTCGTTGCTATTGCTGCTCTTGCAGTTGTTACATGTGCATCAGCCGAAACAGCTTCGCTTATACCCGGAGATGCCAAGCCTGGTGAATGTTATGCTAAAGTAGTTGTGCCTGCTACCTATGCCGATAAAATAGAAAAGGTTCTCGTCAGAGAAGCTTCTGAGAAAATATCTATTGTTCCGGCGAAGTACAAATGGGTTAGTGAAAAAGTCATGGTAGTTCCTGAGAGAAAAAAACTCAAACCTGTTCCGGCAAAATACAAAAAAGTAACAGAGACTATTGAAGTAAAACCGGCGAGCAGACAATGGATGTCGAGCTTAAAACGACATGCTGTCCCGGTCAGTCCGGGTCTGCTGGAAGTTGCCAAAAGCAAAGGTGTTGATATTAATGCAACCGCTCCCAATACCTGCTATAAAGAGTATGTAGCACCTGCAAAATATAAAAAAGTTGTTGAAGAGAAGGTTGTTAAAGAAGCAACGGAAAAAATTGAAATTATCCCGGCAAAATATGAGTGGGTAGAGAAGAAGGTTGAAATCAAGCCGGCTTCGAAAAAAACTATTGAGATCCCGGCAGTTTACGAAACACAAGAAGAGAAAATCCTTATAGAAGCAGAAAAACAGGTGTGGAAAAAAGGTTCCAATCCGGCACAAAAAATCAATGGTGCAACGGGTGAGATTATGTGTCTTGTGACAGTACCGGCAAAATACAAAACCATTAAAAAAAGTGTGCTGAAGTCTCCGGCTACGACCAAAGTAGTTGAAATTCCGGCAACTTACAAAACAATCAAAGTCAAAAAACTGGTTTCTGAAGCACAGACGAAGAAGATTAAAATACCGGCTGTAGTGAAGAAAATCACAAAGACGGTACTGGAGACAGAACCGGTATTTACATGGAAAGAGGTTGGTCTTCGTGTAGACAAGGGTCTCAAGCCAACGGGTCAACAAATTTGTCTTAAAGAGACACCTGCTGTGACCAAGACGGTAACCAAGACGGTATTGGAAACACCGGCTACTACGAAAGAGATTGTTATTCCTGCCGAATATAAAATGATGAAGGTCAAAAAACTGGTTTCTGAAGCCAAAGAGTTTAAAGTACCGACACCGGCAGAATACAAAACAGTAACCAAGCGTGAAAAAGTGACATCCGCAGCAACAAAATGGCAGCGTATTTTATGTCAAACCAATATGAATGAAGAGGTTGTTGCCAAAATTCAGGCGGCGCTTAACAAACAGGGTTTTAATGTTGGCAAAGTTGACGGCAAATTGGGCAGAGCAACATATTCGATGTTGGAAAAATACCAACGCAAACATTCACTGGCAACCGGCGGTATCACTTATGAGACTTTAGAGTCTTTAGGGATCAAGCTTTAAATTTCAGCTTTTACGAAATAGCATAATGCTATTTCTAAGGCTATAGCTTTTGTTGCACAGGACCCGTATAGCGCTGTCTTGGGCGTGCAATTTTCATTTCGTTGTCTTCTTGCAGCTCCATCCATTGTGTTACCCAGCCTACAGTTCTTCCTACTACAAAAATAATGGTAAACATACTTTTGGGGATTTTAAGTGCCGTTAAGATGAGACCAGAGTAAAAATCAATATTGGGATAGAGATTTCGCGAGACAAAATAGTCATCTTCGAGTGCAATTTTTTCAATATGCTGAGCAATTTTCAGAAGCTCGTTGTCAACACCGAGTTCATCTTTTAGTTCATGAAGCAGTGCCGAGAGAATGCGGGCACGCGGGTCAAAATTTTTGTAAACCCGATGCCCAAAACCCATGAGTCGAAAGGAGTCATTGGGATCTTTTGCCCGTTCAATGAATGAGGCAACATTCTCAACCGAACCAATAAACTCCAACTGGGCAATAACCGATTCATTGGCACCGCCGTGAGCCCGTCCCCACAGTGCATTAATACCTGCTGAGAGCGCAGCGTAGGGGTGAGCACCGGTAGAGGCGACAGCACGCACTGTTGAGGTAGAGGCATTTTGTTCATGGTCGGCATGGAGTGTAAAAATTGTGTCAAGTGCGCGAATTTCCACTTCGGAAATTTCCGGTTCCGCATGAGGGTAGGCACGCATCATGTAAAGAAAGTTTTCGGTAAAGGAGCGCTCAATATCGGGATAGATAAAAGGAATGCCGTACATACGACGGTAAGTAAAGGCAGCGAGTGTTGGAATTTTGGCTATGATACGTCGCGCCATGACCTGCATTTCCTCTTTGTCTCCTATGGTTAAATGTTCATAGTAGAAGGTCGATAGCGCTGAGACGGCTGAAGACATCATTGCCATGGGGTGTGCTTTGTCAGGAAAAGATTTATAGAGCTCTTTAATACCTTCGTGAACAAAAGAGCGCTTGCGCAGCTCGTTGTCGAACTCTATGAGCTGCGTCGTTGTCGGCAGTGTTTTCATTAGAAGCAGGTAGCAAACATCCAAATAGCTCTTTTTGTCGGCAAGATCACTAATATTATAACCGCGATAGAGCAACTCTCCTTTTTCACCGTCAATGTAGGTAATATCGGAGTTGCAGCTTGCTGTTGATGTAAAGCCGGGATCGTAGGTGAACATCCCGGTCTGTTTGTAAAGTGATCGTATGTCAATAACGTCAGGACCTAGGGTCGGGTGCAGCAGATCAAACTCATATTGTTTGTTGTTGCGATTGTCGATAAGAGTAATGCTCGCCATAATAACCATCCTTGTAAGGCAGATATGTTATCTTATATGAGAGAGCATTAATTGCAGGTAAAATATTTAGGCTACTTAGTCATCTATTACGAATGATATTTTGGCATTAATACGATATTTTACAATCTTGTTGTTAGCCACTTTGGCATTCATATTGACAATATGAATAGATTTAATATTTTTAATGGACTTGCTTGCTTTTTTGACTGCTTTGTTAGCTGCATCTTCCCAGCTTTTTTGTGACTGTGCCAATACCTCAATAACTTTAACCACCTGTGACATGATATCTCCTTTTGTTTGATGATAGGAACGATTATAATATGTTTTAGATAAACTCAGCATAAAGATACAGTATAATTACATGTAAATATTACTCAGGAGAGCGTATGGCGGTCGTATTGATCATTGGAGCCGGCGGCGTCGGTCGTGTTGTGGCACACAAATGTGTCCGCAATGCAGATACGTTCACATCAATTACGTTAGCTTCACGTACCCTTGAAAAATGTCGGGTCATTCAAGAAGAGTTGCCCGAAGGTGCCATTGATATTGCTCAGATTGATGCGGACAATACCCGTGATGTCGTGACTCTGATAAAACGTACCGGTGCTGAAATCTTAATCAACGTAGCCCTGCCGTATCAAGATTTAACCTTAATGGATGCCTGCATTGAGGCAGGAATTGATTATGTCGATACGGCTAATTATGAGCACCCTGATGAGGCAAAGTTTGAGTATAAAGAGCAATGGGCACGAGATGATGCCTTTAAAAAAGCGGGAATTATGGGACTTTTGGGGAGCGGTTTTGACCCCGGTGCTACGAATGTTTTTTGCGCTTATGCACAAAAACACTACTTTGATGAAATCCATACCATTGACATTTTAGATTGCAATGGCGGCGATCACGGTTACCCTTTTGCCACCAATTTTAATCCCGAGATAAATCTTCGTGAAGTGAGTGCTAGGGGGCGCTATTGGGAAGACGGAGTCTGGATTGAGACCGAACCCATGGCCATTCACATGCCATGGGACTATCCTGAAATCGGTGTCAAAGAGAGTTATTTGCTTTATCATGAAGAGATGGAATCACTGGTGAAACATATCAAAGGGTTAAAGCGAATTCGTTTTTTTATGACTTTTGGCGAGAGCTATTTGACACATATGAAAGTACTTGAGAATGTCGGTATGTTGGGTATTGAACCGGTAGAGCATCATGGGCACAAGATTATTCCTATTGAGTTTTTGGCCACACTGTTGCCCGATCCGGCATCATTGGGGGCACGAACCAAAGGGAAAACCAACATCGGAATTGTTGCCGAAGGCATAAAAAACGGAAGAAAACGAAAAATTTATATCTATCAGGTGAGTGATCATGAAGCGTGTTATCAGGAGGTGAACTCCCAGGCCGTCTCTTATACCACCGGTGTTCCGGCGATGATCGGTGCGAAGCTGATAGTCGAGAAACAGTGGTATGCAACAGGTGTTTTTAATATGGAAGAATTCGATCCCGATCCCTTCATGGAAGCGATGAATCGTCAAGGTTTGCCTTGGAATATTCAAGAACTCTAAGGGAAGCCATGTCGTTTCATACACTCGGGTTGCGTCATGAACTGCTAGAAGCCATAAAGCAGAGTGGCTATAGCGAGCCTACCGATGTACAGAAAAAAGTAATCCCCGTTGTATTGCAAGGACGTGATCTGTTTGCCACGGCACAAACAGGCAGCGGAAAGACGGCAAGCTATCTGTTGCCTCTCCTGCAGCTATTGAGCAAAACAGCAGCAGTTCAAAGTAAATTCCGACATCCCAGGGTCCTTATACTTACGCCTACGCGGGAGTTGACACTGCAAGTAGGTGAAAGCCTGAAAATCTATGCGCAGCATTTACATGTAAATGTTGAGTTGCTCTATGGCGGCGCTAAAATAGAGCCGCAGATTCGACGTCTTGAAGCGGGATGCGATATTGTTGTTGCAACACCGGGACGATTGCTCGATATTGCGGCACTAAAAAAGATTACTCTAGGCGGTATTGAGCATTTTGTTATTGATGAAGCCGACAGCATGTTCGATATGGGTTTTCATAATGATGTTTACCGTATTGTGGATCTATTGCCCTCATCACACCAGACACTGCTTTTTAGCGCAACGCTGATGGGCAAAGTAAAAATGCTTTCAGAACGGGTACTGCGAAAACCGTCACGGTTTGAAATCGACCGTGCAGGAGAGATTCCCAAAACACTGACGCACTCCGTTTGTCTGATTGA
>JAJRVF010000073.1 GCA_024277395.1 Campylobacterales bacterium
GAGACCGTTCAGACTTTTATTAAGGAACAATCACACATACGATCTATGTTACACCTGAGTGCTTGAACCGATACATCATAATAGAAGCCGCAACTCCCACGTTAAAACTTTTGATACCTTCAGCCATCTCAATTTGTACTGCAGTATCGCAAAGATCTAGGATCTCCTGCGAGAGTCCTGTGGTTTCATGTCCCATGAGCAGTACCCATTTTTTGGGAACGTCAACCTCTGAGAGCGGCAGTGCCTGAGGTGTCACCTCGGCTCCAAAAATATGGTAGCCCTCAGCTTTGAGCAAAGAGAGTGTTTGCACCATATCAGAATATACATGTAGATTCAGTTTGCTCACATATCCCATGGAGACTCGAAGTGCCCGCCTGCTGTAGGGGTGTGGTCCATGGAAAGGAACAATATAGGAATCAACCCCTATGGCTGCGGCACTGCGTGCAATGGATCCAATATTTTGGGTTGAAGAGATCTCATCAAGCATCATAATATGATTGCCCAAGTCAGACAATGCTGTCTCTTCGGGGCGAATGCCGTGCATCATGACATTATGATGTATTTTATGTCCGACAATACTATGCATCAGTGTTTTAGGCGCAACAAACAAGAAGTCAATTTCTTTATGAGAGAGCAGTGACCGGTGTGTGTCGTAGTACTCCTGCGTGGCAAGAATGCTTTTGATTTTCAAATTGCTCTCAAGCAGAAGGTTGACGACTTTGGGGCTGTCGGCTACAAAGCTGTTGTCAGCTCTAAAAGCATTTTCTCGAAAGCGATTGTAAATCTGTATTGCTTCCGATTCAATATTGTCTACCGGGGTTAGGATCATGATACCTCTTTATCTTGTTTCTTGAGAAATATTATAGCCAAGACAAGGGAGTTAGTACGATTGTGTTAAGTTTTTGCTATAATCCTTCAAAAATGAGAATAGTGAATCCCATGCCATGCTAAGTGCCCAAGCCGATGCCATTTTACAAGACAAATCCAAGCTTTTGACGGAAATCTATTTCGATCTGCAGGCGCATTTTGAGTCAAAATACGGTCATAATACCGTGGTATTCATGGAGATCGGCACGTTTTTTGAAATTTATGAGGTTAACAATGACGAGCTGCAGCTGGGCAAAGCCAAAGAGCTGGCGGAACTGCTCAATATTCAATTGACAAAAAAAAATAAAAGTATTGTTGAAAACTCGGCTAAAAACCCGCTCTTAGCCGGTGTGCCGGCCGTGTCGTTTGAGCGCTATTTAAATCGGGTCATTCAAGAGCAGAAATATACGGTTATTGTGGTACGGCAAAAAGGTACACCACCAAAGATCAGCCGCTATATTGCCCAGATCATTTCGCCGGGTACCAACTTTGACTACAGTATTGACAATGATGACAACTACATTGTTTCGCTCTTAATTGACAAGAATCGTGATATTTACTCCATCGGCTACAGTGCGATTGACGTGACAACGGGCAAGACATGGCTTTACGAAACTCATGGTACCAGTGAAGATCAGAGCTATGCCCTTGATGAGGTTTTTAATCTCCTTAATATCTATAAAACTTCTGAAGTCGTCTTGACCTTTTTAGATGGGGTGGACTCGCAAAAAGAGGTCATTCGCTACCTTGAAATTCCCGACCATTATCACTACAGTGTCAACCATCATCGTCCGCGCATTCATTACCAAAACGAACTGTTTAAAAGCGTGTATGAAATTGAGTCGCTGCTTTCGCCTATTGAGCATCTGGATCTGGAGCGATCCCCTCTGGTCTCTGAAGCGTTAGCTGTTTTGGTGCACTTTGTTATTGAACATGACCACCATATTATTCAAAAGCTGTTTCGCCCCCAAATAATTGATTCCAAACGTTACATGTATTTGGGAAATGCCGCGTTGGAGCAGCTCTCTGTTATCTCCAAAGACCGTAACGAACTCACTGTGCTAAAGCTTATTGACAAGAGTGCAACGGCCATCGGAAAACGACTGCTTAAAGAGCGACTGCTCAATCCCATTATGGAGCAAGAAGAGCTGGAGCGCCGCTACGACTTTATTGAAAAAACCTCCCCGCACACACGAATACTTGAAGAGACGCTACGGGGTATTTATGATTTGGAACGTCTGGCACGCCGCATGAAACTAGGACGGCTGCACCCGTTTGAGATGAATTTTGTTTATGAATCATTATGCAATATTACGATGCTTATGGAGTATGTTCAAAAGCACAACATCCCCGAAGCCTCATTTTCCGTCAGTGAGGTTACGGAATTTCTGCGTGATATTGAGAACAGTTTCGATCTTGATACTTCGCGTCGTTTTACCATTCAAAGTTTGGACGATAATTTTTTTATGCGCGGCGTTGACAGCGCCATTGATACGCTGGTTGATGATAATGCGGCAATGTTGCGGATATTTGATGGAGTGATGCAGACCATAGAAGAGGCAGTCAAAGCAGAAACAGCATCGTCTGCAAACAGCTTCGTGACGTTGGGGCAGCTTGAAAAAGAGGGTTACTACATCAGTATCAGCAAAAGCCGTTTTGCTTTGATTGAGAGCCGTTTTTCTGCGTTGAGCACCGTCATAGAAGAAAATTTACATGTAGATTTCAAAAGCTTTAGTATTAAAAAACTGACCAATAATGTTAAAATCACTTCGGAGTTGACAGATCAGCTTTCTGAAAAAATCATGCGAAACCGGCGAAAGATTGTGCTTCTGGTCAAAGAGCGTTTTGCCAAACTGCAAGAGAGCTATGACCGACGCTATACGTTGCTGTTTGAACGTATGATCCGCTATATTGCCGCTCTTGATGTTGCCGTGAGTTCGGCTAAAGCAGCTCAAGAGTATCACTATGCCAGACCGATGATTGTCGATGTCAAGCGTGATGAGAATTTTATGCAGATTATGGCACTGCGCCATCCGCTCATTGAGATTCAGGAGTCTCAAGGACTCTACGTTCCCAATGATATTGTGATGGGAAATCGGGATTATGTCGATGTGCCGTATCCCAAAACGGTGATGCTTGATGTTGCACTGCATGACGGTCATGATATTCACGGAGTGCTGCTCTACGGCATTAACTCCAGCGGTAAGTCATCGTTGATGAAGAGCATCGGCATTGCCGTATTATTGGCACAGTCGGGATTTTATGTACCGGCATCGGTCATGAAATTTTCACTGTTTGAGTCTATTTTTACGCGGATTGTCTCCAGAGATAATTTAGTACAGGGGCTTTCCACTTTTGCCGTTGAGATGATGGAGCTCAAAAACATCTTTAACCGTGCCGGTACCAAAGCACTGATTTTAGGCGATGAAATCAGCCATGGTACCGAGACACTTTCGGGTGTCTCTATTGTGGCCAGTGCCATTATGAAGTTGGCAAAACTTCGTTCGCTCTTTCTTTTTGCAACCCATCTGCATCAGCTTTCGACCATGGAAGAGATTCGTTGTTTGCAAAATGTCGTGGATCTGCACCTGAGCGTAGAGTATGATGAAGCTCAAGATCAGCTTCTTTTTAATCGGGTACTGCAGTCTGGAAGCGGCAGCAGTGTCTATGGACTGGAATTTGCCAAGTCACTGCATATGGACGGTGAGTTTTTAGAATCGGCTAATGCCATTCGCAAGCGTCTTGCCAATGATTTTAGTGAATTGGAGCTCCTGGCAAAAAAACGTACCAGCAAGTACAACCGTGATCTTTATGTGACAAAGTGTATAATTTGTGGTAGTATTGCTGAAGATGTCCATCATATTGCCCACCAGTCACGTGCGACAAAAACAGGGTTTATTGACCATTATCACCAAGATAATAAAAGCAACCTTATTCCGCTGTGTAAAGAACATCACAGGGCAATACACGAGGGAATTATTGTAGTCAAGGGGTTTGTAATGACCTCTAAAGGTTTGCAGCTTGATTATGAACAACAACTAAAGGAGAAGAGATGAAACAACTCATTACGGGTGCATTAGCAGTTATGATATTTTTAGGAGGGTGTACGCAAGAGACCCAAAATGTAATTGGGCGTTCTATTCAAAACTGGACGGGAACCAACGGTGTACTTGATGTGTATGCCGGAGATAAACTGGTAAAACGCTTTGTAGAGATCGATAAGCTGACAACCGGCCACGGTACCAATGACGGTGTTGCCAGAGCCTACCGCTATGGCTACGGTATTGATGATAAGAACTTTAACTTCAAAGCAGATAAAGGAGAGAAGAAAGTCTATTTCGAAATTAGCGATTACTCCACCTCGTATGTCTTTTATGAAAACTCCAACTAAAGGCAGTGTACATTGGATGTTATAACGCTGCTTAAACAACTTATTGAGATGAAGAGTGAAACTCCCGATGACGGCGGCATACTCGATTTTATTGCCGAGTATCTTCCGGAGTACGAAGCCGTCCGGGTCGATAAAAAAGATGTTAAAAATCTTTTTCTTTACAAAAAATTTGGCGAGGGTGAGCATCTCTGTTTTGCCGGCCATGTCGATGTGGTTCCTGCCGGTGAAGGGTGGCAGAGTGATCCGTACTGCGCTGTTGAAGACGGGCTGTATATTTACGGCCGTGGTACACAAGATATGAAAAGCGGTGTGGCCGCCATGGTACAAACGCTGAAGACAACACAATATTTTAACGGAACGCTCTCACTGCTGCTGACCTCCGATGAAGAGGGAGATGCCAAATACGGAACCGTAGAGGTGCTGAAGTATCTTGAGTCGTCCGAAATGCTTCCGGATGCGGTAATTGTTGCCGAACCGACGTGCGAAAAGCAATTTGGCGATGCCATGAAAGTAGGGCGGCGCGGTTCGATTAACGGAGTTATTGAAAAACGTGGCAAGCAGGGTCATGCCGCGTACCCTGAAAAAGCGATCAATCCCATTCACAAGGTAGCTCAAGTACTGCCGAATCTTGCCGGTGTCCATTTGGACAGCGGCGATGATTTTTTTAGTCCGAGTCAGTTTGTCATTACCGATATTCGCGCAGGCATGGAAGTAACCAATGTCACACCCGGAAGCCTGAAGATGATGTTTAATGTGCGCAATTCAACAAAGACCGATGCTAAATCCGTAGAGGCTTTCGTGCATCAGTACTTTAAGGAGATGGACTATACCCTGACACTGAACCAAAGTGCCCATCCGTTCATGACTGATGTCAATAGCAACGTTGTGAGAACCTTGGACAAAGCTATTGCCAAAGTGTGTAAAATTGAAGTAAAACATTCGACTGCAGGGGGAACGTCTGATGCCCGTTTTATAGCACCTTACGGTATTGATGTGGTTGAGTTTGGCGTTGTAAATGATCGTATCCATGCTCCTAATGAGCGAACATCTGTTAAAGAAGTGCTGCGCTTATATGATGTTTTTTGTGAAGTAGTGAGAGATTATTGAGGTTATCTTGTATTTGAAAAATCAAAGATTGTTGAAACTAATTAAATAGAATTTTAAAAAATAGTGCTACAATGTCAAGATATTGTCGAATAAAAGTGAGAAAGTATCGTAATGGATCCCAAAAAATCCCGTAATAACTTAACAGGTAACAATACTGATGCCCGTGGCAGAATTCGTAAGTATCAGGCTCGACAAGACAAATATCGACGTATTAAACAGAAAAAGAATGAAGACTTTCTGGCACGCGAAATTGATATTAGTGATTATATTATTTCACCAGAAGGGTATGAAAGCATTGTCTTTTCACTCTATTTTCTTATTGTTCCGTATCTGGTCGGCTTGACGGTTGTCTTTTTTTATGTTGCCGACGCTGATTTTAAAACGTTTCAAATGATTGATTTTACAACGCTGTTTGTAGTTTGGATGATTGGCTATGAAGTCATTGCTGCCATTATTCTCTTTTTTATTTTCATTGCTTTTTTACGAAGTCTAGCGCAGAGTTCGGGATAGTCTGAAGAGATGATAATACGTATGCGTATGTTTATGGTGGCAATGGGACTGACAATGTTACATGTAAATATACATGCTGCAGAAATTCAGTGGTATCATAACTATGATAGGGCGGTGCAACAAGCAGATAAAGAGCATAAAAATATACTGCTTCTTATGACCAGCAAGACTTGCAAATGGTGCCGAAAACTCGAAGAGACGACATTGGAAGATGAGACGGTTGTTGCCCGTATCAATCAACACTATGTTGCCGTGGCGTTAACACGCGGTGTTGACAGTTATCCTGAATATCTAGATGCCAAAATGGTACCGATGAGTTTTTTCTTGACCCCTGAAGGCCGTGTCATCAACAGTATGCCGGGTTATTGGAATGTTGAAGATTATCACTCTATTTTAGATGATGCCAATTATTACCTTTTGAGAAAACAGCAGTAACTCACGGTGCGGACCTCTTTTCATACGGCAGTACGGATGGGGTTTGTGTGTTAAGAGATCGTGGTTACAATTTTAAAAATAAACACTAAAGAGAGGATACACGATGGAATTTATTAGTACAAAAAATGCACCACAGGCAATTGGACCCTACTCCCAGGCAGTTGTTGTTAACGGTATGGTTTATACATCGGGGCAGATTGCACTTACGCCTGAAGGGGTAATGCTTGAAAACGATATTACCGTGCAGACCAAACAGGTATTGAAAAATCTTGAGGCGGTATTGGTTGCTAGCGGCAGCGGGTTAAATAGCGTCGTGAAATGTACCATTTTTTTAGCGAGTATGGATGATTTTGCAACAGTAAATGCTCTGTATGAGGCAACATTTGGTACGCACAAACCGGTACGTTCCACCGTTGCGGTAAAAACCTTGCCGAAGAATGCGCTTGTTGAAATTGATGCTATTGCTTTAATCTAAACTTAAACGTAGTTTTGGTAAAATTCGCGCACTTTTTGTAGACTTACAACAGATTAAGGAAGCGCAATGTACGCAATTTTTAAAAACGGTGGCAAGCAATACAAGGTGGAAGAGGGTGACATTCTTCTGCTTGACAAACTCAGTCTTGATGCCAAAGCAACAGTAGAATTCAAAGAAGTTCTTGCGGTTAATTCCGGTGAACTTAAAGTAGGAGCACCTTTTGTAGAAGGGGCAGTAGTAACAGCTGAAGTGATCAATGAGGGTCGTGCCAAAAAAGTGGTTATTTTCAAGAAGCGTCGTCGTAAAGACAGTAAAGTAAAACGTGGATTCCGTCGTGACTTTACACGGGTTCGCATTACTAAAATCGCTGCGTAAATTTTAAAAATAGGAGCATCAAATGGCACATAAAAAAGGTCAGGGCAGTACACAGAATAATCGTGACTCGGCAGGACGTAGACTTGGCGTTAAAAAGTTTGGCGGCGAGCGTGTTCGCGCCGGTAATATTGTGATTCGTCAACGCGGTACCAAGGTACATCCGGGTGAGAATATGGGCATGGGTAAAGATCATACCCTCTACGCACTTATTGACGGTGTGGTCAAGTTTGAGCGTAAAGATAAGAAACGTACCAAAGTTTCGATTGTTCCTGCGTCATAATTTCTTTTTTCAGGCATCGGCCTGAATCTTTTTGTTCCTCTTTTCAAATAGATATTTATACTATACTTTTTAAAATACGCACAGTAGCGAGTTCAGTTTAAAGTATTTGTTTGTAATTTACATGTATAGTGCAGACTAAAGGATAGATATGTTTACGGATCAGGTTGAATTAACAGTCTCATCGGGTAAAGGCGGTGCCGGTTGTGTGGCATTTCGACGTGAGAAA
>JAJRVF010000074.1 GCA_024277395.1 Campylobacterales bacterium
AGACGCAGCCAACAAAGGGATGAGTATTGAGGAGATGGCTGTGCAAACCGCTGCCGCATGGAAAGAGGGTATTGCCTCGTATCATCAGGGTCTCAACCGTGTTGCCGCTTTGCATGATGTACCGCTCGATATCTATACCCCCGGGAGCAGTGCCGGGTTAAGTATCAATATTTTAGGCAGTTTTGAAGCCCCTTCATCTGAAATTCTAGATGATCCCGATACCTTTGGTGCACTCATTAATGCCACCACATCCTCTCTGCTCTCTTTGGTAAACCTTAAGGCCGATTCGCTGAGTTCCAAAGAGTTCTTACTGTTATCAAATATCTTTAAGCACTTCTGGCTTCAAGGAGAGAACCTCACTCTAGAAGCGCTCATTGGACACATTGCCAATCCGCCGTTTCAAAAAATCGGCGTCCTTTCGCTTAAGAGCTTCTACCCGCAGAATCAACGGCTCTCTCTTGCCATGCTCTTTAACAATGTCCTCTCATCCGTCTCGTTTGCTTCATGGATTCAAGGCGAACCGCTCAATATTCAAAACCTGCTGTACGATACCGACGGCAAAGCCAAAATTACTATTTTTTCCATTGCCCATCTCAACGATGCGCAGCGTATGTTCTTTGTGACGCTGCTGCTCAATCGCTTTGTTGACTGGATGCGTTCGCAACGTGGAGCCTCAACACTCAAAGCACTGCTCTATATGGATGAAATTTTCGGTTTTTTCCCTCCCTCTAAAAACCCTCCCTCCAAAGAACCGATGCTGCTGCTGCTGAAACAGGCACGTGCTTTTGGCGTAGGAGTCATTCTCTCAACACAAAATCCGGTTGATCTTGACTATAAAGGGCTCTCAAATATCGGGACGTGGTTTATCGGAAAACTTCAAACAAAACAAGATATAGCCAAGGTCATTGATGCCCTTGCAGGCAAGATCAAAGGCATGAGCAAGCGCGACATTTCCGCTATGATTGCCTCACTTAAAGGGCGTACTTTTTTTCTTAAGAGTGCCCATGAAGAGGAGGTACGCATCTTTACAACACGCTGGGTACTCTCCTACCTCAAAGGACCGATGTCCAAAAACGATATTCGCTCTTTAATGGCCTCTAAAAAGAGTACTGCTGCCCCATTGCCGCAACCCGTACGCAGCAGCAATATATCAACATCTGTTAAACCCATTCTCAGCGAGTCCATACCCCAATACTATAACGATACGTCCATGCAAAACGATACAGCATTTCATCCTGCTCTTGCAGCAGAAGCCAGTGTACGTTTTTTCAATCAACGACGCAATATTGATGAGACACAACACATTACATGCAAATTGGAACTCGATGAACACACCAGTGATATTGCCTGGGAAAATGCCGATGCGGAACCCTTTGATTTTGCGCATTTTACCACCAATATTTCCACTGCTGCCACCTTTGCTTCGCTTCCTGCAACGATCGTGGATAGAAAAAATTTCACATCTCTGGAGCGCTCTTTAAGAGAGTATCTCTACCGCAACAAAAGTTTAGAATTATTTACATGTAAATTATTAAAGTGCGAATCTGAGCCGTATGAGTCTCTGCGTGATTTTAAAGTACGCCTTCGCGATCTGTTAAGCGAGAAAAAAGCCCAAAAAATTGAGAGCCTAGAACTACGCTATGCAAAAAAAATTGCCACGTTAACGAAGCGTCTGGATCGTGCTATTGCCAAACTTGAGAAAGAAGAAGCCGATGTCAGTGCCAAAACAACCGATACCATTTTAGCTGTCGGCATGGGTATATTCGGTGCACTCTTCGGAAAAAAAACACTAAGCAGCGCAACGCTTCGCAAAGGAGCCAGTGCTATCAAAAGTGGCGGCCGTATCTTAAAAGAGCGCAGTGATGTAAAAGCAGCAGCAAAAATCATTGAGGGCATTGAAGAAGAAATTATGCTGATGCAAGAAGAGTTAGAGCACAAAGTCGATCAGATCGAGGAGCAATTCCTGCTTGAAAACTACCCCATAGAACCCGTAACAATCAAGCCACGAAAAGCAGATGTCCATGTCAATAAAGTAGCCCTGCTTTGGGAGCGTTAGAGCGCTTTTTAACGGGAGAGTACGCTATAAGAGACAATGCGCTGCTTCCCGGCGTACCAAGCATCAGGTACCATCACACGCACACTCTTGAGTAGCTCTAATGCCTCATGACGACTCTGCAGAACCAACTTGAGGTTATATCGGTATTTGGTAGCTTCTACCACTAAAAGAGCATGTTCCATATCGTAAAACTGCATTGCAGAGGCTTCTGCAGAAGCCTCTGTCTGGAATGAACCTAAAATAATAACATCTCCCTCCAGCGGGCTTGGTCGCTCTGCAGGCGCTTTATGCAATGTTTTCTTTTTCGCAACAGACGGTACCGCCGCCGCTGCAACAGGTTGCTCTGCTACACTCAGATGTTGTTCGGGTACGTTCTCATATTGCATCAGTGTTGCCATTAACGACTTCTGTTTTACATGTAATATATCTGTTCCCTCTATTGGTTGCACAGACTCAGAACAGCCGTAATGGTTGAGAGCATGCAACGATACGCTGTTTTGACAGAGATCGTCACTGTCATTATAGCCGTCACCGTCACTGTCAACGTCAAGAGGGAGGGTGTCAACTGCGGTTCCGTCTTGCGCAATACCGACTTTGGAGTAAAGTGCTTTGGTATCACCCAATATCGTCTCGACCATTGTTCCCATCACATCTAAAATACGGTAGCGGGTCTGTAGTAGGTCGTACGTAAGTGCAGTACGTTCTTGTTGTGCTTGAAACAGATCGCTGTACGCCGTCATCAGATCAAGCAGACTGCCCTGTTTCTGTCGGTATTCCTGCATGTATAAGCGGTAAGATTTTTTGGCATAATCCTCAAATTTTTCAAGATGCTCTATCTGTTGTGAAAGCTCTTTTCGAGCACTCCATGCTACGGCAAAACGTTCCATAATCTGTCGTTTCAGGTCATTTTGATATGCACGTTCCTGAGCCATTTTGCTAATGTATTGTTGTCTTTTGGCACGATCTGCACCGCCACGATAGAGATTA
>JAJRVF010000075.1 GCA_024277395.1 Campylobacterales bacterium
TGTATTTAAAAATACATTCGATGCTGCGGTAGTCATTAACAGTGACCTTCCTGAAACAACGTTGGTCGGTGCGTATGTGTCGACGTCAAATAAGCACGGGAACTTAAGTGGTTTTACAGACTTGGCAGCGACTACGATTGTAGGATCTGCTCCGATAGCCAGAGGTGCTTATATGCTGACAGCGGCTACGAAGCTGATTCCAATGACGGCATTGACACTTTCATACTATTTCTTGGATGATGTTGCTGTTGCCGGTGATACATCGGCAATTTGGGCAGATGCACAAATTAGCGGTCTTCCGGTAGGTATTGGACTGCAAGCGGGTACTATTATGCCAGATACGTCAGGTCTTGACGATACGGTAGCATACGGTATTAAAGTGGGCGGAGAGTTTGGCCCGGTAACGGCAAGCTTAGCCTATACTTCCGTAGATGACGGTGCTGCTAAAGTTCGTAATGTGGGAACAGGAGTCAAAACTCCATTATATACGCAGGCAATTTACAATCAAGAGTTTATAGGGCATGATTCTGACTCATTCGGTCTTAAAGCGGCAATGAAACTTGGCGGTGGCAAAGTGATTCTTCACGGTGTGATGTCAAGTGGCGGAGCCAATGATGTTAATGACTATAACGAGTTGGACGTCATTTATAAAACAAGCGCGTTGGGTATGGATATGTTTGCTGCATACATCATGCGTGATCATGACGATGCCGGAATTGATGCCGATCACATCCGTTTCTGGACACGTTACAACTTCTAATCTACAGACACTTGTAGTGACAGCAAAGGGGTTTTGCCCTCTTTGCATCATCTTTCTTCTTCTATTGCGACGTACTTATCTCTTTATAATATCGCAGTGCTATAATGCCTTAATAATAACTACATGCAAGGATCCATTGGTGTTAATAGACAGCTTTAATCGTCAAGTCAATTACCTTCGTATTTCCGTAACCGAACGCTGCAATTTTCGATGTCAGTACTGCATGCCTGAAAAACCATTTTCGTGGGTTCCCAAAGAGAAGATATTGAGTTTTGAAGCGCTTTTTAGTTTTGTAAAAGTCTGTATAGATGAAGGGATCAATAAGGTACGTATTACCGGGGGAGAACCGCTGTTGCGTGAAGATTTGCACAAGTTTATTCGGATGATCTATGACTATAAGAGTGATATTGATCTGGCGATGACAACAAACGGATATCTTTTAAAAAACGCTGCTTTGCGTCTTAAAAATGCCGGATTGCAACGTATTAACGTCTCCATTGATACGCTCAAACCTGAGGTGGCATACCGTATTGCCCAAAAAGATGTGCTGGTACAGGTTCTTGAGGGGGTCAATGAAGCCCTGCGAGTCGGCTTAAAAGTTAAGATTAACACGGTGCCCATGCGAGGCATCAACGAGGGTGAGATTCTGGATATTTTAGAGTATTGTAAAGTACGTGATATGCCGGTTCGATTTATAGAATATATGGAAAACGTCCACGCTCAAGTAGATATTAAAGGGATGAAGAGCAGTGAACTTTTAGCAATTATCGGTTCACAATACTCTTTTTGTGACGAAGGTTTTGATGGTCATTCCCCCTCACACTATTACCGTCTGGATGACGGCTATGTATTTGGCATTATTGAGCCGTACAATGATGATTTCTGCTCAACGTGTAATCGTATTCGCCTGACAGCAGAAGGTCTGCTGATTCCGTGTCTCTACTTTGATGAGGCAATGAGTATTAAAGAGGCGGTAGAACAGGGAAATATTGCAGATGCGGCGCTTATTTTAAAAGAAGTGGTACGTACAAAGCCGGAAAAAAATCGTTGGGGTGATGCCGATGGCGAAGTATCCAAACGGGCCTTTTACGAGACGGGCGGTTGATGCTCTATTTGGTCGAACATTTTTACTCCATTCAAGGTGAAGGAAAATACACGGGGGTACCGTCACTTTTTTTTCGTTTTGGCGGTTGCAATATGCGTTGTGAAGGGTTTGGATGTATCGAAACCTTAGCTGATGGCAGAGAGCTGGTCGGATGCGATACCCTCTATGCCGTGGACAAGCAGGCCTTTGGTGCCCAGTGGCAGGCTATTGAAAAGGTTGAACGGCTTTTAGAAATTTTTAAAAGCTATACGGTGCCCGAAGATGTCGATATTGTTTTTACCGGCGGTGAGCCTTTGCTACATGCCAATAACCCGGTTTTCATTGCTTTTGTGGAATATTTTATTGCAAACCACCATCGTGTTACGTTTGAAACCAATAGTGCGGTAGCGATCGATTTTGAACAGTATCCGGTCTATAAATCTTGTATATATGCGCTCTCGGTTAAGCTCTCAAATAGCGGTGAGCCCTACAGCAAACGGGTGTGCCCTGAGATATTTAATAGTATCATTACGCATGCGGATGAGACATTTTTTAAGTTCACTGTTGATGCAAAAAGTTTGCAAAGCGGACTTCAAGATGAGATCGATGCCATTATCTCCCTTGCGCATAAAACGGATGTCACCTGCATGCCAAAAGGCGGCAGCAAAGATGAAGTCGAGTCCAATACAGAAGCGGTAATTGAGTATTGCAAAGCCAAAGGGTTTCGATACAGTGATCGCCTGCACATCAGAATTTGGGATCAAAACAAAGGGGTATAGATGATTATTCGCAAACTGTTCAAATTTGAGAATGCTCATATTGTCAGAAACTGCAGTACAGAGCGTTGCCGTGCATCGCTTCATGGACACTCCTATAAAATTGAAGTGCTGTTTGAGTCCAGTTTTTTAGACCATGGACAGATGGTATATGATTTTGGTCTAATGAAGCAGCATATGAAAGATATTATTGATAGCTTTGATCATGCCATAACTCTGTGGAGTGACGATGATGAAGCCTATATAAAAGATATGATACAACATTCTGATCGTTATGTCATTTTACCGGTTTCACCCTCTGCCGAACAGTTTAGTCGGGTCATTTTTTTGCTTATTGAGGCGCTATTGAAACAAACTGCATGTGTTAATGGTGAAAAAGAGGTAACACTGCATAGCATTATTGTGCATGAAACGGCGACAGGATATGCTCAAGGTTTTTATGATGATGCGCACTCTGAGACCATGGGAACCATAGATTTTGAGCAGATTATTTTTTCAAAAGCGATACAAAAAGACTGGAATGATCCCAATCTTTTTGAAAAAATAAAAGCAAAAAAAGGGTTCGTAAATCCTACAAGGGTGTAGTTGAGTATTTGTCATTTTCCCGATTGCCACAGTTGCCATTCTTGACAGACTATTACATTATTCTCATATTATCAATATACTTGGTGACTCCTATAAACTTAAAGAAAAAAGAGGAGGGATTAGTAGATTCAGATTTATATAAGTTTCAGTCAAAAAAAATCGTAGTAGATAGCGTTGCTTTAAGGTTACAATTCGTAATATTTCTTACGAAAAACTGCAGAATTTAACTCCGCCGTTGATATCAAATCCTAAAAAAGTTGTGCAAAAATTAAAATTAGAGAATTATTTTCATGATTAAATGTCAAAAATAGAGAGAAATGATGCAGTATCAAAAGCGTATCAAGATGGTTTTATGTAAAGTGAAATTGCAAAGTTTTTGGGACTTTCTGGCGCTGGGGTTAGTAAGATATTGAAAAAGTAATTTTCTATTTATGTATTGTATTACATAAATATTACGATATAATTGTATTGCATTACGTAAAATGGAGTTTATATGTTAACAGAGCTTTTTAGGAAAAGTCATCAATTTATAAAAAACAACAATCTTTCATATAAGCGATATTTTATAAAAAAAGAGGGTTTAGAACATAGACTCTCTATCATACTCGGTGCAAGGGGTATAGGTAAAACTGTAACTATCGCTCAATATATGAGCAAATATTTAAACACAAACAAAGCCTTGTATATATCTTTAGATGATATTTTCAATATAAATCTATCTATCTATGAAATAGCAGAAGAGTTCGAGCTTCAAGGTGGTGAGGTGCTATGTTTGGATGAGATACATAAGTATGACAGATGGAGTATAGAGTTAAAGAGTATTTATGACAACTTGCCAAACCTAAAAGTGATAGCAAGTGGTTCATCTGCATTAGAGATTCACAAAGGCTCTCACGATTTAAGCCGTAGAGCAGTAGTTTATAAAATGGTGGGAATGAGTTTTAGGGAGTTTTTGGAGTTATATTATGATTTTGAGCTTGAGAGATTGCAACTTGAAGATATTTTAATAAATCATTTAGAGATAGCAGATTTTATTATTGATTTACTTAAGAACAAAGAGTTAAAAGTTATACCTCTTTTCAAAGATTATTTGCGATTTGGCTACTATCCGTACTACCAAAGTATGCCAAATAGTGCACTTTTTTTCAAAACTTTAAAACAAAATATAAACACTACAATTGAGAGTGATTTGTTAAATATGTTTCCATCACTAAATGGTAAAAGTATAAAAAAGATAAAGTTATTGCTATCAATAATTATGGAGAGTGTGCCATTTTCCCCTACACTAAAGAGTCTTAAAGAGAGTATTGATGTTCAAGATGATAGAACTATAAAAGAGTATCTTTATAGGTTGGATGATGCTGGTTTGATAAAACTTTTGATGAAATCATCACTCTCCTTTAAAAACTTGGATAAACCGCAAAAAATATACCTCGAAAATACAAATCTAATGTTTACAAAAGAGCCAAATATTGGAACTGTAAGAGAGACTTTTTTTCTAAATCAGTTAAGTAACTATTATGATATACAAGATAGCTTTGACACAAAAAACGTATACGCCTCCACACTTGGGGATTTTTTGGTAGAGGAAACTTATACTTTTGAAATCGGTGGCAAAAACAAAGGTTTTGAGCAGATAAAAGATATACCAAACTCATTTGTAGCAGCTGATGATATGGAGGTGGGCTTTGGCAATAAAATACCCTTGTGGTTGTTTGGATTTTTGTATTAAGGGAAGAAATGACGCCCTATATCATAGGCGATGTCCACGGCTGTTTTTACACTTCCAAAACTCATGAAAAACTGCCTAATTTAGCATCGCGGTTGACACTCTAGTGTGTAATGAGATTTTGCATGGAGTTGCTATATAGTCCCCATTGTGTCGGAATCATTTTAACGGTAACTCCACTTTTTAATGTTGAGACACTCTCGTCAATCATCATAATACCATTGGATGTTGCTAAGGGCGAGACCATGCCCGGAGCAAATTTTTCACAAGGTTTGAAGCCCTCTCCGTCATACCAGCCCGGAACCATTGAGCGGCGACCGGGCTTGGTTTTAAAATCACTGTGAAGTTTTACATGTAAAACACCAAGATATTTTTTTGCGGTACCGCTCAGTGCTAAAATAATACTCTGTGCAAACAACTCAAAATTAAGAGCTGCGGCGAGAGGATTTCCCGGAAGGTTCAGCACGAGGGTATTTCCAATTTTTCCAAAGGTTGTCGGTTTTCCGGGTTTAATATTGACCTTGTCAAATGCCGCAACAAATCCAAAAGCATTAAAAGCTTCTTTCGTAAAATCGGCATCACCAACACTTACGCCTCCAGAGGTAACAATAAGATCAGCATCAAGCGATGCGCCCACATGCTCCTTAATCTCTTCAAGAGTATCACCGGCAGTTCCAATAAAAGTTACCTCGCAACCAAGCTCTTGTGCCCGTGCCATAAAGGTTGGAGAGTTGGTATTGTAGAGCTGGTGCGGTGCCACCGTTTCATAATGCATTTTAAGCTCACTGCCTGAAGCGAAAATGGCAACACGAGGTTTTTTGTGGACATGAACATGCGAGATGCCTTGTGAAGCCAGGAGTGTGATGTGGTGTGCATAAAGGCGGATTTTCGCCTCTAGGAGCAGATCATCTTTTTGTATGTCTTCCCCACAGAGCCGTATATGCTGCGCAGGGTAGATGGTGGCAGGAAGGGTGACGCCCTTTGGTGTCAGGGTTACCTCCTCTTGCGGTACAATGGCTTCGCATCCTTGCGGCAGTCGTGCACCGGTCATAATTTTGACTGCAGATCCTTGCGTTAGCAGAGTGGATTTGTCATCGCCGGCATGAATGGTTTCAATCACATTAACACAAGATCCGGCATCATCGGCTGTAACGGCATACCCGTCCATAGCAGAGTTGTCATATGGCGGCAGATTGTGTGTGGCATACAGCTCATGAGCCAGCACCCGTCCCGAGGCATGCTCAATGGGAATGAGTTCGGTCAATTTTGGGGTGACAGATGCATATATTGTCTGTAACGCCTCTTCTACACTTAGTGCCATAATACTCCTTTTGTAATGTATTATAAGGAAAATGAGGTAAAATGCAGTTTATGGAAGAGATGTATGCAATGAGTATCGGCATCCACAACGGTGGCGTGTTGCTCTTAATCGGAATAATTGTTATGAACTGGGTGCACCTCATGCGTGCCAATGACATTCGTGTCTATGCGAAACAGATGCGTATTGTTATGCCTGTTTCGTCGTCATTGATTTTTTTGATTCTGTTTACCGGAATGGTGATGATGGCGGCAAAACATCTGTCGTTTACACTGGAAAATATTGTGATGATTCTTTTTGCCGTGGCAATGGTAGTTTTGGAGGCCAGACGCTACGGCTCGCTCAAACATATTAACCTCAAAGCCGAGAAGGCTTTTGCAAACTATAAAACAAAGACCTACAGACTTTTTGGCGCTGAATTGGCCATGAATGTTGTCATGTCGCTTTGGATGTGGCTGTGATCTTCATGTTTCACGATGAGGCGGGAAGCGAACAGATCGATCTTAGAGGGGAGCATTTTAAATACCTCATTAAGGTACGGCGCCATAGTGAGGGCGATGTGATTGCGATGCGTACGGAAGCGTGTTCGCATCGGCTGTATCACTACGTCATAGAGGCTATTGTGAATCGAACGGCGCAGTTACGGCTGAAGCGCAGTGTTGAAGCGGTGGTGGGTGCAGCAAAAAAATTACATGTAATTTGGTGTATTGTTGATAGTAAGTCTATTGAAAAAGTCCTGCCAACACTAACTGAACTTGGTGTCGCCAAGATCTCTTTTGTCCCCTGTGCCCGTTCTCAGCGTCATTTTAAACTTGATTTTCAACGTTTCAGACGCCTTGTCACTGCTGCCATGCAGCAGTGCGGACGGAGTGATTTTATGGAGTTTGAACAGCTTGATAGTCTGGAAGCGGCATTGATACGTTATGAGCATTTGGTTTATCTGGATTTTTGTGACACGCTTTTAGAAGATACAGGAACGATTGATACGGTACTAGTCGGTTGTGAAGGCGGCTTTAGCGATGCCGAACGCCGGCAGCTTGCCTCGCAGCAGTGTTTTCGTCTCAATACGCCGATGGTACTGCGTTCTGAAAGCGCCGTATGTGCTGTGGCAAGTAAAATTTTATTGTAATTCATAGACAAAACAGTTTTTCTTCGATATAATTCGCCTCCATAAAACCCGATGCCTGTACGGGTCAAACCAAATATACAGATATACGTACTTCGACGTGTATCAAAGGAACCAAAATGAAAAAAGATCTTCACCCCAAATCGGTCGAGTGTCATGTGACGTGCGCATGCGGTAACGCTTTTACAACAAAAAGTACGCAAGAGAGTATGCAGATCGACATCTGTAACGAGTGTCATCCGTTCTATACCGGATCGCAAAAAATTGTGGATACTGCCGGACGTGTTGAGAAGTTCAACAAACGTTACAACCGCGGTTAATACGTTTTACAAGAACGAAGGATGCTAACCCTCGTTCCTACCCCTATCGGCAATATTGCCGACATTTCGCTTCGCGCAATGGAAGCACTCTTTCAAGCCGACATCTTGCTTTGCGAAGATACCCGAGTTACCAAGAAACTCCTTCAAATTCTTTCTGAGCGCTACTCTTATGAGCGTCAAGAGCAACAGTTTATTGCACTGCACTCCCATAATGAATCACGCTTTATGCATAATTTACATGTAGATTTTTTTGATGCCGATGTGGTTTATGTCACTGATGCCGGGATGCCCGGCATCAGTGACCCGGGGCAGAAATTGGTGTACTATTGCCAGCAAAACCGCATCGCCTATGATGTATTGCCCGGTGCCAATGCGGTGCTAACTGCTTTTGTGGCAAGTGGTTTTGTAGCAACCCAGATGCTCTTTTTCGGTTTTTTACCCCATAAAGGAAGCGATCGAAAAACTGCACTGTTGCATGCTCTGTATAACGGTTTTACCACGGTTGTGTATGAGGCACCGCATCGATTAGTGAAGTTGCTCCAGGCTATTGCTGCTGAAGATGCAAGCCGAAAGATTTTTGTAGCTAAAGAGCTGACAAAGCGCTACCAGCACTATTATAACGGGAGTGCAAGCGAGATTCTCTCCATGCTTGATTTACATGTAAAAGGGGAGTGGGTCGTTGTTATTGAATCGGCACCCGCACGACACGTTGCTTTGAGTGAAGGTGATATTTTGGCACTCAATATTCCCAAGAAAGCAGCTTCTAAACTGATTTCGAAAATAACAGGCGAAAATTCCAAACAATGTTATGAGCGATTAATTGAAAGTTAGCTAGAATATTGTGATGTTAATCTATGGTAAGCAAAGTATCTATTATATGATAGAGAATCACCCGAACAAAATCAAGAGACTCTATCTGGCAAAAGATATTGATAAAAAAGAGTATGACAGGCTTATGCGTCATGCTTTTGAAGTCAAACGTATTCCGCAGCAAGCGGCTCAGCAGATGAGCAAGAGCGGAAACCACCAGGGTTATTTAGCTGAAGTAGACGAGATCATGCTTCAAACAGTCTCTTTTTTGAAGGACAAAACGTTTGTTCTGGTGTTAAGCGGTATTACCGATGTGGGAAATATAGGAGCTATTATCCGCAGTGCGTACGCATTAGGTGTCGATGCTGTTGTTATTAGCGGATTAAATAAAATTTCATATGAGCCGATAGCTAGAAGCAGTAGTGGAGCACTCTTTGATATGCCATTGCTTTTTTGTAAAAATGTTTTGGATATCATAAATGATTTAAAAACTATGGAGTATGCCATTTATGGTGCAGTGACGGACGGCGAGAGTATTAAAGAGGTAAATATGGTTTCAAAGCGGGCTTTGATATTAGGCAGTGAGGGCGAAGGGATTGCTCTTCGGGTACAGAAGAAGCTGGATTACAAAATTAAAATCGAGATGGCACATGGGTTTGATTCACTCAATGTCAGTGTGGCCGGAGCAATTTTAATGGACAGGATGCGATAGATGCAAAAAAATTTAGAATATTTAAAAACCCTTAACA
>JAJRVF010000076.1 GCA_024277395.1 Campylobacterales bacterium
AAAAGCGCTAGCGCGTCAGCCATCTAAAAAAGATTGAATATTATCGACAATCTTTTGAACCAGAAGATTACGCGCCTCTATCGAGGTCCATGCAATATGCGGCGTAATATACAGAGCCTCTTTGTTTTTTACATGTAAAAGCGGGTGCTGCTCCTGCATTGGTTCTGCCTCTAAAACATCCAGTCCCGCTTTTATATCTTTCACATCAATAATGCGCGCAAGCGCAGCCTCATCAACAATTCCGCCACGTCCAAGGTTGAGCAATATGGCACCCTCTTTGAGCTGCAGCAGCTCCGATTGTGAAATGAGCCCTTTGGTATTGGCATTGAGCGGAGCATGAATGGAAATAATATCGCACGTCTCAAGCAGAGCGCTCAAGCCGACTTTGGCGTAGGTCTCATTCTCGTTTTTATATGACGTTGAGTAGTAACATACCTCTGCACCAAAAGCCGTTGCAACCGATGCCACGCCACGGCCGATTTCACCCAGGCCGATAATCCCCCATTTTTTACCGTGAATCTCAAAAAAAGCTCTGTCAATGTGGGTAAAAATCGGGCTCGAAACCCACAAGCCCTCTTTAACGTACCGGTCATAGTAACACGAACTTCCGACCAGATACAACAACATGGAAAAGGTATGTTGTACGACTGAATGTGTCGAATAGCCCGCAACATTTTTGACCTCTATATGATGGCTCAATGCCGCCTCTAAATCAACATTGTTCATTCCCGTTGCCGCCACACAAATTAGCTTCAGATGTTTCGCCGAAGCCATCATTCTCTCGGTTATAACCACCTTGTTAGTAATGACAATATCAGCATGTTTAATACGCTCCAAGGTCTCACCCGAAAAGGTCGTCTCATAGATATCAACCTCACCGAATTGCCGCAATGCATCAAGAGCTGTTTTACCCAGCGTTGCGGCATCAAGAAAAACAATTTTCATAGCACATCCTCTATTTTTCCAATAAGCGTTTTCGCTTGCGCTAACGCATGCTCGACCTCATCGTAAACCAGTGCTACCGCCAAACGTCGCCCTTTGTGAGCCTCAGGTTTGGAGAAGATTCTAACATAGCTGTTAGCACTAAAGAGCGACTCATCCACTTCAATTGCCGGCGCATGTGATTCTGCTTCCGACTTAAATGCGGCACTCGCTCCGCTGCCGTAAAAAGTAAAGTCCAACGGCAGTCCCAGCACGGCACGCACATGCAATGCAAACTCACTCTGACTCTGTGTTATGAGCGTGACCATGCCCGTATCGTGCGGACGGGGACTAAGCTCTGAGAAGTAGACCTCATCGCCACAGACAAACATCTCCACACCAAACAGTCCGCGACCGCCTAAGCCGTCCGTGACCGTTTTGGCCATCTTTTGAGCACTCTCTTTGGCTCTGTCACTCATCTGCATCGGCTGCCAGCTAAAAACATAGTCCCCGTCACGCTGAATATGGCCGATCGGTTCACAAAAAACCGTCTCTCTGCCATTACGAACGCTCAGCAGAGTAATCTCATAATCAAATGCAATGAACGCTTCGACAATCAATTCGCTCGCATCGCCGCGTGCCTCTTTTGCCGTCTCCCATGATGCCTGAAGGTCATCGGCACATTTTGCTACACTCTGCCCGTGCCCCGAACTGCTCATCACAGGTTTGATCACACAGGGAAACCCCAATGCATCAGCCGCATCACAAAGCTCCTCGTAAGTGCTGACAAAGCGGTAGGCTCCCGTCTTTACTCCCAGCTCTTCTGCGGCAAAGCGGCGAATGTTCTTTCGGTTCATGGTTTTGCTGACGGCTTCGGCATTGGGAATAACATGAAACCCTTCCGCCTCGGCTCTGAAAAGCGCTTCAATACTAATGGCTTCGATTTCCGGTAAAATAAAATCCGGTTTTTCGTGACGAATAATCTCTAAAACAGCCTCTGTATCTTGCATGTTGATGACATGTGAACGGTGCGCCACCATCTGTGCCGGCGCATTCTCATAGCGATCAACGGCAATGACCTCCAGCCCTAAACGTTGCGCCTCTATGGCGACCTCTTTGCCAAGCTCCCCTGAACCTAAGAGCATAATGCGCTTCGAGTTGCTTTTTAACGGTGCGGTAAATTGCATGGTTGTTGTGTCCTTGAGTGTTAAAGTGCACTATTATATCGAGGAATCTCTAAATATGGCATTGACTTTCATGCTACATCCGAAGCTTTCCGTGAATATAATGCTTCATAAAATGCAACTGCTCTGCAAAATGTTCTTTCAGCCATACATTCACACCCAAGGGCTCAAAAATCATATAAGCAATAAAATTGGTGGGCAGCTTGATAATCTCAGCAGCCACATATCCCAACGCTTTCTTGTTGTTATAGTATGCATCTGTATTCCACCATGCCGGTTCACTGCTGACCTCTTGAGCAACAATGCCCGCTTTGTTGTAAGACGCCACGGTATTGGCCAACATTCTAATACGTCGCGAATGGGGTGGATCTGATACAAACATCACACTATGCAAACCATGCTGCAGCAAATAGTGTTTTAGCGCCAATACCTCTTTCATGGTATTGGAGGTGTTTGGCAGAAAGACAATCGCATCCCTCGGCACCCCGTGCCGGGTCAAATAGTCAATTTTACTGTATTGGTTTTTTCCATAACCAATTTCAGTATTGCCCGTTAATATAATTATGCCTGAATGGGCATACCCTTCTTGATAAAGCGCTAAAGACTTGCGAAGACGCGCTCCGTCACCACCGCCCAAACAGACAATCACATCACTCTTTTGCGGTTTCTGAGTGACATTAAAAAAACCCCCTAAGTTTATAAAAATAATGCCAAACACAATAAGGACTACTGTTCCTATTTTAACGCATCGTATTACTGCTTTTTTCAATAGTCATCCTCATTTTATTACGAAATTGTATCGAAAAAAAACCAATGCCAAAGCAACAAAAAAGAATAAAAACGATAGAATACGCGAGATTTGATTGAAATTGAACTATACATTGGTATTGTTTGCGTAGAATGGCATGCATTATCTGAACATTATACAAGGAACTATATGGTAACTCAAGAACGACTGACCCATCTCAAACAGCTTGAAGCCGAATCAATTCATATCTTGCGGGAAGTTGCTGCCGAATTCAGCAATCCTGTTATGATGTACTCTGTCGGCAAGGACTCTTCGGTCATGCTGCATTTGGCCATGAAAGCCTTCGCGCCAAGCAAACTCCCTTTTCCGCTTTTACATGTAGACACCCTCTGGAAATTCAAAGAGATGATCACTTTTCGCGACCAAAGAGCCAAAGATCTGGGCTTTGATCTTATTGTGCACTCCAATCCCGAAGGAATCGATATGGACATCTCTCCTTTTAAACAAGGCAGTAAAGTACACACCGATATTATGAAAACACAGGCACTGAAACAAGCGCTTAATGCCGGCGGCTATGATGCCGTTATTGGAGGGGCCCGCCGCGATGAAGAGAAGTCCCGTGCCAAAGAGCGCATCTTCTCCTTTCGTGACAAACATCACCGCTGGGATCCGAAAAATCAACGCCCTGAACTCTGGAACGTCTATAACACTGCCATTGAAAAAGGAGAGAGCGTGCGCGTCTTTCCCATTAGCAACTGGACGGAGCTTGATGTATGGCAATATATCTATCTGGAAGACATTCCTATCCCCTCGCTCTATTTTGCCAAAGAACAGGAAGTAGTCGAATATGAGGGCACCAAAATCATGGTTGATGATGAACGTATGCCGGAGGAGCTGCGTAAAACTGCCAAAAAAGAGATGGTGCGTTTTCGAACACTTGGGTGTTATCCGCTAACCGGTGCCATCAACTCCACTGCGACCACGCTGCCTGAAATCATTAAAGAGATGCTGCTCTCCACCAGCAGCGAACGCGAAGGACGCCTCATTGACAAAGATCAAGAAGGTGCTATGGAGCAGAAAAAAATCGAAGGGTATTTTTAATGGATATTATCAACTATTTAAAAAAGCATGAAAACAAAGACATGCTCCGCTTCTTGACCTGCGGCAGCGTTGATGACGGCAAAAGCACACTGATCGGTCGTATGCTGTACGACTCCAAAATGATCTTTGACGATCAACTCGCAGCAGCAGAAAGCGAGAGTAAAAAATATGGCACTACCGGCGAAAAAATCGACATGGCTCTGCTGGTTGACGGTCTGCAAAGTGAACGGGAGCAAGGCATTACCATTGATGTCGCCTACCGATTTTTCACAACAGAAAAGCGAAAATTTATTATTGCCGACACTCCGGGACATGAACAATATACCCGCAATATGGTGACGGGCGCTTCAACCGCAGATGTTGCCATTATTCTCATAGATGCGCGCAAAGGTATTTTAACACAGACGCGGCGTCACAGCTTTATTGTCTCGCTTCTGGGTATTGAGCATGTTATTGTAGCGATTAACAAAATGGATCTCGTGGACTTCAGTGAAGCCGTTTACAACGAGATATCTCAAGCATACGGTCTCCTTGCAGACGAACTGGGCATTCAAAACACATACTACATTCCTGTTAGCGCCTTAGACGGTGATAATGTTGTCGATAAAAGTAACCATACGCCATGGTTTCAAGGCAAGCCGCTTTTGGAGCTGCTGGATACTATGGATATCTCCAAAGAACAGAAATCGGAAAACTTCCGCTTTCCGGTACAGTATGTCAACCGCCCGCATCTCAATTTCAGGGGATTTTGCGGCACCATTGCCGCTGGAAGCGTCAGTGTCGGTGATGATATTACGGTACTGCCTTCAGGAAAGACAACAACAGTCAAAAGCATTATCAACGCAGGAAATATTACTGAAGCCAACAGAGAAGCAACGGTGCAAGAGGCGTATGCTCCTATGGCCGTTACCATTACCACTGAGGACGAGGTTGACATTGGCCGCGGTGATATGATTGTCCATACACACAGCCTGCCGCGTGTCTCCAACTCCCTCAAAGTGATGCTGGTCTGGATGGATGACAAACCGATGACACTTGGGCGCAATTATGATATTAAGCGCGCCACCTCTGTGGTTTCGGGACACTTTGAGCACATAAACTATAAAGTCGATGTCAATACCTACGAACGGACACAGGTTAAAGCACTTGAGCTTAACGACATTGCATCATGCCGCATGATTTTAACCCGTCCCATCGCTTCAGACTCCTACAAGGAAAATCGATTGACCGGCAGCTTTATTGTGGTTGACCGCATTACCAACAATACTGTCGGAGCCGGCATGATCGTCGGGGTAAGCCGCAGAGACGAAGATGTTCTTAAGCGTGGCAGCAAACACTACAGTGACGCGGAAAAGGCACTTAATCAATTTATTCGCGACAACTTCCCGGAGTGGGAGTGTAAAACAGTCTAATGTATAAAGAGACCAATCAACGCTCTATTGTCAAAGGGATAAGCTGGCGTGTTGTCGCAACATCAACTACTATTGCCATTGTTTATGTCTTCTTCGGAAGACTCGATCTCGCCATTGCGGCCGGAATGATCGAAACCGTTTTAAAAGTCGCGCTCTACTGGCTGCATGAACGCGCCTGGTTTAAAATTCACTAGGGTAAAAAGAAGATCGAACCGTTCAACCTTTGGTTCACGGGCTTGCCGCTTTCAGGAAAAACCACAATTGCCGATGCCGTTTACAAAGAGCTTGAAAAACTGCATATCCCGCTTGAGCGTATTGATGCCAAAGATATCCGTGACCTTATTCCCGATATCGGCTTTACGCGAGAAGACCGCAATCGCCATATGCATCGCGTCGGTTTTTTAATTCAGAAACTACAAAAAAACTCTATTTCTACCGTAGCGTCGTTTGTCTCGCCCTACCGAGAGTCTCGCAAAGCCATTCGTGATATGGTAACCAATAATATTATTGTACACATTAAAGCCGACGTTGACACCTGCAAGCAACGTGACTACAAAGGGGTTTATGAGAGAGCGATCAAAGGCGAGCTCCAAAACTTTTCGGGTATCAACGATGTTTATGAGGAGCCGCAGCATGCCGAAATTGTTATTGATACAGAAGCGATGAGTGTCGATGAAGCTGCGGCAAAAATTGTAAAATATGTAAAGAAGCACTATGTCAAATAAGAATATTGTATGGCACGATCACCACGTCAGCAAAGAGGCGCGTGCCGCACTCAAAAATCAACGCCCTTGCGTATTATGGTTTACCGGTTTAAGCGGCAGCGGAAAATCGACCGTTGCCAATGCCGTAGAAGCCAAACTAAACGCCATGAGACAGCACACCTATCTGCTTGATGGTGACAACATTCGCCGTGGACTCAATGCCCACCTCGGCTTTTCTGATGAAGATCGCATTGAGAACATCCGTCGTATCGGCGAAGTTTCCAAACTGTTTGTCGATGCCGGCATCATTGTTCTTTCTGCCTTTATTTCACCGTTTCAAGAAGATCGCAAACGCGTAAGAACCATGCTGAATGAAGGAGAATTTATTGAGGTATTTATTGACACCCCGATTGAAGTGTGCGAACGCCGCGACCCCAAAGGTCTTTACAAAAAGGCACGAAAAGGAGAAATTCCCGATTTTACCGGCATTTCCTCCCCTTATGAAGCACCGGTAAACCCGGAAATACATGTAAAAAACAGCGAGCTCTCAATTGATGCCTGTGCCGACATCATTATTGACTATCTTGCTGCCAAAGGATACTGCAATGCTTAATACGATCAGCACAAACGATATTGTCGCTATTGCCAAAGAGGCCGGTGACGCTATTATGGAGATTTACAGCAGAGATTTCACTGTAGACTACAAAGATGATAAATCTCCTCTAACCGAAGCCGACACCAAATCAAACGAGATTATCTGCAGCGCTTTAACGCAACTCTACCCCAACATTCCCATACTCTCCGAAGAGAACAAAGCCGCTCCCTATGAAGAGCGAAAAGACTGGAACTACTTTTGGCTGATTGACCCCATTGACGGCACCAAGGAGTTCATTAAGAAAAATGGCGAGTTTACCGTCAATATTGCCCTTATCCACAAAAACACTCCCGTGCTGGGCGTTGTCTATGCTCCGGCACTGGAGGATATGTATCGGGCAAAAAAAGGTGAAGGGGCATACAAGAACAATCAAAAGCTGCCGTTGCATGTCAACAGTGCGCCAGAAAAGAAGCTTTCCGTTGTGGCTTCAAAGTCCCATCTCTCAGAAGAGACCCAGGCCTTTATTGATGCGCTAGAGACAGAAACAATTGAGCAGGTCTCCAAGGGAAGCTCCCTCAAGCTTTGTATGGTCGCCGAAGGAGCCGCCGATATCTACCCCCGACTCGCCCCGACCATGGAGTGGGACACCGGTGCCGCAGATGCCATTGTTCGAGAAGCGGGAAAGATGACCTGCCAGTTTGAAAATAACCAGCCCATGGTTTATAATAAAGAGAATCTCTTAAACCCTTGGTTTGTGGTAAAAGGGAATAGATGACCAACGTTATTCTCTGTGGTGGTTCCGGCACACGTCTTTGGCCCATCAGCCGCACATTGATGCCAAAGCAATTTGTCAAGCTTTTCGATAATCGCTCCCTCTTTCAGCTCACTATTGAGCGTAACAGTCTCTTTTGCGACAAACAATATATTGTCTCCAATGCAGAACAGTACTTCTTGGCTGTGGATCAAATGGAACATAGCAACAATGTCTCATTTCTGCTTGAACCTATAGGTCGTAATACAGCACCTGCTATTGCCCTTGCTTGTTTTGACCTTGATCCCGAAGAGATCATTCTTGTCACTCCATCGGATCATCTTATTCAAGATCAAGAAGCATACAAAAAAGTAGTAATCCAAGCCAAAGAAGAGGCCGAAAACAACAATCTTGTTACTTTTGGTATTACGCCGTCATATGCTGAAACCGGATACGGATACATTGAAGCAAAAGGAAGGAATGTTCTCTCTTTCAAAGAGAAACCTGACATACAAACCGCTCAGGAATATATTGAAGCAGGAAACTACTATTGGAATAGCGGTATGTTCTGTTTTAAGGCGGGAATATTCTTAGAAGAGTTGCAATGCTATACGCCAGAGATTTATCAAGCTGCTAAAAGTGCGTATGAGAGTGCTGAGAAAAAAGATATGATCCGCATTGCTCATGAAGCAATGGCTGCAATTCCCGAAGACAGTATAGATTATGCTGTAATGGAAAAGAGTCAAAAAGTTAAAGTTATCTCTAGTGATATCGCATGGAGCGATTTAGGAAGCTTTGATGCGCTTTATGATGAACTGCCAAAAGATAACAATAATAATACGCAAAAC
>JAJRVF010000077.1 GCA_024277395.1 Campylobacterales bacterium
CGCGGTCTAAACTGATCTTGTTACCTTTGAATTCAATGATTTTTACTCTAATGCTATCGCCTTCACTCAGCACATCACTGACCTTGCTGACCCGTTCATCGGAAATTTTTGAGATATGCAGCAAGCCGTCCGTACCGCCGGGCAATTCAATGAACGCACCGAAATCAACAATTTTTTTGACTTTTCCTTCCACTTCGTCACCAACTTGATAGTTGATTTTTTCAGGAGCATTGTTAATAATTTTTTCAATATGCTCCCGTGCGCCCTGCACTCCTTTTTTGTTCTTGCCGGTGACCTTGACATGACCCTGTTTTTTATCAATATCAATCGCCACCTCAAACATTTCAATAATCTCACGAATGGTCTTGCCTGCCTGGCCAATAATATCGCCTACAAAATCCGGATCAATGTGGAATAAATCACTGCTTGGCAGACTCTCTTCATTGAGCTCAATATTTTTTTCGGCTTCTTCCATAATGTCAATAATGTGAGACCGCGCCGCTTTCGCCTGATTGAGTGCTTGTTGCAGTATCTCCAAACTGATGCCGCCAAGCTTAATATCCATCTGAAGTGCCGTAATGCCCTCTTTTGAACCGCTGACTTTAAAATCCAAATCGCCGTCATGGTCTTCAAGTCCGGTAATATCGCTCAAAATAGCATAACGTTCATTCTCGCTGACCATCCCCATTGCCACGCCGGCAATAATATCGCTCATCTCAATATCACCCGCACGCAGCGCCATATAACCGCCACATACCGTTGCCATGGATGATGAACCGTTGGACTCCATGATTTCTGAAACCAGACGAAGCGTTTTATCTGAGGGAAGCAGCGATGACTCCAGTGCCCGTTTGGCCAAATTTCCGTGTCCCAGTTCGCGACGGCGCGGCGGGCCGACCGGAGACGGCTCTCCTACTGAAAACCCCGGAAAATTATAGTGCACCATAAAGGTTTCATTCTGTGTTCCTTCATCGGTTAGCTTTTCAAACATCTGTGCATCTTTGGAACCGCCAATAGTCAATACTACCAATGCCTGAGTTTGACCTCGCGTAAACAGTGTTGAAGCGTGAGCTGAGGGCAAGACATTGGTCTCAATACTAATAGGACGTATCTCGGTAGCTGTGCGTCCGTCAGCCCTGCGGTTTTCGTCTAAGATCTGTGAGCGTACCGTCTCCTGTTTGACCTGTTCAATAGCACGTTTAAGCTCTTTTTCGTCCCACTCTTCTTTCACACTCAAAATCTCTTTTCGAAGCCGCTTAAGTGCTGTAGAACGTTCGGTTCGTGCCATCTCGCTAATGGCATTTTGAATAGCACCCAAGTGATTTACATGTATATATTCTGTCATCTCCTTGGCAACACTCAAATCTAAACATATCAGCGGCATGCATGTTTTAGAGTAAGCATCAAAATGCGTTTCATATGTTGTATTGGCATCACTCAGGTATGCTTTGGCACGTGAGAGCAATACTACAAATTCATCTTCTGAAACAGCATTGCAGCGGTGCTGAGACACCATCTCTGCCGAGAGTGTCGGGTCAATCATTGGATCCATCATAGGAAGGTCAAGCATCTCCACCTCCTCGGAAGCTACAGAGCGCATCTCTATCATTAACAGATCGTCTTTACTTCCGGAAACATAGAGATCCAGCGTACTCTCTTCAAGCTGTTTCATTGTCGGATTAAGAATAATTTCATCACCGATTTTACCCATGCGTACCGCAGTGACCGAGGTGTTTATATCAATATCGGAGACAAACAGAGCAGCTGAGGCAGCATTAAGTGCCAGTACTTGCAAATCGGCATCTTCATCGGCACTGAGCACCATAATGGTAATTTGCAACGGATTGGCAAAACCTTTGGGAAAAAGCGGGCGCAAGGAACGATCTATAATACGCGATGTGAGGGTTTCAAAATCACTCGGCTTTGTTTCACGTTTAAAAAAACCTCCCGGAAACTTTCCGACAGCATAAGTTTTTTCAATATACTGCACCGTCAGCGGCAAAAACTCTTCAGAGACAAAATCGGTCTCATCAATGACTACTGCTGCCAATACAACCGTATTGCCGCTCTGTAACCATACGGTACCGTTTGCCTGTCTGGCCACTTGGTCAAAAGCATAGCATTCAACCTTATTTTCCAACTCAATTACTTCATTATACGTCACTGCTCTCTCCTAATATTAATTCGACACGTTCACCGCTTAAAGGCTCAAAATTTTTGTAATATGCCGGTGTTGTTAAATAGTCTTTAACATCATGTAAATAATAGATGTGATCTACTAAAGGGTCTAAGGACTCCAACACTTCATGCGGCAAAATCGGAGCAATCACGTAAACTGCTTTGGGTTTCATCGCTAAAATAGTCTTCACCCCGGTTAAAAACTTTAAACCGGTCTCACTTCCATCGTCAATCAAAACGACCACTTCCGCTTTAAGCAATGGAAACGGCCGCCCCTTGCGATACTGATATACCGCACTCAAAATCTGCTCTTCATGCTTACGATGGGCTTCACCGTAGACAAAATCGAGACCGATGCTAAAGGATTCACACAGCGCTTCATGGATCACTATCTCTTCGGTCTCACTCACACGCGCAACTTCACACTCTTCGTTAAGCGGTGCAAAAACCGGCTCACTAAAGAGAATCTCTGCTTGCAGATGCAGACGTTTTGCCAACTGTTCGGCAATCTCCAGTCCGCCAAAAGAGAGTGCAATAAGATGCCATGCCTCACCGCGCATCTTCTCAACGGGTAAAAATTCCAAAAGTTGTGCTGCAGCATCAGCGCGATCATTGAAAATTCCTTTTTGACACTCCACTCTCTCTCCCTCTTCTGTTACTTAAGACCGGATGCACTGCCTAGCACATATTTTAAATTGTTGTCAATAAAGCGCATACCAACACCAAAATAGAGTGTTTGCGACTCAGAATTGGCAAAATTGTCCCATCCGCCAAAAAGTTCCAGGTGTTTTAACATACGGTACTGCACCCCGACTCTAAAGTGTGCATTCTCTCCGCGAACATCATTAACCGCATTAAAATCATACGCATCAACAGAAAATTTTAGGCGATCATTATAGGCATAATAATCCATTCCAAATCCCCCTGTTGACTCAATTACTCCGGCACGCAACAACAAATTGTCAAATCGTTTTCCGTACTGTGCCGACACATAGGTCTCGCTCTCATCATGCACTTTAGGCAGTTCTCCCGCCTTGCTGTAGTCATCTGTAGAGATCATATCGAGCATATAGTACGTTTCAGGATTAGGAAGGTAAACAATGCCTGCTGTCGTCTTCATAGCCGAGTCGTTGACCATATAGTCCGCTTTCGCACCTACTTGCAGTTCACTCACCGTAAAATTGGCAAGAATTGAGTCCACTTTAGAAAAAGCGTTCTCTCCACTGCTAAAAAAGCTGTCTGCTGAAACCAGAGTATTTTTCAGTGATTCACGATTCTCATCAATCAGACCCGATACATTGTTTTCAATGGCAATAAACTTGTCCATCGCAACCGGAAGTTTCTCATTGAGTGTTAATGCAATACTGTCAAGACGCACCGTCAGAGAATCCAGTCGAGCCATAATCTGCGGCAGGTCCTTGTTTACGGTATTGGCTGTTTGCGAAAACCCGGCACCCATGTCACGCATATTCTCAATAGCAGCTTTGAGTGCAGCGCGGTTCTCAAGTACAATACTATCCAAGTTGACACCGACATTTTTAAATGCCGTAATCATCTCTTTGATCTCCTCTTGACGCTGTGTATCCAATACATTCCTAAAATCTTTAAGCAGCAGTTGCAACTCACCCGCAGCCGCATTAACCGTGTCACTGGTCTCATCAAAAGCGGCATACTGCTTTGAATGTTTCAGCACCCCGTTTTCCTCAACATTCTCCTCACTTTCACCGGCTAAAATATTAATGTTTTTAGCCCCCAGCACACTCTCTTGCGAGACTACAATAAGCGAGTCTTTGGGAATGCGCACCTGTGGCTGAATACTCAAAACCAGACGCACCCGCCGACCCTCAATATAAATTTTCGAGACTTCGCCGATGGCAACCCCGTTCATATTCACTTTACTCTGAAGCTCCAGTCCGGTAGCATCATCCAAATAGGCACTGACTTCGTACCCTTTTTGATCGAATGATCCCAGTTTGGTCACCTGAGTCGATAACAGAAAAAGTGCTACCAAACCTACAATAACAAAAAGACCGATTTTTGCTTCTAGTTTCATCTATTTCAATCCTCTCATCAATCGCCTCGTTTTAAAATTCCCATGCTTTGATATCGGTTCCGCCTATCGGTTTTAATGAAACGGTCATATAAACATACCGATCAAAAATTGATGCGGAGGCACTGTTTGAGGGTTGAGGTCGATTGTTCTCAACATACCGAATTCCAAAATCCCAACACCGCTTCGAGTAGATAAACCCTAACTCCATGTTTTTTTTGACGGCATTTTCAATATCATACGCTGCTTTAGCAAAATATTTGTAATGTTTATTGTACTGATACGCTACATCAGCAATAAGATAACTGCTTTTGTTCAACGCTTCCTCTGCATAATTTTCATACAGATGGGTCATATCCACTACTATAATGTCGTTATTATATCGTAATGCGTTAAGAAACTTGGTAATACGTGTTAGATCGTGATTATACAATGTATCGTTATAATAGGAGACCGTATCACTGATTTGCAGATCCAACTCATTTTCCAGCTCTCCTAAAGCGTCACTGTTAAGCTCGTTGGTAATTTTTTGCGAAAGCTTGTGGTAGAGCATCTGTTTGCCGCTATTATCAAAAAAGAACTGCGTCACTGCCAGTTCGGCGGCATCTTCAATATCGACAATATCATAATAGTCACACAGCGGATTAGCGTAGGTATTATTACGGCTACAGATGGCTTCAGACTCTTTATAGTACCCGCTTTTATAGTCACTGCCGCCGTTGGTGTAAGATGCATGAAAAGTCATGACGTGCGATACATTCTCATAACGTTTGGCTAAAGAACTCTCCATTTCAAAAATGTAGTAGTTTCGTGCAAAAATTCCGTTATTATAATGGTTGTTGGGGTCGGGTATGACATCTTCGCCGCTAAAAAAAATATGTCTGCCGTGCAATTGCATGGTATAGCTGAGTTCTAAATAATCATTAAAAAAGGAGTTACGCAGAGTAATGGGAATATTGAGCTCACTTTGAAATGCGTTTTTCCCTGATTTGCGAAACAGATTGGTGGCCGTCGCATCAACATTATAGAACAGATACTCTTGAAAGAGTGAGTCCAGATAGCGATGATAGTGAAACACGGGCAGGCTCTGAATGGTTTCATCATTGTTTTTTTTATTTAAATCCAAAAAATATTTAAAATATACTCCGTAGTAGTCACTTTCATTATTGTAAAAGGCGTTGA
>JAJRVF010000078.1 GCA_024277395.1 Campylobacterales bacterium
AGATAACGCTCCAGATCTTCATGATCAAACGGAGCAAACCGGTAGTGTGTGGCAGAAAGATCCACCAGTTCCAAAGTGCTAGAGCGGTAGATCATGCAGGTGACAATCGAAACCGTTGCACCGCTTTGCAGCAATAAGATACGACGGGCATCCTCCAAAGAGGCAGCCTTACGCAAGATCCTGTCATCAACGCTAATCACGGTATCGGCAACAAGAAGCGGCAGCGTTTCATAGCCGTACCGCTTCAGTGCCGCCGTATATTTTCCCCATGTAGCCTGATAGACGAACGCCTTTGCACTCTGAGCCTCTACGGCATCTTCATTAAAATCTACAGCCGATTGAAGAAAAGAAACGCCCGCTGCATCCAGCAGTGCGGCGCGGGTTGAAGAGCTCGAAGCAAGGCGCAGCTGAGGTGTTGTCATCGGCCTAGGACAAGATCTCACACGCCACATTGTGCGCCAGAGACTTTGCCTCATTAATCTTAGCCGTCTCTTTGCCTCCGGCTTGTGCAAAGTCGTCACGACCACCACCGCCGCCGCCTAAAATCGGGGCTACTTTTTTAATCCATGCTCCCGCTTTCAGCGGTGCATTTTTCACACCGGCGGCCATGAGCACTTTGGATCCTTTTACCTGAAACAGCATCACGGCGATGCGTTCATGAGCATTTTTCAGCTCATCGATGCGCTCTTTAATATCGCCGCCTGTGATCGCTTCAACGACAAGTGTCACACCGCCGACCTCTTCACCGTGCAACACCTCTTTGGACGCTTTGAGCGCCTCTTGAAGATCACTCTTTAGGACTTTCGTCTGATCTTGCAGCCGCTCAATTCCATTAATAATATCCCGATTTTTCAGCATCTTTTGTACCGCCTCTACCGTATGACGCTGTGCCTTGACATGACGGTAAGCCGCTTTGCCGCAGACCGCTTCGATCCGTCGTACACCCGCACTCACTCCACTCTCTTTAAGAATCAAAAACATACCGATAGCTGCACTGTTGCTGACATGGGTACCGCCGCAAAGCTCAACGGATGTATCGCCGAAACTGACAACACGGACACGTTCACCATACTTCTCACCAAACAGTGCCTTGGCACCGCTGCGTTTCGCCTCATCAATGCCCATCTCTTGTGTGTGACGTTCAATTCCGCGAAGAATCTCCTCGTTAACCCGCTCTTCTACCGCCAAAATCTCTTCGGGTGTCATCGCTTTAGGATGTGAAAAATCGAAGCGTAGCCGCGTTGCTTCTACCAAAGAGCCCGCCTGTGCAATATGATCACCCAAAACCTCGTATAAAGCGGCATGCATCAGATGGGTGGCGCTGTGATGTTTGGCAATCTCATCACGCGAACGATCTACTGCTGCTTGCAGTGTCTCACCCACGCTCACAGTATCATGAACCTCAATATGGGAGAGATTTAAACCGTGAAACAGCTGTGTGTCACGTACTGCCGCCTTCTCTCCTAGCATGCCGCTGTCGCCACACTGACCACCGCTTTGCGCATAAAACGGCGTACGATCCAATAGCACCCACCCTTTTTGTCTGGCATGCAGTGTTTCGACAGAGTGAAAATCCTCACTCAACAGTGCTACAATCCGCACCTTCGCCTGACGATACTCATGGCCAATGAACGCATTGACACCAAAACGCTCTAAGAGCATCTTAAAATCTCCTTCTACCGCGGTATCGCCACTCCCTTTCCAAGCCGCTTTAGCACGCAGACGCTGCTCATGCATCAAAGTGTCAAACCGCTCCTTGTCGAGTGTCACGCCCCTCTCTTTAAGCATGTCTTCGGTTACATCCAACGGAAATCCGAACGTATCGTACAGCTTAAATGCTACTGCACCGCTAAATACCTTGTCTGTTTGCTGCAGTTCATCGTTAAACAGCGCAATACCCGAAGCAATCGTTTTGAAAAAACGCTCCTCTTCCAGACGAATCTGCTCTCTTACCGTCGCTGATTTCTCTATTAAATAGGGGTACGCATCACCCATAGTGTCAACTACACCTTGAACCAAGGTATGCATAAACGGCCCTTTAAAACCAAGCAGATATCCGTGACGCACCGCACGGCGTAAAATGCGTCGCAATACATAACCGCGCCCCTCATTGGCAAAATTAACTCCCTGGGAGAGTAGAAATACCGTCGTGCGGATATGGTCGGCAACAACACGGTACGACGCGCCGCTCTCATAAACATACGGTTTATTGAGCAGATGCTCTACATGGCGAATTAACGGCATAAAGAGTGACGAATCATAGTTGCTGCGCACTCCCTCTTTGATGGCAACAACACGTTCAAGTCCCATACCGGTATCAATTGAGGGTTTGGGAAGCGCGTGCATCTGCCCTTTGTTGTTACGCTCATACTGCATAAAAACCAGATTCCATATCTCCAAAAAGCGGTCACCCTCCCCTCCGAGATAATCCTCTTGAGTATGAAAGTGTTCCGCCCCTTGATCATAAAAGATCTCAGAGCACGGACCGCACGGCCCCGTGTCACCCATCTGCCAGAAGTTATCGGCATCACCCAGACGCTTGATCCGATCGGCATCTATATACTGTCGCCATATTTTCTCGGCTTCGTCATCACTCTCATGTACGGTAACCCACAGCTTCTCTACAGGCAGCTCTAAGACTTCGGTAATAAACTCCCATGCATACGCAATGGCTTCTTCTTTAAAATAGTCACCGAAACTAAAGTTTCCCAGCATCTCAAAAAAGGTGTGATGGCGTGCCGTATGACCGACATTTTCCAGATCGTTGTGTTTGCCTCCCGCACGCAGACAGGGCTGACATGAAGTAGCACGAGGATTGCTTGGGACAGGAACTTCACCGGTAAAAATTGCTTTAAACGGTACCATCCCCGCATTATTAAACAGCAGTGTGGCATCTTCGGGAACCAAAGGCGCTCCTGCAATGCGCTGATGTCGTTTGGATTCAAAATAGTTTAAATACGCTTCTCTCACGTCCATTATTATTACTTCTTTATTGTTAAAATTACGCGATTATAACGAATTTGACGTATAATACCTATAAAGGAGTTCGTTATGGAAATAAAAACATGTCACACCCTAGAAGAGGTTCGTCGTGAAATTGATGCGCTCGATACACAGATTGTCGAGCTCATTGCCGCACGAAACCGCTATATACATCAAGCTGCCGGTTTTAAAAACAGTATTGACGAGGTCAAAGCGGAAGATCGTGTCGATTTTGTCCTGCAAAAAGTGCGGCATCAAGCCCTCTCGCAAGGGCTCAATCCCAATCTCATCTCAAAGCTGTTTGAAATGATGATTGAAGAGATGGTAGAATCCGAAATTGCAGAATTTCGGAATAAAGATGTATTTTAAAACCGCCTCCTTGCTTAGGGAAGCAGTTCCACGCGATACCACTGTTTTTCATGCCACCATAACTGCACTGGTGCCGAAGTAAGCTTGGCACTAAGGACGGCAGCCTGGATCGCTTTTAAAGCATCGCCCCTGCCGGCAAACTTATACTTGCCTGTCACTTTCCCGGTTTCTCTCTTCATACTCACCCAAACCGTTCCATCCGATCGGATACTGACATGATGAATGGTTCCCTTCACAAAAAAGCCGGCAAACAGATTCGATGCCAACAAACTTACAACAAATAATGTTGTAAAAAGTTTTTTCATATTACACACTCCTGTTCAAATTCAGAATTATGATAGCGTACAAGTGTTTTCGATTTGTTAATAATACTATTTTTTTTAACAGATTATGTTATTATTTTTTCATAAAAGGGTTAATTTTTAACAGTACCGCATCGGCGATGATATTGCCAAGCAGCGTTAAAAAAGCTGTAATCATCAAAATTCCCATAATTACCGGATAATCCCGGCTTAACGCACTCAAATAAAAAAGTTGACCCATACCTTCAATACCGAAAATGGACTCTAAAATAACACTGCCGCCAATCAGTCCGGGAAGAGACAGACCCAACAGTGTCACTATGGGTGGCAACAAATTAGGTACAATATAGTGACGCAGCAGTTGCCGCGATGATAGACCTCGGGTACGCGCAAAAAAATAGTAGTCACTCTTTAAGATCTCCAGTGTCAAGGAACGCACATAAATAGTCATGCTGCCTAAGCTCAAAAAAATCATTACGCCAATGGGCAGCACAAGATGCCATGCCATATCGGCATAGTAGGCCACTCCCTCCTTGGGCTCGATTGAGTGCAGTCCGGCAATAGGAAACCAGTCAAGATGCAATGAGAAAAACAGAATCATCAGCAATGCCAAATAAAATGAAGGCATGGCAAAAGAGAGCAAAGAGAGCTGACGAACGGCATAATCATAACGCTGCTGAAAATGCAAGGCTGCTTTGATTCCTAAATATATGGAGAGTGCAAAAGCCACTGCCATGGAGACGATATTCATTGCCAGTGTGATTGGCAAGCGCTTTAAAATCTCACTGCTGACCTCCGCACCGCTGACAAAAGAGATACCGAAGTTTAGAGTCAGCATATTCACGATCCAATCACCGTATTGCTGTAAAAGCGGTTTGTCCAGACCGTAAATGGCTTTCAGCTGCGCAATCGTCTGCGGAGTCATATTGGGGTTAAGCTCTCCTGCGGCCAGAAAACTATTCGGAGCCGCATGAATGGCAACAAAAGAGATAATGGAAATCAACAGCAGCATCAATAAAACATACGAGAATTTAACAAGCAATACTTTCATCTGCTATTTATAACATAAAAAGGGTCAATGCGGGTGACTTTTCGCCCGAAGGCGAAAGAAGATACACTTAGAAGTTGTACGTTAGGTATGCCTGCAGTGTGTTATATGCATCACCGCCGTTCTGATTGTCTGCATCGGTCATAATATAAGCAAGTGCGTAATCAAAAGCACCAATGGATGACCCTGCCGTCAGCGTCAAATCCATCATATCGCCGGCGTCATTGTTGGCAGATGTAAAATAGATGCCGACATCATAGCGTCCAAAACCACTCTCGCCCAAAATGGAGTATGAGGTCGTATCGGGTGCGCCGACATATCCAAAGTTCCACCACGCTTCCGTATAAAGCGGAGATTGACCAAAACCGGCAAGACCGGCACTGTTTTGTACATTAAGAGTTCCGTCTTCAGAGACTTGCGAAAAGGCCACGGCAACATTAAAGCTCTCTTCAACACCATAGCCTAGTTTTGCGGCAAATGCGCTCGTGTCGTCACCGCTGTTTGGTGAGAGGTTGGCAAATTGAGCACCAATTGAAACACCTGAAATATCTGTCTCTGCCTGTGCCCAAAAAGCTGTCGCAATACTGGAAATTCCGTAATACCATAACTCAAGTTCTACCGTAGGAATCAAGGTCGTCACCGCACCGACGGCATATGCCCCGCTTTTACCAAAGGTGCTAAACTCGCCGCCGAATTTGGCATCAACCGGTTCGGCATTATTCCAGCTGCGTCCGATCCAAGCACCCACTAGTGTAGTTTCAGGAAGATGCTGATCGACAAGCACGGCAGCATCAAAAGCATTGCTGACAATATTCCATGTTTCTGAAAAAACCAACGGCGTATCTAAATATTGGCGACCGACCACCATGGAGGTTTTATCGATCACCGAAAAAGCCAAGTTCGCTTCATCCAGCCATAACTGATCTTTAAGTCCGCCGGCCCATACGCCGCTTACCAAAGAGTTCTCCAGTCCCATAGTCGTCAAATAGGTCACGCCAAAGTTGCCGGTAACACGGTCACTGAATGTCAAACCCAAATCGGCACTGATAGCCGCATTTCCCATAGCACCGTCTTTATGAAACAGATCGTTCGGATCCATATCTGCCGTACCGTAATACAGTCGTGCATCACCGGAAAATTCACCTATTTCAACTGCCTGTGCTCCTACGCCTATCAGCAGCGCTGCTGCCAAACTCATTGTCCTTAACTTCATGATTGCTCCCATCTCTTTGTGTGTTATTTCGAATTCTTATAAGTGTAGCAGATAATAAAGACAATGCAAAGCTCTTGAGTGATTAAAAATTACTCAGTGCTGTTTTTACATGTAAATTGGTAGCACTTTAGCGGTTTTGATCCCAAACCAGAACCGCTTTGCCCTCTTCAGACTTGTCAGCCGCTGCCATACCCATAATATTGTACCCCGAGTCGACATAGTGAATCTCTCCGGTAACACCCGAAGCCAGATCACTCAACAGATACATGGCCGAATTACCGACTTGCTCAATAGTGACATTACGACGCAGCGGTGCGTTGCACTCGTTCCAATTTAGTATCTGTTTAAAATCGCCGATGCCTGCAGCAGCCAAGGTACGAATCGGTCCGGCAGAGATCGCATTGACCCGCTGCCCTTTTTTTCCTAAGTCTACCGCCATATAGCGCACCGTGGATTCCAGCGCCGCTTTGGCAACTCCCATAACATTATAGTTAACAATATATTTCGGACCGCCGAGATAACTCAGCGTCAACATAGAGGCATCGTCACTCAAAACATTCTCAAGACGATTGACAAGATCAATAAACGAGTAGACCGAAACATCCATCGCAATCCGAAATGCCTCTTTTGTTGTCTTCATAAACGGCTCTGAAAGCGCCTCTTTAGGAGCAAAGGCCACCGAATGCACGACAAAATCAATGGTGCCGAAATCTGCTGCAATTTTTGCGGCAATACTGCTCATGTCAGCCTCATCGGAGACGTCAAGCTTGTAGACCTTGTTGCTGCCAAGCTCATTGGCAATCGGCTCTACCCGCTTTTTCAGAGCATCGTTCAAATAAGTATAGGCAATCTCTGCTCCCTGATCGGCACATGCTTTGGCTATGCCGTACGCAATCGATTTGTTGTTTGCCAGCCCGACAATGAGCCCTTTTTTCCCTTGCATGATCATACGTAAGTCCTTACCGTGTTGATTGAATGATTGATGTAAAATCGTCGATATTGAGCGATGCCCCGCCGACCAATACCCCATCGACATTGGCCAGTGCCATAATCTCTCGTGCATTTTCCGGCTTCACGCTGCCGCCGTAGAGCAAAGGACGCTTTACTATTTTTTTCAGCGCATTGTGAATAAGCAAAATATCATCTGTTGAAGGCGTTAATCCGGTTCCAATCGCCCAGACCGGCTCATAGGCAACAATCAGTTGTTCATAGCCCAGGTCGATCCCCTCAAGCTGACGTTCAAGGTACTCCATCAGAGCATCGCTGCCGCTTTCACGAATTTCAATCGGCTCGCCGATACAGTAGATGATCCGAAAACCCTGCTCTTTAAAAAAATTGCATTTATGAACAATATCTTCTTGCGACTCCCCTAAAACATGGCGGCGTTCACTGTGCCCGATTAAGATAGTGCGAATCTCGAACTCCTCAAGCTGTTCAAGTCCAATCTCTCCGGTAAATGCGCCGTTTCGGGTTGCATAGGCGTTTTGGGCACCGACAAGTACACCGGTACTGCCACACTCCAGTGCCGTTGCCGGAGGAAAGACCATCACCGTGTCATCACGCTCACGCGCAGCGACAAAACGGCTCAATTCATCCAGATATTCCCGTGTACCCTGCCGCGTCATATGCGTTTTAAAATTGGCGGCGACTATCATAATGCCTCTTTCACTAAAAGCACTTCAACACCCGGCAGCATCTTTCCTTCCAAAAGCTCCAGCGATGCCCCGCCGCCGGTAGAGACAAAAGTCATCTCATCAACATCTCCTGCACGTGCGGCGACATCGGCCGTATCCCCGCCACCGACAATGGTCGTAGCATGTGTTTCGGCAATGTAGTGTGACATTTTAATGCTCCCTTTGGAAAACTTATCCATCTCATACACTCCCATCGGTCCGTTCCACAGTACCGTCTGTGCATCATTGAGTGCCTCTCGAAAGAGTCGACTGCTTGCTGGTCCGATGTCAAGACCCATCCACCCTTTCGGAATCTCTTGGGTCGGTAAGTATTTGATGGCGGCCTGATTGCTAAACTCCGTTGCCACCACAACATCTACGGGAAGATAGAACTTCACGTTCATTGCCTTGGCTTTTTCCATAATTTTTTTGGCGTCATCAAGCAGGTCATCTTCAACCAGCGAATTCCCGATCTCATACCCTTGGGCTTTTAAAAAGGTAAATGCCATGCCCCCGCCGATAATCACCTTGTCTACCTTCTCAAGCAGCTGTACCAACGCCTGCAGCTTGCCTGAAACCTTACTGCCTCCAATAACAGAGACAAAAGGACGCACCGGATCTTTTAACACTCTGTGAAAAAAGTCAATCTCTTTATTTAGCAGAAATCCTGCGGCTCGCGCAGAGTGATCAAACAGCTGTGCCATAGCAAAAATTGAGGCATGCTTGCGGTGGCATGCACCAAAGGCATCATTAATATAGACATCGGCAAACGCAGCTAACTCACGGGCAAATTCCGAATCGTTTTGCGTTTCACCTGCTTCATAGCGCAGATTTTCGAGCAACAGCACTTCACCCGCATTCAAGGCTTTTGCTTTGTTTTTGGCATCCTCGCCAATGACATCGTTTGCCATAATGACATCAAGCTTTAAGATAGAGTGCAGCCGTTTTGCTACGGACTCAAGCGAATACTTTTCATCATAAACACCCGGTATGGGGCGCTCAAAGTGACTGGCCAGAATAATTTTGCAGTCGCG
>JAJRVF010000079.1 GCA_024277395.1 Campylobacterales bacterium
ACTTTTTTTGGTAAAGAGCTGCGTCATGTCAATGCGACGCTGGAGGGGATCGACTTTGACGTCACACTTGAAGGAAAAGTGCTGCACTGTCACACCGATGTTCTGGGTGCGTTTCAGGCTATTAACATCAATGCCGCCGTTATTGTCGCTCACTCTTTGGGGATGAGAGCTGAGACGATTGTTGATGCCGTGGCAGCCTTGCAACCCGTGGAGCACCGTTTGGAGAAAATTGAAGCCGGCGGAAAGATCATTTTGGATGACGGCTATAACGGCAATATTGACGGTATGCTTGAAGGTATTCGGCTCTGTTCGCTGCATCCGGGTCGCAAGGTTATTGTCACGCCCGGATTGGTTGAAAGCACCAAAGAGCTCAATATGCGACTCATTGATGCGATTAATGAAGTGTTTGATACGGCAGTAATTACCTCGGAACTAAACCGTGCCCTCTTTGAGAAGCATTTACATGTAAATCGCACCATTATTCTTAAAGACAAAACACAGCTGACGGCGACACTGGCGCAAGAGACACGCGCGGGTGATATTATTTTGTTTGCCAATGATGCCCCCAATTTTATTTAGGAGCCGAGGGTGAAATGGATTAACGGTGCAACGACCGTTGCCGGAATTTTAGCCGCTTTGGCACTGGTGGCCATGGTGCTTTTGGTCGCGTATGATGCTGCGGTACGCTACCTTTTTAGCTCGGGCTCTATTGCTTTGCAAGAACTGGAATGGCACCTGTTCGATCTGGTAATTATGTTCGGTATTGCCTATACGCTCAAGCTCAATGCCCACGTGCGGGTTGATATTTTCTATGAGCACTTTTCGCCGCGCTACAAAGCCGTGGTCGATTGTATTTCGCAACTCTTTTTTGTGTTACCGCTCTCGCTGCTCATTGTCTATGTCGGTTTTGAATTTGTGGCGCTCAGCTTTTCTCAAATGGAGGGCTCTTCGAACCCCGGAGGTCTGCCGTACCGTTTTATTGTCAAATCGTTAATGCCGTTTGCTTTTGTATTGTTGATGTTGCAGTCGATTCAAGAGCTGTTCAAGGCTCTGGAACGTTTCAAGGCCTCGTTATGATGGCGTTGTTGATGTTTTGCGCCGCATTAGTGCTGCTTTTAGTCGGCATTCCCGTTGCTTTTGTTTTTGGTGCCGTCTCGATTCTTTTTGCCGTCATCTCTCCTTTGGGCTTGGAGGTCTTTAATGTACTGCCGTTTCGTATGTACGGTATTATGAGCAATACTACGCTTATGGCGGTACCGCTCTTTATTGCCATGGGGCTGATTTTAGAAAAATCACAAATGGCTGAACGCCTTTTGCTCTCCATGAGTTCGCTGTTTCGTTCAGTTAAGGGCGGTTTGGCTATCAGTGTGGTACTGGTGGGTGCTATGCTGGCGGCATCGACGGGTATTGTCAGTGCCTCGGTGGTCATGATGAGTGTTATTGCCCTGCCGTTAATGATTCGCGCCGGCTATGACAAAGGGTTGGCATCAGGAACGGTGGCTGCCAGTGGCACCCTGGGTCAGATTATTCCCCCCTCGATTATACTCATTATTTTAGGTGATGTGATGAGCGTGAGTGTAGGGGATCTGTTTAAAGGTGCTGTCTTACCCGGCTTGGTGCTGGTGGGACTCTATATTGCCTACATCATGCTTTTTGGTCTGTTCAAACCGCAACATCTTCCCTCGCAGCAAGAGCAGACGCTTGTGACGATCCGAGAGACATTTTTTGCCATTATACCGCCGTTGCTGTTGATGGTCATGGTATTAGGCTCAATTTTTGCCGGTATTGCCTCACCGACGGAGTCAGCGGCTTTTGGGGTACTCGGAGCCATACTCTTGAGCGCGATCAACCGTTCGTTGACGGTGCAGATGCTTCAATATGCCGCGTTTGAGACCGTCAAGCTCAGCGGTATGATCTTTATGATTCTCTTTGGTGCAACCGCATTTTCACTGGTTTTTAACGAGTTGGGCGGTACCGATATGGTGGTTGAGTTTTTCAGTCACGACATCGGCAATGTCTGGATTTTCATTGGTGTGGCGATGTTAAGTATTTTTATTTTGGGATTTTTTATTGATTTTATAGAGATCTCTTTTATTATTGTGCCGATCCTAGTGCCGGTCATGCATGCTTTTGGGATCGATCCTATCTGGTTCGCTGTGCTGATTGCACTGAATTTGCAAGCGTCGTTTTTAACACCGCCCTTTGGTCTGGCGCTCTTTTTCCTAAAAGGAGCGTCTCAAAATCTGGTAACTACTTTGGAGATTTACAAAGGCATTGTGCCGTTTATTTTTTTACAGCTTGTGGCATTGGGCGTGGTGGTGCTGTTTCCGGATTTGGTATTTGCATTCTTATAGGAGGTTGTGATGGAGAATATTTTATATGCGCCGTGGCGCAGCGAGTATGTTGGAGGCAAGGCTATTGAGGGGTGTGTGTTTTGTCATATCAGCACCCATGCACACGAGGATACTGATTTACATGTACTGCATCGCGATCAACACTGTTTTATTGTGATGAACCGTTACCCCTATACGCCGGGACATTTTATGATTATCCCGCATACCCATACCGACAAACTTGAAACACTTGATGCTGACGTATGGCTGCATATGAGCGCTTTGGCACAGCAGGGAGTGCGACTTTTAAAAGAGGGTTTTGGTGCTCCGGGTGTCAATTTGGGCATGAATTTAGGCGAGATAGCCGGTGCGGGTATTGCCCAGCATATTCACCTGCATCTGGTGCCGCGTTGGAAGGGTGATACCAATTTCATTACCTCTGTTGGTGAGAGCCGTGTCTACTCTACCGATTTTGAAAAAATCTATCGACGCATTCGTGAATTGGTACCGCACTATATGACAATAGAGTAGATTATGGTAAAATCAGTGAAACAGTGTAGCAAGAGGAGTGATATGTTAGCGTTAATCGGTCGGGAATATGCTCTGTTTCAAGATGATGTGAGCACTCATGAAGATGAGTTGCGCTCCATTGTTGCATCATCATCATTTCTCGTCATTGGCGGCGCCGGTTCAATCGGTCAGGCTGTTGTTAAAGAGATTTTTAAACGTCATCCCAAGAAATTACATGTAGTTGATATTTCTGAAAACAACATGGTGGAACTGGTACGTGATATTCGAAGCTCATTTGGCTACATTGACGGGGAGTTTAAAACCTTTGCTCTGGATGTAGGCAGTGTGGAGTATGATGCCTTTATTGCCTCAGACGGAACGTATGATTATGTCCTCAATCTCTCCGCTCTCAAACATGTCCGAAGCGAGAAAGATCCCTTCACGCTGATGCGCATGATTGATGTCAATATCTTCAATACCGACAAAACACTCCGGCAGTCCATTGACAACGGTGTCAAAAAATACTTCTGTGTCTCAACCGACAAGGCGGCCAATCCGGTGAATATGATGGGGGCAAGCAAACGGATTATGGAGATGTTTTTGATGCGCCGCTCACTTGAGATCACCATCTCAACCGCACGCTTCGCCAATGTCGCTTTTTCTGACGGTTCCCTGCTGCACAGCTTTAATCAGCGCATTGAGAAACGACAGCCTATTGTGGCGCCTCATGACATTAAACGCTATTTCGTCACCCCCCAAGAGAGCGGTGAGCTCTGTCTGATGAGCTGCATCTTTGGAGAGAACCGCGATATCTTCTTCCCCAAGCTAAGCGAAAGCCTGCATCTGATCTCCTTTGCAGATATTGCTATCAAGTACCTCAACGACAAAGGGTATGAACCGTACTTGTGCGAGAATGAAGATGAGGCACGAGCTTTGGCTGCAACACTGCCTGAACAAGGACAATGGCCCTGTCTTTTTACCTCAAGCGATACCACGGGTGAAAAAGACTTTGAAGAGTTCTTTACCGACAATGAGATACTCGATATGCAGCGCTTTAGAAATCTTGGAGTGATTAAAAACGAGGCTGCGTTCAATGAAACCCTCTTAAATGAATTTGAAGTAGCCATTAAAAAACTTAAAGCAGACAGAGCATGGCACAAAGAGGAGATTGTCACACTCTTTTTTAAGATGATTCCCGACTTTGGCCATCAAGAGACGGGCAGATATTTGGATGGGAAAATGTAATGTTTGCGCCAACTATTGAGTTTATTCGCTCAACTTTTAATACAACAGAATTGATACCGCTTCACGAGCCACGATTTATCGGCAATGAGAAACAGTACCTGAGTGAGTGCATTGACTCCACTTTTGTCTCTTCCGTCGGACCGTTTGTAGATGACTTTGAAAAGCGCATGGCGGAATATACGGGAGCCAGGTATGCCGTGGCCACCGTTAATGGAACCAGTGCTTTGCATATCGCCTTGCTGCTAGCCGATGTGCAGCCCGGTGATGAAGTCATTACGCAGCCGTTGACGTTTATAGCGACCTGTAATGCTATTGCGTACTGTAACGCCACACCGGTGTTTGTTGATGTCGACAAAGACACCATGGGCTTATCACCAGAAGCACTGAAACTCTTTTTACAGAGGCACTGTGTGGTTGAAAATTCTACATGTAAAAACAAAACGACAGGTAAGACCGTTAAAGCGTGCGTGCCCATGCACACCTTTGGACACCCGTGCAAAATTGATGCAATAAAAGCGCTGTGTGATGATTACCATATTGCTCTGGTTGAAGATGCCGCGGAGTCTCTAGGGAGCTACTATAAAGGCAGGCATACCGGAACATTCGGCAAACTGGGTGCCTTTAGCTTTAACGGCAATAAAATCATCACTTCAGGCGGCGGCGGCTGCATTGTCACCGATGATGAAGCCTTGGCAAAAAAAGCTAAATATATGACAACAACAGCAAAAGTGCCGCATCAATGGGAGTACACCCATGATAGGGTCGGGTATAACTATCGTATGCCCAATATTAATGCTGCGCTGCTGGTTGCCCAGTTGGAAAATCTGGATATATTTTTAGAGAACAAACGTGAACTCTCCATGGCATACCAAAGCTTTTTTGCTGAAAACAACATTGCGTTTATGACAGAGCCTAGTGAGAGTCAATCAAACTATTGGCTTAATGCCGTTATTCTCAATGACAGAGCCGAACGTGACCGGTTTTTAGAAGAGACCAATACTCAAGGAGTAATGACCCGACCTGTATGGACCTTGATGAACAGGTTGGAAATGTTTAAAGATGCCCAATGCGGTCATTTGGAAAATTCTCAGTGGCTTGAAGCGTGTGTGGTCAATATCCCAAGCAGTGTGAGACTCTGATGGAAAAGATACTTTTAATAGGCGGCGGGGGTCACTGCAAAAGTGTGATTGATGTTATTGAGCAAGAGGGCAGATTTG
>JAJRVF010000080.1 GCA_024277395.1 Campylobacterales bacterium
AGAACACCTTGCTGTACAACCCAATTTAAAGCTCCTGCACTTTCTTGCAGCAGGCAACTTCAAATCCAAAGCCAAGAAAAAATCTGTTTCTGCCATCGGCTTCCTTTGAAGTAATTTAGTACGTACTCGAAAATGGTATCACTATTATTATTAAAGCATTCTGAAGATTTTTTTATAGTTATGGAGGTCGGGTAACGCACCTGAGGCGTTACGCTGTTAATTTTTATCGAGATCTACAATCTTATTTTTTGCAATCCATGGCATCATAGTACGCAGCTCAACACCGGTGCGCTCAATCAATGATGCGCGTGCATTGGCACGTTCAGCACTCATACGAGGATACCCCGCCTGCCCCTCAAGAATGAAATCTTTGGCAAACCGACCGTCTTGAATCTCTTGCAGGATGGCTCGCATTGCTGCTTTAGACTCATCATTAATAACACGCTTTCCGGAGACGTAGTCCCCGTACTCTGCAGTATTAGAGATGGAGTAACGCATATCGGCAATACCGCCCTCGAACATCAGGTCAACAATAAGCTTGAGCTCATGCAGACATTCAAAATAGGCCAATTCCGGAGCATAACCTGCCTCGGTCAAAGTCTCAAAACCGGCTTGAACCAGCGAGGTGACGCCACCGCACAGTACGGCCTGCTCTCCAAAAAGATCGGTCTCCGTCTCATCTTTAAATGTCGTCTCAATAATTGCCGTACGGCCACCGCCAATAGCAGAAGCATAGGAGAGCGCCAACTCCTTTGTGCTGCCGCTTGGGTTTTGACCTACTGCAATAAGGTCGGGAATACCGCCACCGCGAACAAATTCAGAACGTACAGTATGTCCCGGGGCTTTTGGTGCGATCATCGTAACGTTAATGTCCGCTCGCGGATGAATACGCCCGTAGTGAATATTAAAGCCGTGGCCAAAAGCAATGGTAGCCCCCTCTTTTAAGTTTGGCTCAATCTCATTGGCATAAATCTCAGCTTGATTCTCATCCGGAAGCAAGATCATGACAAGATCAGCTGCTGCCGAAGCTTCGGCTACACTCATTACGGAAAAGTCTTTTGCCTTGGCTTTTACCCATGAAGAGCCACCCTCTCTTAAACCGATAACTACATCAACACCACTGTCACGTAAGTTTTCAGCGTGAGCATGACCCTGTGATCCAAACCCGATCATTGCAACTTTTTTAGATTGAATTAGTTCTAAATTACAGTCTTTGTCATAATAAACATTTAATGCCATCGCATATGCCTTTGATACCGCCATTAAAGACGAAAATTTTGCGCATTATACAAAATTAAAGCAAAAAAAAGATTTAACTCAAGGGGTTAAGCTGACATCTTTGAAATTTTTTTTGCTTAACGTGATAAAATTCAACAAAAAAATCGAGACATATCATGAAAAAATTCAATCTGTTTAACGAAATTATTGTTGTCGAACGATCCGCTCTGCTCAATGCTATCAACAGTGCTAAAGAGTTTGCCATCACCTACGAAGGCAAGATTATTGAGAGTGACTTCGAGTCTTACCCGCTTATTTATCGAGGCAGCATCGCGCCTGCCTCGACATCAGCACTTGCACCGCAACAATCTCATTCACTCACCAACATGCTCTCTCAGAACTATAAAATCATCGAAGATGATGCGCGTGTTTTAATTAAAGCCGCTGCTGCATGGAAAGAGATTTTAAATCTTAATATCCGACACTGCGATTATGACGACTCTTCAGGGGACGGCATTTCAATCTTTGCTGACAAAGAGCTCGAAGATATGGGGTGGCATGCCACCGAGTTTAATATTGAGTATCGCGATATGGTAAGTGTTATTGAGTCTTCATGCGAGGGTGTTTTACTCTGCATTGAACAGGACGATCCCTACCAGTTTAGCGGACTGGGTTTTATTTTTGACAAAATCTGTGCCCGTAGGCATGTCCGTGAATTTTGCAAGAAACGCATTCAGGAAAAACTCGACAACGATCCCCTGTTTTCCGAAGAGAAGTTAAGTGACGATGAACGTGAGGCAGTAGCATTTTTCTCTTTACATTCCTAATTGACTTTGTACACGTCATTGTATGCAACGGTGACTACGCGGTGTCACGAGCGAGCCAACGCTCTAAAATAATTTTTGCTGCCAGGGAGTCAAGTCTGCCATTACGTTTTTGTTTCATCACACCGAACATCAGCGCGCGTGCTTCTAAAGAACTGTCACGTTCATCCTGGTAATAGACAGGTCCTTCGAATGCAACCAGATTCATAAAATGTGCTACGCGTCGTCGCATCTCCTCTTCACTGCTGCCCCCCATGGGAATGCCGATTACAACAGCTTGAGCACCCCACTCGTTCAATGCTGCTTTAACTTCCAAGGCGGCTTGATTGCGATTACGCCGTTTTATTGCGCAAAGCGGTGTGACAATAATGCCATTGGCACTGTAGGCTAATCCAATGCGCTTAAGTCCTAAATCGATGGCCATGATTTTCATTATTTTCCTAAACAGAAGCTTCCAAACATTTTATCAAGCATCTCATCATTTTCAAACGGGCGCGTAACAGAGGCTATTGCATGAAGCGCCTCATTAAGATGAAATGAGAAAATTTCAAGCTCCTGCTCCTGCAAAGGTACATACGATGCTTTTATAGCATGCAATGTTTTAGAAACTGCTTCGACTTGACGTTTGGAGATGAGCATCACTTCATCAGAACGGTTCGTAGCATCCATAATCTTTTGAAGGGCAGCAACCAATTCACTGCTGCTCTCTTTGCAGCTTAATTGCAATGGTGAAAATTCCAAAAACTCCTGCATGTCAAACCGCTGCTCTAAATCACTCTTATTGATGACTACAACAAGCTCTTTGGTCTCTTGAACACGACGTATGAGTTCTATAATAGCCCTATCTTCCGCGTCACATACACGACTGCCGTCAAAAAGGGCAATGACAATATCACTCTCTTTCACCGATTGCAGCGTGCGTTCCATACCAATACGTTCTATCTCATCATCCGCTTCTCGAATCCCTGCGGTATCGACAATTTTAATAAGATGTGAACCGATTTTTATCTGTTCTTCAATCGTATCACGCGTTGTGCCGGCAATATCACTGACAATGGCACGGGAGTAATTGAGTAATGAATTTAGCAGTGAGCTTTTGCCGACATTGGGCTTGCCGATTATACTGACTCTAAAACCCTGCATCAAACCTGCACGACGTTGTGATACCTCTAATGTCTCCTCGAGTTTTACATGTAAATGACGAAGCTTTGCC
>JAJRVF010000081.1 GCA_024277395.1 Campylobacterales bacterium
AAAATATGTCTCCATTGGTCTGGGTTACATGATTGAGCAACAACTCATCAAAGAACTGCCGCAAGATGAGCATGGCAAATGGAAGCTGACACCGGTTTAAGGGCGTTTGATTTTAAGAGAATTTTTTTCAGCATGCAAAAATGGCAGTGTAAACATGGAAATAGATCGGGTGTTGTAGTTATCGAGATTGGGAGAGAGTGTACCGCCGACGGAAAGAACAAATTGTTTCACAATTGCATTATCGACAGCATGGTTTTCTATGCCATCATAAGTTAACGTAAATTGTAAAAGAATGCTCTCATCAGAATGCGATACGCTCCCTATGGCAATAGTTGCAATATTGATATAAGAGAGCCTTAGAAAAATATGTTCAAGGGTCTCAACACTGCCAACAAGGGTAGAGGGAAGATCAGAAGATACGTCAAATGTTAGTTGATAGCGTTTTGCTATGTCTTCAGTAATATAATGCAGTGGAAAGGTTCTATTTTTAATATAGACGTCACCATGCATAAAAGAGTCAATAGTAATAATATCGTTTAGGCAGGTCTGAATCTGCTGAATGGATTTGAGTGCCAAAAGGGAAGCATGCTCTTGAACCGCCTGATTCAGGGGAGTTTTAATATAGCGTGCCAAATCAACGACATGAATCGGAATGTGCTTGTCCGTGACAGTGTCTTCCGGTATTTCACGCGCATTTAAAAGAGCCTGTTTGTAATTGAGCTGCTCCTTTAAGCGATGATTTTTCAGTACAAGTATGACAATGGAAAAAATGAGTAACGTTAGGAGTCCATAGCTAAAATACAAAACAGATTGGATATTTTGTACCGTTTTAACCGGTTTGGTTTCTACTGTTGTAGCGGTGACATTATGAGAGGATGTCGTATTTAAAATCTCTTCAATACTTAATGGTTCTAAAAACTCTTGTTCCAGCAAGAGTGGAGGAACTGCTTTTTCTTGGACTGTTGTCTCTGTTGGTTTTGTTGAGTTGTTGTCGTCATTGGCAACTACAGGGCGTGACAGAATAAGATGATTGGTGCTATTGGGATAGCTGCTAATATATGCAGTGGGATAGTCTGATTGCAATTTTTGTAATATTTTTTTTGCTGCATCACGCGAGGCAAAAGGTTTGAGTGCTACAAAGTAATACTGTTGTGATTGAAACAGTCCCGCTTCAATGGGTGTAGTTGTAGAATTGTGCTCAAAGAGCGGATGATGCAACTGTATAAACTCTTTTAGACTCTTTATGGCCAACTGTTTGTTAGAGAAGGTAACCAAAACAATTTTGTTTTCTTGGCTGGCATGAACAGCAAAGAGAAAACAGAGTAAAATCGCAATAATTTTCATACCGTTCCATTTAAATGCAAATTTTAACATTATTATATATAAAAAATTATGAAAATAGTGTTAAAAGCTGAATATATGGTACACGGTGATTTAAAACAGTGCTCGAGAAAAGGAGAAGCCAAAGGAGGCTTTGGTAATTGATTGATCATAGTCAATCAGACTCTCTCCGTAGCCGTTGAAGAACTTGACATACCAAAATGTATTGCTTGAGTGCAAGAACGGATAGGACCAGTGTAGGTCAATAGCACCCCGATGTGTGCCGCCGGAACCGAAATTGTAGCGCAACAGAGCTCCCAACTGGTGTTTGCCGTAGAGATAGCTGATTCGGATATCTCCATAACCTAAATACTCTTCAATATAAGGGTTGTCGTCACCACTGTAGTTAGGTTCATACTGTCCGCTTTTAGGGTTGGGTGCACCGTTGTAGTAACCTGTATATTTTTTTTCTTCGGGGATGCGGTGCCACGCGCGTGTTGCCAGAAGTATATTGTCCCACTGCCACATACCGGTGATATAAAGACGGTTCCATGAACGGGATCGGTACCCTTCCTGACCGTTAGATTCATGAATATAGCCAATTTTAAGTGCTTTAATACCCGACCGGTTATCAATACCGCGTGACGTTGGAACAACAATAAAAACTTCCGGTGCATAATTGGTTTCACGAAAGGGTGCTGAAAGACTATAGAGCTGCCACCACACTTTTTGGGTATAAGCTACATTAATAGATTCATTGAATCCGAAAAGATTGTAGGTGAGTGGTTTTCTGAGGCTGAGTTCAAACTCTACTTCTACGTTTTGGTCGTATACACTGTATTCTTGTGTCTCTTGCGGAGTATAGTTACTGTAGTGTGTATTTGATGCAATATGACGATATTTATTGCTTGAATAGGCTACAGGCAGTAAATAATTGGTTTTATACGGCTTAAGACCGAAAAAACCGTCACTTAAAAAGGCTCTTAAAAGACCTTTTGTTTCGGGTGTATCCGTATCGAGTTTAGAAAGAGCAAAGGCGTCACCGCTTTTGTTGGTTGATGGATCAAGTTGACTGCTAAGGCGTTGTGCAAACGATGTTTTGACAATCTCTTGGCTGCTGGGAATGGCTAAAGTATACTCAAAATCTGATGCGGCTCTTTGATAGAGTATGGCTGCTTTCCGATAATCCTGCGCAACACCAAAGCCGTGCTGGTACATGTATGCCAGCTGGTATATTGAGGCTTTTAATCCTTTGGCAGCTTCTTGTTGCAGCAGAGGCAGAGCTTTTTTGTAGTTTTTTTCCGTAAAGTAGGTGCTGCCGGTAATGCTTTCATTGTTTTCAGGTAGCCCGGCTGAAAGGGCGGTGCCCAGAAGCAAAGTAAGTAAAAGTTTACACCGCCAAGCCATGTTAATAGCTCATAGAACCCGCATTGAGAAGACCGATGGAGATAGAGAGAAATCCCATCAGTGTACCGACAGGAACGTTGCCTTCGATGATTTTGTTTTCAAAAGAGAGTGTTCCTTTACGTCGTGTTACGGCAAAAGCGAAGAGCAGCTGAATGATCATGGCAACGACTGCCCAGATGAGAAAATCTCCGTACGAGACGGAGCTGATCAGTGCACTGTAAAGAGGAATACACAGACCTAATATTGCTCCGCCGAATCCAATAGCTGCGGCAGTATTATTCTCTTCAAAAATAAGCTTGTAATCATCATACGGTGTTACCAGTGCATAGAGATAGAGAAAAAGTACGACAATCAAAAAGGCCGTTAAGAAAAAGAGGCCAAACGCCAGAAATGAGTCAATAAACATAGAGCATCCTTTATATGTGCTGCTGCATCATAACAGAGAAAAATTAATGACTCAAACCAATTAAATACTACTGCATCAAATGCAATTCATTTGTTCCGAAGGTGTGTAAATAATAGATTGATAAGGCATAAAAAAAATTAGGATTTAACAATATGTTAACAAAGCCTTTACAGTTTTAGAGCATACTATGCCAAACAATGTCATGAAGGGTAATTCTTATGGAGTCACAAAACATTCAAACGGCTGGACAGCAAAATTGTTGGATTCAATGGTGTAATGATAATTTGGTTGCTATTCCGGTGATCGCTTTTTTTATAATGGTACCGCTGGTAATGGTAGGTGTAGCTGTTGTCCTGACAAAAGCAGTTATGTTTGTCAAGTCGCTTCTAGTGTAAAATATAGTATTAGTACCCTTTCATAATAAACAAGTTGTTGCTTTGGTGGCAGGCTTGTTGAAACCGCTCTTTTAGTTCTCGGTCAAATGTCAATATAAAAATACTGCTGTTGCGAAGATTGAGATCTTGAAAATTTTCCAGCAAAACATCATCGGCAACATCTTTTCCATGCTCGCATTTTATAAACCTGAATGAGTTCAACGTTTTACCGTAATCATACAGGTTGGCTTCCCACTCTCGTTTTTTGAGATAGAGTGAGTCGGGATTGGCGGCGAGATAGATCTGTTTGTCCGGAATGCTGTAGGGCTCGATGACATCACTGAAAATCGAGGCAATACTCGAGAAGTTCTCAATATCCCAAAAAAGATAATGGCTGTGAGTATTGCTTGGCTTGTTTTTATTGACAAGTGTCATACGTTTGGTAATATTGAAATTAGCATGTGCCGTGTCCGTAGTGAGTTCAATGGAGTTTTTAAGCTGTTTGGCATCATCCGTATTGAATGATAAGAGTTCACCCAGCGCAATGTAGAGCTCCAAATGGCTTAGCTCTTCTGATGCACCCCCTTTTTGGTATTGTCGCAGCTGAGCCAGCTTTGTTTTATTGAAAATGAGGTGAATACCGAGTGATTCGTGGTTGGCATAGGCTTGTTTGATTTTGCCAAAAATATATTTTGCTTTATGCGTATCAGGCAGATGAACCGACCCACGGAATTTACGTTCAATAAAAACTTTTTGCATGCGTAACCTTAAAAAAACTTACGCATGATTATAGAGGAATCGGCACCGTAAATCAAGCAAAATCGTGTTAAACTGATGGGTAGGTAGAAGAGGAAAAATTTTTACATGTATTTAATACCTTTAGAACATATTGCCTATATTTTTATTCCGGTTGCAGTGGTTGCATATATCTATTTCAAATGGTTGGGAAATAAGTATGAAATTGCCGTAGCTTCATTCCGGATGATTGTGCAGTTGCTGCTTATTGGCTATGTGCTTATTTATCTGTTTGAAAAGGACTCCGTACTGCTGGGTTTGAGTGTTATTCTGGTGATGATTGCGGTTTCAAGTCTGATTACCCTGCGTAATATTGAACACAAGAGCTTCCATGCTTACGGTATTATTTTTATTGCTATTGCTCTAGGCGGCAGTATCAATCTTTTTATAGTTGTTGATTGGGTATTGGGTCTGCATCCACTGTATGAGCCGAAATATGTCATTCCTCTTGCGGGTATGATTTATGCCAATGCCATGAATTCTGTCTCGTTGGCAGCTGAACGTTTTAGCAATGAAATACATGTAAATTCTTATGAGAGAGCACGTGCCATTGCGCTTAAAGCCGCTCTTATTCCGCGCATTAATGCTCTTTTGGCCGTCGGGCTGGTTTCATTTCCGGGTATGATGACGGGACAAATTCTCTCTGGCGTTGATCCGCTTGTTGCGGTGAGGTATCAAATTGTGGTCATGGCAATGATTGTCGGAAGTTCGGGACTGAGTGTGATCTGTTATCTTTATCTGATGCGTCAACCGTTAAAACCCTAGCACTATTTTTATAATTTAAAATTATATTCATAGTGCCGATGTAGTGACATAATTTGAAATCTACTTGGTATGTAAGGTAAGGTATTTAGTATGAGTACGCGGCAAAAAGTAATGTTGATTTTGGTGGGGTTGTTTATTAGTTATTGTATTGCAATGATTATTATTATAACGGTTAACTTTAGAGATTTTGGTATTAAAGGAGCTGAAAAACGAGCGATGCTCACTGCTGAAATTGTGCGAAGCGGTTTAACTGCACATATGGTAAACGGTATGATGGACAAGCGCGCCTACTTTTTAAAGCAGATTGAAAACAATGAAAACATCAATGCTTTGTGGGTGGTACGCTCACAGGCGGTAGTGAAACAGTTTGGTGAAGGGTTCAACAATGAAATAGCACGCGACATCATAGATAAAAAAGTTCTAAAAACAGGAAAAACCGTACAGGAGATGACCGAAACGGCAACGAAGAGTATGATGCGTATGACCATTCCTTTTACCGCTTCAGCATTTGGTACCCCCAATTGCATGCGGTGTCATCATGCTCAAGAAGGGGAAGTTCTTGGTGTTGTGAGTATGGTTATTGATGTCAGTGATGTTCGTGGCAGTAGCTTTGTAACGATTATGTATACAACACTGTTTGCCGTATTTATTATGCTTCTTATTCTTTTTGTGGTCAATAGATTTTTAAAACCGTATATTCATATTTTTTACTCTATCAAGGAGGTCATGCAGGCCGCGTATGAAGGAAATTATTCTAAACGTGTGGATGGCGGTACGCTTGTTGAGAGCAAAGCAGTGGCTCAAATGCTTAATACCTTACTTGAAAAACTACAAATGGTATTTGCAGAAATCGATAAAAAGGTCTATATTTTTCTACAAAATAAAAATAGTGCTCAAAACAGTGATCCTCTTGTCAATATTAACAATACTATTGACCAGTTGTCGGAAATTTACAAGTTCAAACAGACAATTGAACATGACAAAGAGCTTGAAGATATTTATGAGCGACTCGCATCAGTTCTAAAAAATAAATTTTTACTAAAGGATTTTTCCATTATTGAAGCCGATACGCTTAGTGGTCTTAAAACGGTAGTGTATACAACCAATGGTTGTCATTGTCAGGTTGAAGGGGGAGAGTGCCGGGCCGATCGTATTAATTTAATGGTTGATTCTACTATTTTTGATAATACATGCAGCCTATTTCAGCAACCTGGGCTGCATTATTTATGTATTCCGTACTCAATTTCCAATGAGCTTAACCTGATTATCTCTATTGTCACCAAGGATGAGGCAGAGAGTTTACATGTACGCAGTCTGGTCGGACTTATTGAAGATTATGTTGCAACGGCACAACCGGCAATTGTCAGTAAAAAATTGATGCAAATTCTTAACAAAATGGCTCGAGTCGATCAACTGACCGGTATGTATAACCGCAAATATCTTGATGAATTTGCAGACAAAGGCATTTCACAAGCACTTCGTAGCAAAACAGCATACGGTATTTTAATGGTCGATATTGACTTTTTTAAGATGATAAACGATACTTATGGTCATGATGTTGGTGATGAGGCCATTCGCACTATTGCCCGTGTTATTAAAGATTCCATACGTAAGTCGGATATTGCCATTCGTTTCGGTGGTGAAGAGTTTTTGGTATTGTTGCATAATTGTGATCGAGATTACATCAAAAATGTAGCAGAGAAGATTCGTACTCATTTTTCCAAACAGAGTATTTCAGCCGGCACAGAGAGTTTTAGTAAGACGTTGAGTATTGGTACCGTGATGTTTCCCGATGACAGTGAGAGTATCTGGAAGTGTATTAAATTTGCCGATATGTCACTTTATTATGCCAAGGAACATGGTCGCAACCAGGTCGTTTGCTATGATGAGAGCCTCTTTCGGGGTAATGATATGAAAAATCAGTTTTAGTGGACTGTATGATGAGTTATCTGGCTATAATACCCCATTAGTTTACATGTAAAAGGTATGTATTGAAAAAAGTATTTCAACTTCAGCAAGAGAATAAGCATCCCGATCGTGTTCTTGAATCTATTAAATATGAAATTCGCAGATATTTTAAACGTGAACGAAAAAAGAAACTACCTGAGAATGCCGTTTTTTGGGACTTTGAATGCCGTTTTGGTCAGCATGCAGATGATGCCCATCAAGTCACTTCCTCGGAACTGATGCGGGCATTGGACAAAGCTAAAGCAGAGCGGTGGAACGCATGTTATGTCGAAGTGTTGGCATGTGCTGTTTTTAAGAGTGAGAACGAAGCAGAAAAGTAGAAAAAACTATTCCATACGCTCCTGCTCTTTACGCTTTTGTTTCATTTTGAGTTTGGCCAGAGCGCGCATATCTTCAGCACCGTCGCTCTCATCTACAATTTCCACCCCTAAAATGGTTTCAATGCAATCTTCTAACGTTAAAATACCTTCGGTTTGGTCGTAGTTGTCACGCACTAAAAACATATGATCCTTTTTAGAAATAAACAGGTCAAGTGCTTTAGAGACCGGAATATTTTCGTTGATAGTAAAGATCTCTTTTTTTATCTAACCAATGCTTACACTGTCGTCTTGAAGTGCTTGCTGAAAAATCTTTTTGGTAAGTACAATGCCCGTCACGTCTTCAATAGAGTTGCTGTAAACCGGAATTCGAGAAAATTTAAAAATATCGCCTTGGGTGGCAATTACTTCTTTAATGGGCATGCTCTCTTCAATGGCAAAAACAACACTGCGTGGTGTTAGTACATTCTCAACCTTAATTTTGTCCAGTTTTAAAATGTTTTCAATGACATCAGACTCTTTTTCGTCAATGACGCCGTCATCTTCACTCAGCAACATACTCTCAAGCAGTTCATCTTTGGTAAGAGTATTGACATTTTCTTTACCTTTTGAGATGCGGTCGGTCACAAAAAGTGTGGTTAAAATAATAGGGTAGGTGATCCAGATAAAGATACGAATGATCTGCGCACTCATGGGAGCCAGCTGCTTCCAATATATAGCGCCGATGGTTTTAGGAATAATCTCAGAGAAGAACAATATGGCAAAGGTAAGTACAATGGAGATGTAGACCACCGCGTCATTACCGAAAATTGAAGCTGCCTGTGCACCGACGGCTGCAGCACCCAAAGTATTGGCAATCGTGTTTAAAATGAGAATGGAAGCAATTGACTTGTTAATATTAAGCTTGTGAAGTCGCAGCAGTTTGCCAATGCTAGGACGCTGCTTTTCCAATACAAGAATGTATGACATATTGATAGACAATAGTACCGATTCTAAAATGGAACACAAAAATGAGACACCCACGGCTAAGGAAAAGTAGAGTAGTAAGAGATCCATTGAGTTGTAAAAATCCTTATGTATTGTAAAAATAGTGCCGTATTATAGTATGAACTCACTAATGAATAACTTCATTTTGTAATTATTTCGCAGAACGTTGTGTCAACCTAAGGTTAAATTTAATAGTGAAACCGTGGCTATAAATTATTTTTCATGGCAGAAATGAAAAACTTTGTACCATTATAATACAATTTTATAGCTAGACAGAGAAGATTAGTTGCATTTTAGAGTCGAGGTGGTATAATCGCCAAATTTAATACAAAATGGATAAAGTGATGTATGGTATATTTGAAGATGAAGATGATATTTTTATGGGATCTCCAAAAAGTAAATTTTTAGAGATTGTCTATAATGCTAATCGTAATATTGCCGAAGCAGAGTTGTTGCAGCTGGTGGAGCGTATCGCAGCACTGGAACTTTTATTGGAAGAGCGCGGTATGGATGCCGATGAACTTGAAAGAGTGCTGAAAACATTAATGTTTGAAAAAGCAGCCGAAATTGACGTTGCAGCCAAAAACATTTATATGGACAGTGTCGGTAAAATTCTTTCACAAAGTGAGTAGCCGGCGGTAATGATGCACGCACTCCTTTTGGTTTTTTTGTTGTTGGCACTCTCAAGCAGCGCCGATGAGTGGAAACCGATTAAGAGTGTGTCGCTGCAAAAAGATCAGGTAGAGCGTATTGTCGTTAAAAGCGGCGCTCTGCAAAGACTGTTTGAATTTCGGTGGACGCTTTATGCTGACGATGCCCTGGTGGTGCTGCACTCTTACGATGATTTTGTAGCACAAAATGTACTGCGTTCGCACTATAACAATAGAAGTTTTCGTGTTGCACTTCTTTCTCAAGGGAGCGGTCGTAAGATGCCCCCCTATTTTTTAGTGATGTTTAAACGTTTTGATTTTAAAGCAAAACAGGCTCTTTTTGATATCTATTTAAGTGATGATGATGAACGGGTAGTGTTGAAATTTTTACAGGAGACAATGTAGGCAATGATAGAACAGGTAGAGAGTGATATTAAAGACCTTGTGAATCAGGTCGGCTACAGTGAGATAACGCGACTGTTTGACTCTTTAAGCGGTGGAAAGCGTCTTCGTGCCAAGTTGGTACTTAAAATTGCCGCGTCATCAAAAGAGTCCATACGTCTTGCCGCTATTATTGAGCTGATCCATGCGGCAAGTCTTTTGCATGATGATGTTATTGACGAGGCCTCATTGCGTCGGGGTGTTCCGTCGGTCAATGCTACCGAAGGCAGTAAAACAGCAGTTATGCTGGGAGATGTACTCTACTCCAAAGCATTTAGTGAACTGGTGCATTTTAACCGTGATATTGCCTCTTGTATTGCCCGTTCGGTTACCGCTCTTTCTGTCGGTGAAATGATGGACGTAAATATGGCACAACAGTTTAACAGTGATGCCGATGCCTATATGAACATGCTCTATCTAAAAACGGCAACTCTTATTGAAGCGTCCACCGCTGCCGCGGCGCTATTGGCTCAAAAAGATGCAACAGCTTACGGGATTTACGGAAAAAACCTAGGGCTCTCTTTTCAAATTATTGATGATATTTTAGATATTGTCTCTGATGAAGCGACACTGGGAAAGCCGGCAATGAACGATTTTGTTGAAGGGAAATGTACTCTGCCGTATATCTATCTCTATGAGGCATTGGACAGTAGTGGCAAAGTGCGTTTACAGAGTTGTCATGCCAGAGAGTTAAGCTGTGAGGAGAGTACGTGGATCCGCTCCAAAATGGAAGAGCACCGCTGTATAGAAAAGGCCTATGCTCTTGCAAGGCAGCTTAGTGATGCAGCAATTCAAAGTGTTGCAGGCGATACCGAGCTTGTTGCTATAATTGAAACCATGATGAAAAGAAGTTATTGATGCACTATCTTATTATTAGTTTTACGCATAAGAACTCGACTTTGGCTATTCGTGAGAAACTGGCATATCCCGAAGAGAATCACAAGATAGGTTGCTTACAGCAACTCAACTCCGTTTCAAGTATAGAAGAATCCATTCTGCTCTCTACATGTAATCGTATGGAGATCTTTTGCTATTGCAGTGACATTGAATCGGCGAGTGAACATATTTTTACTCTCTTGAACAATCACTCGGGAATTGAGATTGATGAACTCAAAAGCCGTTCGGATATTTTTGATGACAAAGGGGCGATCTATCATCTTTTCAGTGTGGCCAGCTCTTTAGATTCTCTGGTAGTCGGAGAGACACAAATTGCCGGACAGCTTAAAGATGCATTCCGTTTTGCTTACGATAACGGCTTTTGCAACCATGAACTTTCCCGCGCCATTCACTATGCATTCAAGTGTGCTGCCGAGGTGCGCAACTCAACCAATATCTCGTCAAATCCCGTCTCCATTGCCAGTGTTGCCGTAGCGCAGGTCAAAAAAGAGGCTGAAGCGCTTGAGGGGAAACGGGCACTCGTTATCGGTGCGGGCGAGATGTCGTCGCTGACAGCCAAGCATCTGATGGCGCACGGAGCAGAAGTGACCATGATGAATCGTACCCGCAGCAAAGCCGAGGCCATTGCAGCAGAGTACGGCACTAAAGTACGTGACTTTGAAGAGCTCTATGATGCCGTTAACGAGTATGATCTTCTTTTTACTTCTACCGGATCTAAAAATCCGATTATTACCGATGAGCATATCAGTTCCTGCTCTTTTACGCGCTATTGGGTTGATATGGCGGTTCCGCGTGATATTGAGTGTCATAACGATGACACTATTGTACTGTACCAGGTAGATGACTTAAAAAATATTGTTGATGAGAACCTGGCCCTTCGTGAAGAGGAGGCAACGCTTTCATATACAACGGTTGCCCGTCATACCAAGCTTTTTTATGAATGTCTGAAGCGCCTTTCGGTTGAGCCGATTATTAAGGAGATGTATAAGCGCGCTTACAAAGCATCAACCGATGAAGCAGCGCGGGTGATTACAAAAGGGTTCATTCCCAAAGAGTATGAGCAAGAAGCCGTGAAAATGGGAGAGCAGGTAGTGAAACGTTTTTTACACGACTTAACCCGTAAAATCCGTGCCAGTTCTAACGGAAGTGATTCGGATACACTGATTAAAGCGTTAAGCTATATGCTCGATACCAAACGGGATCAGCATGCCAGTTGTGAACAACATCTTGGAAAAGGAGAGTCATGAGACGCTCAAAAGCATTTATTCCAACTACCAAAGAGGTGCCCAGTGATGCGGTGCTGCCAAGTCATATCTTTTTAAGTCGTGCCGGTTTTATTGCTCAGGTATCTAGCGGTTTATACAATTTTTTACCTTTGGGAAAACGGGTCTTGAAAAAAATTGAGACCATTGTCAATGAGGAAATGGGATCTATCGGTGCCCAAGAAGTTGAGCTGAGCTTTGTAACACCAGCAGAGCTGTGGCAAAAAAGCGGACGTCTTGAGAAGTTTGGTAAAGAGCTGTTGCGGTTTAAAGATCGCAAAGAGAATCTTTTTGTATTAGGTCCGACACATGAGGAGATGATGGTTAATGCAGTACGTGACCGTATCAATAGCTACAAGCAGTTGCCCCTGCATCTTTATCAGATTAAGACCAAATTTCGTGATGAGGCACGACCGCGCTTTGGATTGATGCGTGGACGTGAGTTTGTGATGAAAGACGGCTATAGCTTTCACAGCTCTTATGAAGATTTGAATCGTGAATTCAATACTGTTGAAGCGGCATATAAACGTATTTTGGAGCGATTGGGCTTAGAGTTTCGTGTTGTAAGAGCCGATAGCGGCGTTATTGGCGGGTCAGGTTCTAAGGAGTTAATGGTTCTTGCTGACAGCGGTGAAGATACCATTGTTGTTTGTCATCATTGCGAATATGCCGCCAATATTGAAGCTGCCACCCGAGGCGTGAGAAAAGAGATTCCAGAAGCACCGGAAGCGGAGTTTAATCGGTTTAAAACACCTGGTGTCACTACTGTGGAAGCTCTGGCGCACTTTTTTAAAGTGGATCCGTACTATTTGGTTAAAACCGTAGCAAAACGTGCCGTTTATGATGACGATAGCGAAATGGTTCTTTTCTTTTTGCGTGGTAATGACAATTTGCAGGAAGTGAAGGCCATGAATGCTCTTAATGCCCTGGAGTTAGTAGATGTAGGCGAGAATGAACTGCTTGAATCGGGTCTGGTTGCCGGCTTTATGGGACCGCTGGATTTAAAGACATGTAAAATTGTAATTGATGTTGAACTGCAACATGCCGACTCCATGATATGCGGAGCCAATGAAAAAGATTATCATTATGTCGGTGTGAATTTTTCTGCTATGAAAAATGTTGAATTTTCAGATATTGCCGAGGTCAATGAAGGTGACACCTGCCCGCACTGCAACGGAGTTCTCTCTTGCACCAAAGGCATAGAAGTGGGGCATATATTTAAACTCGGAACCACATACTCTAAAGCACTCAAGGCAGAATTTCTAAATGAGAAAGGGCAGCGCGAGCCGTTCATTATGGGAACATACGGTATGGGCATCAGTCGTTTGGTAGCTGCTGTTATAGAACAGCATCACGATGAGAACGGTTGCATTTGGACCTCCTCAACCGCACCTTATATCGTTAATGTTATGATTTCAAATATTAATGATGATCAACAGATGAGCTTTGGAGAGAAACTGTATGAACAACTAAGAGAACATGGTGTTGAAGTTATGCTTGATGATCGAAAAGAACGTTTTGGATTTAAAATGAAAGATGCAGAACTTATTGGTTTTCCGTACACTGTTATTGTAGGTAAAGAGCTGGCGAACGGGAATATACAGTTGATGGAGCGTCGAAGTCTTATGAAAGAAACTCTTTCAGCAGAGACCGCTTTAGAGACGATAATAAAACGGGTGTCAACGTGATTTATTTTTTCATATATCTTTTCTTGGAAGTTGTCATCTCTACCAATATTGCTTCCATGATTGGAGGGGTCGCCACATTTTTCGAACTCATTTTCACTGCTATGGTCGGCATAATTTTGCTGGTTAATTTTAGAACGACACTTATTAAAAATCTTCAGTCTGTTTCAGCAGATCAGATTGATCTGCGTCGATTTCAAGAGTTAAATCTCTTTACTGTTTTTGGTGCTTTTTTGCTTATTGCCCCAGGATTTTTAACAGATATTATCGGTGTCTTAATGCAGTTTAGCGTTTTTGTGAGCCTGTTGGTTAACCGTTTTTCGGCAAAATACAGCTCAAGTAACACAAAATCGAATCACTATAAAAAGGATGAATATGATGTCATTGACGTGGAAATTATTGACGACAACGGTACTACTAAGCTCGACCCTAATGGCGGCAAGCAACATAGAGGTTGAAAGTTTCTTAAAGAATAGTTTCGCTAAAAAGCCTAACATTAGTAAATTGGAAATTAAAATTTTAGATCGCAAACCCTTGAGTGAACCCAAAGGGTGGGATGCATTAATTGTAAACCTGAATGCCACAGTCAAGCAGGGTGCTTCTGAGCGACCGGTGTCGCAGAATATGATCTATTTTGTCAATGGAGATATTATTGCTCCTGAGTTGATGAATATGAAAACCGGTGAGCATCTGAAAAATTTGGTAGCACCTGATTTTAAAGCAGAATACTATAATGCGGCGCATCTTCTTTCCGGTAATGCCAATTCAAAACATAAAGTCGTCATTTTTTCTGATCCGCAGTGTCCATTTTGTAAAACGTTTGCTCCTGAAGCAATTAGCTACATGAAAAAGTATCCTGAAACGTTTGCACTGTACTATTACCATTTTCCTCTAGCATCGCTCCATCCGGCAGCGGTAACCATTACCAAAGCAGCCATTGCGGCAGAGCTTAAAGGGGTAAAAGATGTTATTTTGAAAATGTACAATACCAAAATCAGCTCACGAGAGAGTGATGAGCAAAAAATTATTGATGCCTTTAATAAAGCGGTCGGTACCAATATAACACTTCAAGATATAAGATCTAAAGAAGTGTTGAAACACTCAAAGCAAGATATGGATGTTGCATTAAATATGATGGTAACAGGAACTCCAACCATCTTTTTTGACGGCAAAAAAGATGCTTCAAAGAAACAATACAAAGAGGTAAAGGTTAAGTAATAGATGGACAAACTTATTATTGCGACACGCGGCAGCAAGCTTGCTCTATGGCAGTCAGAACATATTAAAGACGTTTTAGAAGCACAGAATCCGGGACTTGAGGTAGAGCTCAATGTTATTATTACTACGGGCGACAAGGTCTTGGATGTTTCGCTTTCTAAAATTGGTGGGAAAGGGCTGTTTCTTAAAGAGCTAGAAGAGGCGATGTTGCGGGGTGAAGCCCATATTGCCGTTCATTCACTCAAAGATGTTCCTGCGGTAATGCCGGAGGGGTTTACATTAGCTGCTGTTACAGAACGTGAAGATGTCCGCGATGCCCTTTTGAGCGAGCAGTATGCTGACATTGATACGCTGCCTAAAGGTGCTGTGGTAGGAACCTCTTCATTGCGACGCAAAATGCAGTTGGCTCGTCTGCGTCCCGATTTGGTTATTAAAGATCTCCGCGGTAATGTCGACACCCGTATTCGGAAGCTCAAAGAGGGAGAATTTGATGCAATTATTTTAGCTGCCGCAGGGATTAACCGTTTGGGTCTTATCGATTCGGTGGCACATGTTTACCCCATCTCGTTATTTGAGATGATTCCCTCTATGGGGCAGGGTGCTTTAGGTATTGAAGCTATTAATGACCCTGAAGTCGTTGCTATTGTCGCATGTTTGGAAAATGAATTCAGTCGTATTGAGACAACTATTGAGCGTGACTTTGTTGAGATGCTTGAAGGAGGCTGTCATGTGCCCATCGGTGTTAATGCCAGTGTACTGGAAAACGGTGATGTTGTTGTTAAATCAATTTTGGGCTTGCCAAGCGGTAATGAAGTGCTTGGTGAGAGCAAAGTCGGTAAAAAAGAAGACTTTAGAGAATTGGGCAAGCAGATGGCGCAACGCCTGATTGACAAAGGTGCCAGAGAGTTACTCCAGCGTGCCGATAAAGAGGCATCTCAAGCCTAAAAAGGAACTCCTGATGCAGCATACTATTGCGTTACTCAAACAGCACGATATGCTAAAGGTGATTGATGCGCCCTTAGATATCTATTTAGAGATTCCGCATATTGCTTATGCTGAAATAAAGAAGCCCCGCGCCAAAGCACTTCTCTTTACTGCTCCTGTCGACAAAAAAAAGAACAAAACCTTTGCAATCCCGGTATTGATGAATGTGTTTGCATCGTATGAGCAGACCAAACTGATTTTTGGTCGTGATATTGAGGGTGTTGCCGATGAAATCGAACAGCTGCTACATATGAAGCCGCCACAATCTTTTCGGGACAAGATTGCTATGCTTGGGGATCTGTTTGCTTTGAAAAATGTGTTTCCCAAGCGTCTTGAAGGCAAAGGGGAGTGTCAGCAGGTTGTTCACAGTGGCAGTGATATCGATTTGTACGAGCTGCCGATTCTTACCACATGGGAGCAAGACGGCGGTCCGTTTATAACTATGGGGCAGGTGTATACCCAAAGTCTCGACGGAAAGCTTGTCAATGTGGGGATGTATCGTCTGCAAGTGTATGACCATAACCATTTGGGAATGCACTGGCAGATTCACAAAGATGCATCCCATTTTTTTGATCAGTATAAAGAAGCCGGGGTCAAGATGCCTGTTTCCATTGCTATTGGCGGTGATCCGCTCTATACATGGTGTGCTACGGCACCGCTGCCGTACGGAGTAAACGAGCTGCTGCTGTATGGCTTTGTCAAAAAGGAGAAGGCGCGTCTGGTAAAATCACTGACTAATGATATCTATGTTCCTCAAGGGGCAGATTTTGTTATTGAAGGAACGGTAGATCCTGATGCAATGAGAATCGAAGGACCTTTTGGCGATCATACCGGCTATTATACGCTTGAAGAGCCGTATCCGTGTATGGAAGTCACCTCTATTTCACATAAACATGATCCGATTTTTTTAGCAACGGTTGTCGGAAAACCGCCATTGGAAGATAAATACATGGGCTGGCCGACCGAGCGTATCTTTTTGCCCCTGCTGAAAACAACCGCTCCCGATTTGATTGATTACCACATGCCTGAAAATGGTGTATTTCACAATCTGATTCTGGCGTCGATGAAACCGCATTACAAAGGACATGCCAAGCAGTTTATGCATGTGTTCTGGGGTGCGGGACAGATGAGTTTTGTCAAGCATGCGATTTTTGTTGATGAAAGTGCTCCACCACTGAACGACTACGAAGCGTTGAGTTGCTATGTACTCAATCGCTTCAGCATCTCTCGTCTTTTTATCTCCGAAGGTATCACCGATGCACTCGATCACTCGAGTCCCGAGGAGCTTGTCGGCGGGAAGCTCGGTATTGATGCAACCGCACCTAACGATACTATCCGAGAGGTGAGTTTGCTTGCAGATGATGTGCTGTTTGAAAAAATACATGTAAACTTGCCTGAAGCTGTGGCGCTCAGGCAATATATGCGAAACACGAAAAATCCGGTCACGATCATATCGCTACAGAAGCAGCAGCCTGTGAAACAATATTACGATAATGTCGTTGCACTTCAAAAGCACCTGAAGATTGTTATTTTTGTTGATGATGCCAAAAATGATCTTGACAATATCTACATGTTGATTTGGCGTATTGTGAACAATATTGATGCGCAGCGAGATATTATGATTTATAAAGATAAAGATCTTGTTATGGTGGACGCAACCAACAAAAGCAGTGTCGATGGATTTAAGCGGCGCTGGCCCGATGATGTAGAGTGTACTCAAAGTGTTATAGCCGATCTAAAAAAACGCGGCATTTGGGATCTCGATGATACGCTAGAAGAGCAGATGCAGCTGTAGAGCCGGAGTTCACTTAAGATTGTTATTAGAAAAAGTAATGTATTATTGGTTACTATCTAAAACAGGGCAGTTGCATGAAAAAATTAATATTCTTAACAGTTTTAGTGTGTGCTACAGTGCCTTTAAGCGCAAAATCATTTTTTAAAGGGCAGAAGGAGTATTTACGGGAGTGTCGCTCATGTCACGGAAGCAGTCAGTTCTTTATTGGAAAATTTTCACCTCAACGATGGGAAGAACTCCTTAAGGACAGCGGAAAAAAACTTGCTTTCAATCATATTCAAACCAACAACTCCGTAGAGTATTTTAAAAGTGAACAGTATTTAAAACGGGTTGAATATATTCAGGCGTATGTTACCCATTACTTTCAAAAAGCAAAAAAACAACAGTAGAATATTTTCAATTGTTTCTATAATGACTTCAGTTAGGGTAAAATAGCACACTTTTATTTGCAGGACAGTTTATGGAAAAAATGTGGTCAGGACGCTTTCAGCAGAGCGCGTCATCACTTTTAGATGATTTTAATGCTTCAATTCTTTTTGATCGCCGGCTCTATAGAGAAGATATTGAGGGCTCGACTGCCCATGTGAGAATGCTGAATGCACAGGGTATTGTTACCGATGACGAGTGCGAGGCTATTATTAAAGGCTTGCAGCAGGTTCTTAAAGAGATTGAAGACGGGACATTTGTGTGGCATATTGGTGATGAAGATCTGCACATGGCTATTGAAAAACGTTTAACGGCTATTGTGGGTGATGTAGGCGGCAAACTCCATACCGCACGCAGCCGCAATGATCAGGTTGCTGTTGATTTTAGGCGTTATGTTATTCGTAAAAATCTTGAAATTGCACGGCTGATTCGCGAAGTAATGGAGGTAATTGTCACTATTGCGTCACAACATACCGAAACACTGATTCCGGGCATGACGCATTTGCAGCATGCGCAGCCCATCAACTTTGCCTTTCATCTGCTTGCTTATGCATCGATGTTTGAGCGGGATATAGAGCGCTTCAGGCAGAGTGCCCGGCGCAATAATATTTCGCCTTTGGGCTGTGCGGCATTAGCAGGCACACCGCATAATATTGACCGAAATATGACAGCACGCTCTTTCGGTTTTGATGGTGTGAGCACGAACTGTCTTGATACCGTGAGCGATCGTGACTTTGCACTGGAGATATTATTTAATATAGCAACCATGATGATGCACATATCGCGGCTTAGTGAGGAGCTTGTGATGTGGTCGAGCTATGAGTTCGGTTTTGTGGAACTGAGTGATGCATATGCTACAGGTTCTTCCATTATGCCACAGAAGAAAAACCCTGATGTTCCGGAGTTGCTGCGAGGAAAGACCGGACGGGTCAATGGTAATCTGGTTGCGCTGCTTACAGTGATGAAAGGCTTGCCTTTGGCGTACAACAAAGATACTCAAGAAGATAAGGAGGGGGTTTTTGACAGTATTGATACTGCTGAGATATCGCTGCAGATTTTGCGTGAAGCGCTGGCAACCATGCAGATTAATACAGGTGCTATGGAGCAAGCGTGCAAGATCGGGCATTTAAGTGCAACCGATCTGGCCGACTACTTGGCGGCACACTGCAATATTCCATTTCGAACAGCACATTTTATTACCGGAAAAGTGGTGGCGCGGGCGGAGGTGCTTGGTATTGATGTGAGTGACTTGAGTTTTGAAGAGCTGCACCGCATTGATGAGCGTATTGATGAAAGTGTGATGCCCAAACTCCAGCTGATGAACTCCATGAACGCACGAACGTCTCAAGGTGGAACGGCGACGGTGCGGACATTGGAGCAGCTGATCTATTTTGAACACTATTTGAAGGAGCTCGAATTATGAAAGTAACCATTACCCATCAAGACGAAATGAAGTTTAAAGCCCAGACGGCGAAGAGCAGTTTTATTATTGATTGTCCTGTTATCTCTCCGGTGGAGTATTTTTTGGCCGGACTCATTACGTGCAGTGCGACCGATATGATACTTATGCCCAAAAAACAGGGCTATGAGGTAACAAACCTGCAAGTCGAGGGTGATGTGGTACGTGCCGAAGAGCATCCGCGAAAATTCGATACGTTGCATTTGACATTCTCTTTTGACTCTGCAGCAGATGATACATTGGCAGCGCGCTGGGTCATGGCGTCATTGGAAACTTACTGTTCTACACTCAACACGGTTCGAGACAGCGTTGCTATAAGCTATACGATTATGCATAAGGGTACCGTGATTCGAGAGAATGAAGCAATGATTAGCGGTGGCGGCAACCGCGCTGACTTTGGTGATATTGGCGGCTGTCCTTCGTAACGCTTGAGTCTACATCAATCCTACACGCTAATATGATACAATCTAGCGTTATAACGAGGAGTGTAGTGTTGTGAGAGATATTCTTTTTTTAGAAGATGACAGACTGCTGGCTCAAAGTGTCTTGGATGTTCTAAAGCAGGCGTCGTACAGTGTTGATTGGGTCGAAGAGGGTGATGATGCAGCCGATGCATCGTATGCCAATAACTATAAACTTTATCTTTTTGACGTGAATGTTCCCGGGCTTAACGGGTTTGAACTGTTAGAACAGTTGCGACGCAGCGGTGATATGACACCGACACTTTTTTTAACTTCACGCAATCAGATGGAAGACCTTGAGCACGGATTTGATATTGGTGCGGATGATTACATCAAAAAGCCGTTTGATCTGCATGAGCTCCTCATTCGTATTAAGTCTAAAATGCCTAAAACATCGCCGCAATATTTTTCGTAGCATTTTGCCGTTGATACGTCAACTTCCTCTATTCATTGTTTCGGAGAAGTAAAAAAACTGCCGGCTAAAGAATTTGCGTTACTCTCATACCTGTGTCAACATCAAGGTTCCTATCTTGCTCCCGAAGATATTATTTTTGCACTTTATGAAGAGAAAAGCATCTCCATTGCAACGTTTCGTACCTATATTAAAAATATTAAGCGTCATCTGGGCGCATGCGGTGTTATAGAGAATCTTAAAGGAGTCGGTTATCGCTTTAGAGTCTTATGAAAAAAACAGCTTTTATCGCTTTTTTGCCATTTATATCAGCATCTTTATACTGCTCTTTATCGCGTTGAGTCTGCTCTATTTCTATAAAGAGCGCAATCGTTTGTTTCAGGAGCTTAAGGTAGCTAATAAACTGGAGTATGCGGAGTGTCGGCATCTGAACAAGATATTGGGTCTTCATGATGCCGCATGCGAAATGAAAATTATCGATAGGATTGACGGGCTGGAGCGTGTTTATCGGGACATTGCCGTTTCATTTTTTGTTTTGCTGCTGTTTCTTTTGCCAAGCGGGTATTATTTGGCAACAATATCGCTGCGTCCTATGCGAGAATCCATTGAGACTATAGATAGTTTTATTAACGGTATTGTTCATGATATCAATACCCCTTTGAGCGTTATCAAACTCAATGCCCAAACCATGCAGCTTACGCTTCAAGAGACGGTACACCTGGAACAAAACGAGCGAATTCTTCAAGGTGTTGATGATATTGAGTCGTTGGAAGAGCAGTTGCTTTTTAGTCTTAAGGCAGAGCGTTATGTACTGAATAGGTCAAAATTTGATCTGGACAGGCTCATAAAAGAGCGCGCAGTCTTTTACAATGAGGTGCGTAAAACCGTACATGTAAATTATGTGGGTTCTGTTTTGCATGTCAATGCTGACAAACCGTTAATGAAGCGAATGATCGATAATATCGTGCTCAATGCTATTAAATTTTCCCCAAGAGATGCTGAGGTCTCCATACGGTTAGAAAATGCGAAACTCACTATAGAAGATCATGGCATTGGCATGAAACATCCTAAAGAGGTGTTTAACAAATACTACCGCGAAGACCGGAGTACCAAAGGCTTGGGCTTGGGACTTTACATTGTCGCTTCAGTGGCGGCTTTGCATCAACTTACTATTGATCTTATTTCAAAACCACAGATGGGTACCCGATTTGTGATTGATTTAAAAACTCTAAAAGTGACCTGATATGAAATATATTATGATTATTGTAGTGGCGGGAGTATGGCAGTTATATGCTGTGGAATTAAGCTTTACAAGTTTGCGACTTGAGGAGAAGACATTGGCACTCAATGCGTTTAAAAAGCTCTATAAAGAGCGCCGTAATGTTCATAAGAGCATGCGTCAAATATTGAGGCATGCACGGGCTAAAAGTTTGCAGAAGAATCAACTCTCATTTTTTCAGCCTAAAACAGTTGAAAGTCTCAACTATAATGAAGAGCACCTTTTTGAGACCAACGGTGCACTGGTAGAGCTTCAGACTCCGTGTGGCGATGCCTGTATTTTGCCGTCTCGTCCCAATAATGAAGATACCGGCGTACTGCCTTC
>JAJRVF010000082.1 GCA_024277395.1 Campylobacterales bacterium
AGTATTATACCAGAACGCTCAATTTACATGTAAATTCTCAGGTACACAGTAATTTCAATACAGCCCGCTCTTTGGGTATGCGGGTGATGGAGATATCGCATGGTGCGTATGCGGCTGAAGTGAGTGCGCTCTTTGCATCTCGGGATACCTCGGTACTGCTCATTCCGCAAGGAGGTGCCGATGCATCGGCACAAGAGGGTGTTGCAGCTTTAGCCGATGAAATTTGTCAATGGCAATCGGAAAACCGTATTGAACATTTGCATGTGGTCACTCCCTCCGGAACAGGAACAACAGCATTTTTTTTAGCCAAAGCACTGCCATATCCGTGTTATACTGCACCGGTAGCGGGCAAGACTGCCTATCTGTTAGAGCAGATGCGTGCTTTAGGAGAGATTCCCGATAATTTACATGTAATTTCTACACAAAAAAAGTACCATTTTGCCAAGCCGTACAGGGAGTTTTTGGAAATATATCGTGAGCTGCTGTCGTGCGGTATTGAATTCGATCTGCTCTATGCACCGAAAATGTGGCTGGCTCTGTGGGAACACTACGCAAAAATTGAGGGAACTGTTCTCTATATCCATAGCGGCGGCGTACAGGGAAATGGTACAATGCTGCAACGATATGACTATAAAGGATGGAGATGATGAGCCCGTCTCATGAGAAAAAAATTAAGCGAGTTTTATTGCTGCTTCTGGTCTCTCCGTTTATTTCGGGATTTTTAACGGCAATGATTGTCCTTACCAAACCGGACTTGATGATGTCAATGGGATTATCAGGAATGGTAGGGCTGTGGATGATCAGCTCTATAGCAAGCTATAAAGCGATCAAGAGCTATATTTTTGGTTAGTTTTTGTTAAGAGCATTAAGATCTTCAAAAGCGACTAAAACACGCCGTACCAATCCCTCTTGACCGGCACGTAGCCATTTTCGTGGATCATAATATTTTTTGTTAGGTTTGTCTTCACCTTCGGGATTTCCGATCTGTCCTTGCAGATACGCTTCATGCTTTTCGTAGTAGCTTTTGACACCATTCCATGTTGCCCACTGTGTGTCGGTGTCAATATTCATCTTAATCACACCGTAGCTAATAGCCTCGCGAATCTCCTGGAGTGAGGATCCTGAACCGCCATGAAATACAAAATCTACCGGCTTGGCATCAATGTTGTATTTTTGAGCAATAAATTGTTGCGAGTTATCTAAAATGGATGGGGTCAGCGTGACATTTCCGGGTTTATACACACCGTGTACATTGCCAAATGAGGCGGCAACGGTAAAACGACAACTCACTTTCGAGAGCTCTTCGTATGCGTAGGCAACTTCTTCTGGCTGTGTGTAGAGCAGGGCATTATCTATGTCGGTATTGTCGACACCATCCTCTTCACCGCCGGTAACACCGAGCTCAATTTCAAGACTCATACCGAGTTTGTCCATGCGCTCAAGGTAATGTTTGCAGGTTGCAATATTCTCTTCAATCGGCTCCTCAGAGAGATCAATCATGTGGGAGCTAAACAGCGGAGTACCGTAACTCTCATAGTGTGCCTCTGATGCTTCAAGCAGTGCATCAATCCACGGCAGCAGTTTGCGTGCGGCATGGTCGGTATGCAGTATGACCGCTACGCCATATGCTTCTGCCATCATATGGACATGCTGTGCACCGGAGATTGCCCCGCCAATAGAAGCAAAATCATGCGTATTCTTCAGACCTTTACCGGCAAAAAAACTTGCCCCTCCGTGTGAAAACTGAATAATTACCGGAGAGTTGGCCTCACGTGCTGCTTCGAGAACACCGTTAATAGAGTCGGAGTTAATGACATTGATGGCAGGCAGGGCGAATCCACCTTCTTTTGCCGCCTTGTACACCTTTTGAACATCGTCACCGCTTAAGACACCCGGTTTCACTAAATCTAATATACCCATTAAAAAATCCTCCAAAATAATGGCGAATTATAACAATTTTTTGGTATGATAAAGCTCAAATGAGGATTAAATTTTGAACATTTTTTGGATCATTGTTTTTTTATGCAGTATGGCGCTGTATGCAGCGCATCCCAAGGCCTTTGCTTCGCTGTCAAAAAGTTTTGAGAATGATCTTCAGACTATTAATGCATATAAACAGAGCAGATACTTTCAGCCGTATCATTCATTTTTTGAGGCGTATGAAGATGAGGTTGAGTCCTGTTTTGCATTGGGATTTGCGCTCGACAGTGCTATTGACAATGCTGAAGATACGCCGGAACAAAAAGCGGAATATTTGCAAAAACTGCGAGCGTTGCAGCAACATCAAGAGGCCTTGGAAAAGCTCTATGTCGGTACACTTCGTGAGGCGATGCTGGAGCACAATATGGAACTTTTTACGTTGCTGCTGAACTATCCGATGCCACCGCTGCACAATGAACGTTTGCGAGATGAAGTATTGCGTTTTTACAAGCAGATCCGACCCAAACATCCTATAGCTGCGGTCGAGGTATTGTTGCAAGAAGAGCGTCTTGATGTTTACAGCCGTAAAGTTGCTATAGAAGAGCAGCAGGCCTATGAGGAGCACCTTCGGGTGCTTACTGCATCCCAGGCTAAAAAGATTCGCTACTCGGGAGTGCGAAACCGACGAAACAGTGTACTGGTGTCGACAAAAAATATTGGGAACAAGATTGAGTTTTATGCTCACAATCGTAATGCTTTTGCCGTAACCATGACATTAAAGCTAGCGCAGTTAAAAAACCTGAAAACAAACCGTCGGCTGCCGCTTTACGTAGAGCTTCAGGCACATACCAAAAAGCGGATATTGCAGCTTGAGCGCATTAATGCGGCAAAGCCGGTACATTTTCAGTCCCATTACGGGTGGGTGATGGGTTTGGCTTCAGCACGACATGATGCACATTATCACTATCTTCTTCCATTTGAAAAAGGAAAAAAAGTACGGGTATCGCAAGGTTTCAACGGCGCAACCAGCCATAACGGTTACTCACGCTATGCTGTAGATTTTGCCGTACCTGTGGGTACTCCTGTTTTTGCGGCACGCGGGGGTGTTGTGGTGGCAACCAGAGCCTCGGGTAGCAAAGGAGCACTCAAACGGGGTTATGGGAAATATGCCAACTATATTGTGATTGAGCACAGTGACGGCACACTTGGCAAATATTACCATCTTAAAAAAGGGGGTGTAAGCGTTTCGGTAGGAGATCGGGTCAAAGCGGGTGAACTCATTGGATACAGTGGCAATACCGGCTACTCAAGCGGCCCGCATTTGCATTTTAGCGTCAGCAAGGTTGATCCGAAATACAAGCAGCGTCCTGTTACATTGCCGTTTCAACTGCAAACGGCTCAAGGTACCGTTGGTACAATCAAACGGGGCGATCGTTTAGTGAGGTAATATGCACGGCAAGCCAAAGCGCTTTTTCTGAGGTTCTAAGAACACGGTGTTCCTCGTGAGCAGGTATAAAAAGATAGTCACCGCTGTGAAGCGTAATGCGACGACGGAAACACTCGAGTTCAGCGTCACCTTGAAGCAGTAC
>JAJRVF010000083.1 GCA_024277395.1 Campylobacterales bacterium
CCAATACATCGCCCTCATTGACCTTATGGCATTGAAGACAGTTTAGCGTTCCTTCGGAGCTGGCAATGTAAGGCACAATCACCTCTACTTTCTCGTCAGCCTCTTTCCATTCAAAATGCACCTCTTTACTTGCCAGGATTGCACGCAAATCATCATTGAGCTCTTTTTCAAAACGGCTTGAATCGCCAAATTGTCTGTTGATAGTATCGGCACGTATAATTTTAATGGAAGATATATCGTTAATGGAGGCAATCTCATTTAAGAAGTAGTCGCGCTTGTCCATAACTTCAGCTTTCATATGCGACGTTAAGCCGGCTTTGACAATTTCAGCAATGGAAAGGGCTTTGTTTTCAATGACAAGTTGTGAAAAACTGCGGTAACTGAGCGCGACAATCGCAATAATAACAAGCATTGCAACAAGAAAAACCTGCAAGAGCCGTGTTAATGTAATTTTTTTAATACTCTGCTATTCCATGCCAATCCATTGGACGTTAAATTCTTATGTAGTATAAAAATATTTCCTAAAAAAGTAGCTGAAGTTGCCGAAAAACGGCAGGTTGGTTTTAAAATAGGATAGAAATTGTCTCTTTCTTGATTTAAATCAAGACAAATATTGTCTTTTATTAGCTACAATGTCACATACCAAACAAAAAAAGGAAACACACACATGACAAAAACGATTCTAGTTCTTACAGCATTGGCAGCTTTAGCACAAGCTGATGTTGTTCATTATGACGACAGAGACAAAGATCAGGCACAAACAAGTAAACCGAATCATCCGACCAATGATCTGTATACCAAGTAGCCTCTTCTTTAGAAAATGACTTTACGCCCCAGGCATTGCTATTCCCCCCTTTTTAGTGGTGTTTGGGGCTTTCACTATTACATGTAAATGCAAGCAGACCTTACCTTTCTTGCAACACCTCTCTTGGATGCAACAATGATCTTTTAGCCATACTTGTCTATTATGGAGTTCCGGTTATTCGAGTTAAATGGAGTGGTGACTTCAATTCATACACCGTTTCATACACTATTTTAAGATATAATTAGACGAATTAAAGCAGGAGTATTGTAATGAATGTGCTTATTGTCTCACTTTTTACCATTTTTTATGTTACAGCACCCTCAATGCCGATGAGAAGGGAGCTGCCATTCATTATGCATCCAACACCATTGAAGGAACACTGCTCTACAGAGAACGCATGTTGTTGCCTTCAGGCTCATCTGTCACCGTTACTTTAGAAGATCTGCCCTATACCGATACACCTGCGACCGTCATTGCCACTACAACGTTTCAAGCTCCCAAAGCACCCCCTATCACATTTAGTCTAACCTATAATCCTGACCTGATAGAGAAGCCTCGCCGTTATACCCTTAACGTTGTCATCACACATAAAGGCAATGCACTCTTCCGTAGTGTCAATCACATTGATCCTTTTCATACCCCTCTTACAATTCTGCTGAAACGGGCAGCTCAACACAAGGAAAAAGCTCCGCTTGCCAATATCCACTGGAAACTACTTCACATTGATGGCGTAGCTATTGCTTCATCCGAAAAACTCAAAGATCCCAATTTTATTTTGAAGAAAGGGAACAAAATCATCGGATTTACCGGCTGTAACCGTTTTGTTGGAACGTACGAGATTCAAGGTGATCGCATTCGTTTTACAGAAATCAGTGCTACCCCAATGCAGTGCAATGAGACCATGGAAACCGAAAAGGCCTTTAAAAACGTACTGCAAGAAGCACGTCACTATAAAATCAGAGATAACATATTAGAGCTTTTTGACGATACTAACATTATTGCAAGTTTCAGAGCAGTACATTTTTAGAAATATGGTACAACAGCAACATGGTTCGTAAAGTCTTTAAGAAAACCAGTAAATCGAGTAGACTCGATGCCTTAATAGAGAAATACCATATTCCCAAAGAGTTTCTCTCTATTAATCGAAAAACGGTCTCCAAAGCCGTAGCTATCGGTGCTTTTGTAGCAGTTATTCCCATGCCCATGCAGATGCTGCTTATTGTCTTTTTACTGCCCATTTTTCGCTTTAATGCACCTATTGGTCTATTTATGGTGTGGCTCTCCAACCCGCTGACCATGCCATTTATGTACTATATTGAATACATTACAGGCAATATGCTGCTCATGCGAAACAACTCCTTAAATGTCGAAATGTCTCTGGAGTGGTTTCAGCAAAATATGGGCAACATTATCATTCCCCTGTATGTCGGTACCTTTTTCTATGCCATACTGCTCTCTACATTTCTCTACTTTCTCATCAATTATCTCTGGGTTAAATCGGTTCATAATGAAAAAAAAGAGAAACGTTCGCGTAAAAAAAAGGGTTGAGCACCCTTGTTTTTACTCACAATAGTCTGCTAAAATACCCTCTTTGAGTGTATGAAAACTCTCGTCTCCAAGCAGACGCTTCACAATGTGTAGACCAAAACAGATGGCAGTTCCGGGACCTCGTGATGTCATCACGTGAGCATCATAGACTACCTGCTGGGTGTCGCCTAAATAGTTCTTACCGGATATTTTCTCCTCCACAGAAGGATAGCAGGTAAAATTGTCCCGCAATACTCCCGCAGTATTGAGCGCATACGGCGCCGCACAAATAGCACTAATATACTTTTTTTGAGCATCCATCTCTTTTAGAAGGCGCTGAACCGTCTCATTAACGGCTAGCACGTCGGTACCGCCCCAACCGCCCGGAAGCACAATCATATCAATATCATTGCTGCTGATTCCCTCAAGCGGTCGATCACATACAATGTGAATACCGTTTGCTCCTCGCACCGTTGCTTCGGCTTCAACATGGGCAACAATCACCTCAATACCTGAGCGTCTCACGACATCTATAATACTTACGGCTTCTATCTCTTCAAATCCCGTTGCTATGGGCACTACTATTGTCGGCATCACTACTCCTTTGAAATTATTGACCGGAACGAATACGCTGTAACAGTGTCTCAAACTGTTTGCTGCGTTTTGATATTGTAACTCGTTTTCCATTTGCATCACATTTATAATATCCGCAAGTATTAAAACACTCTAAAAACTGCAAATCGGTTCGCTCATTTACATGTAAAATTCTAAAGCTAATATTATCTAATACTAAA
>JAJRVF010000084.1 GCA_024277395.1 Campylobacterales bacterium
TTCAGTGCTGTTTTGTAAGCTGCCGTCAGAATTTCGGGTCTCTTCAGAGATAAGAGCTCCACTGGCAATGTCAATCCATTGATTCTTGGTATCGTTGCCGGTTACTATTTCAATATGAATAGTATTAAACGTTCCTCCGGCAACGGTTTTTGATTCGTTCAGGGCAACAATGCGGTAGGTAACATTTTCAGACGTTGTATCGGATCCAATGGTAGTGTTAACGTTAAAGCTCCATGTCTGGTTTTCGCATACTTCGTGAAACGGTTCTCTCCAGTAGGGCGAATAGGTAGTGGTTTTTGGGCTTAATCCGGTGCGTTCTGAGAGGATACTGCTTGTATCTTGGTAGTTGCCGTTGATGCTAAAGGCAGTGGTGAGGGTTTCGGTTTTGGTAATGCCGCTGGATTGATGCTCGGTGGTGGTGACCATTGAGGTGGCAGTACGCGAAACAACGGTATGGACAATGTCGGTATAGCGGCTGGAAGTATCGTAATATTTGGTGACACGCAGCACTGTTTTTTGTCCTACGTTTTCTTGAGGCAGGGGAACGCAGGCAGTATTGGTGCTTTCGTTGTTTTCAGGGACATTGGCGGGGGCGTCAAACGTTCCCGCTGCGGCGGTAGTAATGGTATTTCCGGTAATTTTATAGTCAATATTGAGTTTATCGGAGTATTTAAATGTGCCGTTCTCCTTGACCCCTTCAAGCTTGTAAACCGCTTTATTGCCTCCTGTAGCCAAAACGAGAACCCAGTCAAATCTGTTGCTGCCGTCACCGTCGACATCACCGTCGAGCTGAAACATATACCACATGGGTGTTTCCGGTCGCAGTGCTGAAGACTGCGTTGCAAGCTTTTTCCATCCAAAGACACTTTGAGGAGTCGGATCCACACCTCGCAGTTGGTAAACCGTGCCTGAAGTGCGCATGGTATAGGCCCAGTCAAACGGGTCATTGTCTCCTTTGGGCTCAAAGTCGTAGGGAGAGAAGCTTCCCGAGATGGTGTAGGTGTTTTTCTGTAACAGCGCCTGCTCTACGGCAGTATTGGCATGCGATGCACTCAAGGCGATGCCTAGTAAAAACAACAGCTTAAAACAAAATGTCAGCATGAGTATTTCCTTTGTGTTGGGGATAATCATATATAGAATTATTCTACCATAAGATTTTAAAAAGTTTAGTTTAGCGTAATCCGCTTTTGGCTATAATCTCTGTTTAAATTTTTCCATAAGTTACATGTAAATTCAAGGAGCTCCATTGAGCACGCCGTTAGAGAACATTGACGCGATACTGTCGCAGCATAAGCTGTCACATGAGGACTATGATCATATTAAAAAAATTTTGGATCGGGAGCCAAATCTCGTAGAGATCGGTATTTTCTCCGCCATGTGGAGTGAGCATTGCAGCTACAAATCATCCAAAAAGCATCTGAGCGGTTTTCCGACTACGGCGCCGTGGGTCATTCAGGGGCCGGGTGAAAATGCCGGAGTTATTGATATTGGTGACGGCTATGCTGCCGTATTTAAAATGGAGAGCCATAACCATCCGAGTTTTATTGAACCCTATCAGGGCGCGGCAACCGGTGTTGGCGGTATTATGCGCGATATTTTTACCATGGGCGCGCGTCCGGTGGCAAGTTTGAATGCCTTGCGTTTTGGAAATGTGCTTGAGAATGATGAGGTAAGTGCACACCAGCGCTATCTGGTACGCGGTGTGGTTGAGGGGATCGGCGGTTACGGCAACTGCATGGGTGTACCGACCATTGGCGGCGAGATGAGTTTTGATGCGTGTTACAACGGCAATATTTTAGTCAACGCTTTCAACCTCGGTATTGCCAAAAGTGATGAGATATTCTACGGCAAGGCTGAAGGGGTCGGCAATCCGGTTATTTATGTCGGCTCTAAAACCGGACGTGACGGCCTTGGCGGAGCGGTAATGAGCTCGGACTCGTTCACCGAGGAATCCAAGTCGCTGCGACCGACGGTACAAGTGGGTGACCCGTTTACGGAAAAACTGCTTTTAGAGGCGTGCCTGGAGCTCTTTAAGACCGATTACGTTGTCGGTATTCAAGATATGGGTGCGGCAGGACTCACCTCAAGCTCTTTTGAGATGGCGGGACGCTCAGGCAGCGGAATGATCATGCATTTAGATAAAGTTCCCGCCCGGGAAGCGGGGATGACACCGTATGAATTTATGCTATCCGAATCCCAGGAGCGCATGCTGATCTGTGCTAAAAAAGGGAGCGAGCAGGCCATCATTGATATTTTCAACAAATGGGAGCTTGATGCTGCGGTTGTCGGTGAAGTGACCGATACGGGGCACATGGAGCTGTTCTGGCACGGCGAGAAATGTGCCGATATTCCGGTAGATCCGGTCAGTGAAGAGGCACCTGTTTTAGACCGTCCAACGGTGCGTCCGGTCTACTTGCAGAGCATTGCGGACGTCAGCGTTGATGATTTTCAGGCCGTGGGCAACCAAGAGGCGTTTGAAACACTGCTTGTCTCTATGGAGGTGGTGGACAAGGCATGGGTCTATAAGCAGTACGACTCCATGGTGCAGACCAATACCGTCAAAAGAGGAGGCGAGCTTGACGCTTCGGTCATTCGTGTCAAAGAGAATGGCAAAGCGTTGGCAATGAGCAGTGACTGCAATGTCCGTTTTTGCTATATTGATCCGAAAGGCGGCGCGGCGGCAGCCGTTATGGAGAGCGGCCGTAACGTAGCAATGAGCGGAGCGCGTCCGTTGGCAATTACCGATTGCCTGAACTACGGCAACCCCGAAAACCCTGAGGTGATGTGGCAGTTTGCACAGGGATGTCTGGGCATTAAAGAGGCGTGTGCTGCACTGAATACACCGGTGATCGGCGGCAATGTATCGCTCTACAATGAGACTAACGGTGTGTCAGTATTTCCGACCCCTTCCATTGCCACGGTGGGAGTGAATGATGATCAGAACAAGGTATTGATGTCCTCTTTTCAGCGTGAAGGAAACCGGCTCTATCTTGTCGGAGAGACACGCAGTGAATTTGGCGGTTCGCTCTACATGAAGGAGCTTTATGATACGGTAGCAGGAACATTGCCTCAGATTGATTATGACAAGGAGTTGGCACTGTGGAATCTGGTGATTGAGGGCAATAGAAAAGGGCTGCTTTGTGCGGCAAAAGATTGCAGCTCCGGAGGTATTGCCATTGCCCTGGCCAAAATGGCGGCCACCGCCTCGCTCGGGTGTCGGGTAGATATCAGGCTTGATGATGCGCGCGCGCTGTTTTCTGAGAGCATGTCACGTGCTATTGTTGAGGTCGCTCCCGAACATGCAGCGGCCTTTGAGGCAATGACAGGAGAGTTGGCATGTCAGAATATCGGTACCGTCGGCGGATCAA
>JAJRVF010000085.1 GCA_024277395.1 Campylobacterales bacterium
CGCACACTCTTCAATCATCTTATCGATACTCATCTGATAGACTCCGGGCATGGAAGCCACTTCGGTTTTAATTCCTTCGCCGCTGCGAATAAAAAGCGGGTAGATGAAGTCATTGACACTGACATCTGTTTCACGTACAAGAGAGCGTAGGTGTGTATTGAGGCGTGTGCGTCGATATCGTTGAAACATAAATATATTACCTTTATTTCGTTATAATGATATGATTATATCAACTAACAACCAACGAAATACTAAAAGTCAGATGAATGAATATAAAAATATCCAATAGTGCTCTGTTGCCTTCACGCTTTGGGAACTTTGAAGTGAAAGCTTTTCAAGAAGGGATTAAAGAGCATCTTGTGATTTACAAAAACCCTTTGAGTGATGCCCCCGTTGTTCGTGTCCATTCGGAATGTTTGACCGGTGATGCTATCGGTAGTTTAAAATGCGACTGCCGTGACCAACTCGAATATGCCATGGAGCTGATTGAGCGTGAAGGGGGGATGATTATCTATTTGCGCCAAGAAGGACGCAATATCGGACTGCTCAACAAGATTAATGCGTATGCCCTGCAGGACAAAGGGCTTAACACTATCGAAGCGAATCATCAGCTTGGGTTTGGTACCGATGAACGTACCTATGAGATAGTCGCAACAATTCTGCGTCATTTTAACATCAAAAATATCAAACTACTTACCAATAACCCTGAAAAGATCCGCTCGCTTGAAAATATTGAAATTGTCGAACGCATTCCAATTATCATGGATGCCAATGAGCACAACAGAGAGTATTTACATGTAAAAAAGACCGAGATGGGACATCTGCTCGATTAGTCGTAGACGACGACACCGTAGTTATCGTCAATACGGTAAAAACGTGACTCTGCCGTAATCTCGAGATCGTTCAGTTTGGCAAGCTGAACAAGGCTGTTTTTTTTAACATGGATTCCGTGTTCCGTAAAGAATTTTTTAATATTGACAAATTTGATATTATCGACAAACTGATACTCAAACTTACGGTAAAGCCGCATCTGTTTGGTGTTAAAAATATGGGCATCCGCACCCAAGTGCAGAGATGCATACTGTGTTGGCAGGTGGCCGGAGAGATCGGTTAAAAGCGATTCTACATGTAAATATTTTTCCGGCAGGGTTGCTTTTTCAATAAAGACGTAGCGGTTAAGCTTCAGATGGTGAGTATGCTTCCAGTAGGTATAAGCAGGGTTGCTCAGATGAAGTTTTGAGCGCACCTCTTTCCAGAGCCAGTGACGGTTTAAAAGGTTGTAAAATGCGCTCATGATCTCAATATTCCGCTTACGAAGCGGTTAGCTCTTTCATATCGATTTGATCGCCCACCTCTTCAACAAGCTGATCCATGAGATCAAAGAGTTTGGAGCTATGCTCTTCGGCGCGTCTGAAGCGCTCAATAATGGTCTCTTTGCCATCACCTTTGGAGGCGCAGCCATGGGTACGAATGCACTCCAGATTGGCACCTACTTCATCATGAATGGCTTTATGGTGAACGCCAATTTGTTTAAACGTACTGTTGTTGCCAAAAAACTTGACGCCCGTAGAGTGGTACCATTTTCCAAAACCGCATGTGGTCGAATCGCTAAAAAGCTCTTCAGAGGTAATGCCGTTGACGACGGCAGAGTAGGCTTTGGACTTGTAGAGAATATGGTGAATTTTATAGGTACTGAGCAAGAGCGTAAAACTGCTTTTGTTAGAGAGATTTCGGGTATCGCCAAGGTCAACACTAAAAGTATTCATAATGCCAATGAACTGCTCCATGGTCTCGTTGGCATTGACGGCAATACTGTTCATGGTATCGGCATTTTCCTGCATGCCGCTGGACTGCTGCTGAAGGTTTTGAATGGTAATGGTAATTTCACCGGTCGCTTTTTGAGTGCGCTCTGCCAGCTTTCGTACCTCATCGGCCACCACGGCAAACCCGCGTCCGTGTTCGCCGGCACGTGCGGCTTCAATAGCGGCATTAAGGGCAAGCAAATTGGTCTGGTCGGCAATATCTTTAATGAGATTGACAATAGAGGTAATATCACCCACGTTGTCATTCATCTGTTCGATGGCGTGAACTGTCTCGACAATGAGTTCACTTAAATTGGTGATCTCTGCAGAGGTGCGCTCTACCGCACTGTAAGTCTCTTCTGCCGAGCTTGCCGATGTTGATGTTTTTACGGTAACCTCTTGAAATGCATGTTCGGTTTTGAGAATATCATTTTTAATAATGTCCAACGAGCCGCCAATACCGTTGTTGAGTTTGGCAAACTCCGTAGAGAGTACCCCCATTAGCTGATAGCGGGCATTGACTTTCATGGAGTTAATGGCACGACCGAGTGTTGAAGCGGTAAGGCTGAAGTTGCCTTGAAGCCCTTCGGGAAACATGCTGCGGTACATTTGACCGTGACTGACGGCATCAATGGTATAACGGGCTTCTCGGAGGGTAATCTCTATTTGATCGAGCAGATCATTGATGGCCCATGCGGTACGTTCGAGTTTGGTATTGTTGTTACCAAGAATAATACGGTTGACAAGATCCCCGTTTTTGGAACGCTCAACCACATTCAAGATCTGATCGAGAATCTGTTCTTCATACCGAGCGCCTCCAGCAGCGGTGCCGCCGGCGGACATCAGTGAGAGTACCACAGCAATGATGGTGCCGATGGCAACCAGTCCCGCAGCAATGAATGCCCCCAAGAGAGCCAGATAAATCGTAGTGCCCAGAGCTAAAAGAAGTAGTATCAGTGTTGTCGGATTTTTAAGTTGTGTCATAAGAGCTCCTATACCTTAATATCTTTTTGTAATGTGATAATGAATTCGTCATAGCTGACACCCTGCTCCGTAAGCAACTCATTCAGAAGTTTTTGTGAAGCATCCAAGCCGCCGCGGTTCTCTGCCTCCAAAAGTTTTTGGTAAATCGGAACAATGGTATTGATGGCAGACTGGGGAGGCTTGCGCCGTACGGAAGTGTAGCCGACAATATTCCCGTTGCTATCAAGGTCTGCAGTGATGTAGGCAAAAACCCAGTAATAACCGCCGTCGGCACACAGATTCTTTACGAAACCGAAAAACTCTTTTTTAGCTTTGATGAGATCCCACGCAATTTTATAGGCCAGACGCGGCATGTCGGGATGGCGAATAAGGTTATGATTGGATCCGATAATATCAGAAGCACTGTAACCGGCGAGCTCGGTAAAAATCTGGTTACAATAGATGATTGTGCCTTTGGTATCGGTCTTAGAGACAATAAAGTCACCATCTTTCAATCTCTTTTCATGATTGGTAATGCTAGCAGCGGGGCGATTGTTCTTGTTGAGCTTTGTTCCTGCCATGGATACTCCTAATAGTTATATTCTCACTTATTTTACACAATATATCATTAGCATATCGACATAAAAGCATTTAAATTTGAATAATTTCAATATTTTTTGTGAAAATAGGTAAAACAGTATCATATGGCTACGGCTTCTTGGGTATAATTTTAAAAAACGTTAGGACATCATGCAGCTTCAAAGACTATTAGAGCAAGACGGCATAATGCTCGAAGAGGTGTTTTACGAGTATATACAACGGTATAAAATGCATCTGTTACGCTGGAATAAGGTGCATAATCTTACCGGTGCCCGAGACGAGGCTACGGTAGATGCTTTTATATATGATGCTGTGTTTCCGGTCGGTTTTCTGCCTGGAATCGGCTCATTGATGGATATAGGCACGGGAGCAGGGTTTCCCGGATTGATTTTGGCTATGGCACTGCCGCAAACCCATGTGACGCTGGTGGAGCCTTTACGTAAGCGCGCAAGCTTTTTGCAGTTTGTCAAGGCAGATTTGAAACTTGGCAATGTTACGGTGAAACAGTGTCGCGTCGAGGCATTTGACAATACGGAACGGTTCGATTTGATTACCTCTCGCGCAGTGACCGACACCAAGGTACTGTTGGCATTGAGCCGTGCGCACATCAAAGAGGGGACGTTGATACTTCTGTATAAAGGAGAGCAGGTATTTGATGAAATTGATGAAAGTCTGAACTATAAGATTATTCAGATACAAAAGCGACATTACTTGTTAATACAAATGTAAGGAGAAGAATATGTTGAAATGGTTAGTGGTCATTGCCGTCATCGCCGGAGTCTATTACTTTTTTATTAAGAAAAAACCGCTGAAAACATCAGCAGAAAATGCGGCAAAAGAGCAGAGTGATGAGATGGTAGCGTGTGTGGTGTGCGGTACGTATTGCAGTGTGGGCGATGCCTTTATTAAAGAGCGGCGGTATTATTGCTCCAAAGAGTGCATGGACGGATCGTAATGCTTCTGTTTGGTCACCGTTTTATTGCATCAGAGCGTTTTTATCATATTGATGATATTACTTCCATTAGCCATACACCCGCCAATGCGTTGTTGTATGTCATGTTTGATGAGAATAATCTCGATATATTGCAACATATGCAGCGCAATGCCTTGCGTTTCGGCGTTGAGGTCGCCAATATTACCGAACTCATCTATGCTGAAAATTTCGGTGCGGATTATATTGTTGTTTTGGCATCGCTGGCAAAAGAGGCGCAGCAGATCGCCGAGAGTTATCTGTTTGATGCCAAGATTATTGCAAAGATCGATGAGGAGAACGATATTGAGTCGATGGCATACAAAGGAGTTGACGGTGTACTGTTCGCAGAAGCCGTGATACATGTCAGCTCCTAAACAACCTTGCGAGGCAGATGGGGTTTGAGTGCGGTGAGCACTTCGTAGGCAATGGTCTTTCCGGCGGCGGCAGCAACTCGGGCATCGTCAAAGACGAGCAGTTTGTTCTGTGCAGTTGAAAATGTGCTGTTGTCCATGGAGATACGCCCTAAAACGGTATGGCCTTCAGGTGTTTGAAACTGTGATGCATAGCTGCGCATAAAACCGTCGGCATAACCGATGTCGTATGTTGCAATGTTTTGTGATACAGCTGCGGTATAGGTTCCGTTGTAGCCGACCCGTTCATGAGGATGCAGCGTTCGTGAAGCGATTTTGTGAGCATAGAGAGTGAGCACGGGTTGAAGTGTTGGCATAGACAGGCTCTTTTCGAGTTCTAAAACCCCGTAAGCGGCAATACCGACACGCACCATTGCATCACTGCAGCCTCCTTCGCGAAAGAGTGCGGCCGAGTTGCTAAGATGAAAGGCAAGCGGTTTCAATCCATAGCGCCTTTGCAGATTGGCTGTCCGTATTTTGATTTTTTCAAAACGGCGTCGCTGCCAAAACCACTCCGAACTGAGGCAATCGGCACTTCGATGGTGGGAAAAGAGCCCCGTGAGCCGGAGTTGACGTGCGGCAATAGACTTAAAGGCCGTTTCGAGTTCCTCAGGTGCAATACCGTTGCGATGCATTCCCGTATCGACCTTGAGCTCAACGTTGCAGTTTACATGTAAAGCGGCAATATCGTCAAGGCAGTTGATGGCGTAATGAAATTTCGTATTGGTCGATGGGGCAGTATCGGCTAAGATAAGAATATAGCGAAAACAGTGCTCAATCATCTCTGCTTCAGCAACACTGCGTACGACAGCTTTGGTAATACCGTACTCTGAGGCAAGTGTGGCCATCTCAACGAGACCGTGTCCGTAAGCATTGTCCTTAAGTACGAGCGCAATCTTCTCTTTTGAACCGCAGATAGCTGCAATAGTGTCGAGATTATGAAAAAATGATGAACGCTTGAGTATAATGTGTGCCATAGTCGAATTATAGCAAAAGGTGAAACTGACGATGAGACGTCTACCCGCAGAGTTTGAGAAACAGAGTTATATTCAGATGATTTTCCCGCATAAGCAGAGTGACTGGAGCCCCTATTTGGAAGAGGCATCTGCTGCATATGTTACGATCGTAGAGACAATTCGGCAGTTTCAGCCATGCATTCTTGTTTGCGATGATACGGTGCGCGTACAACGCTATTTTAGCGATACGCACAATATTATATTCTTGCCGTATACCACTGACGATACGTGGGCGCGTGACTGTAGCGCTATCAGTGTTGAGGAAGAGGGCGAGGCGGTGCTGTTGGACTTTACGTTCAATGGGTGGGGAAATAAGTTTTCTGCTGCACGTGACAATGCAATGACGGCATCGTTGGCATCACATTACAATGCCAAGATCCGCTCCATAGATTTTGTGCTTGAAGGAGGAGCCATTGAGAGTGACGGAAACGGTACATTGCTGACGACGGCCCGGTGCCTTTTAAATGCCAATCGCAATCCGCAGTACACACAAACACAGATAGAAGCATTGCTTTGCAAAGAGTTGGGTGTTGAGCGTATTTTATGGTTGAGTGAGGGGTGTTTAAGCGGTGATGACACCGATGCGCACATTGATACTTTAGCACGCTTTGTCGATGAAGAGAGCATTATGTACCTTGCATGTGAAGATAAAAATGATGAACACTATCCTGCATTGCAGGCGATGAAAAAAGAGCTACAGCAGTTTACATGTAAATCGGGCAAGCCCTACCGGCTGATTGCACTACCGATGACCGAACCGATCCATTATAACGGGGAGCGCTTACCGAGCAGTTATGCCAATTTTCTTTTGGTGAATGATGCTGTTATTGTACCGACATATCATGACGGTAATGACGGCATCGTTTTAGAGATTTTCAGAAAAACATTCCCTGAGAGAGCGGTCATTGGCGTGGATTGTTCCGTTTTAATACGACAACACGGCTCCTTACACTGTATTACAATGCAATTTTGTGAAAAATTAGCTATAATGGTTTAGTGTTTTTGTTGGGGGGATCCATGGAATCATCTATTTACATTGCAAAACAGCCCATTGTAAAGGCTGAAGGTGAAGTGTTTGCGTATGAGCTTCTCTACCGTCGCACCGACAGCAGTCGTACAACGGTTGAAGATAATATGTATGCAACGGCACGTATGTTGGTCAATACATTAAACTACATCGGGCTCTACTCATTGGTTGATGGCAAGTATGCCTATATTAAGGTAGACAAAGAGATATTAATGAGCAATATCATCAACTCTATTGCTCCGTCACATTTTATTTTGGAGATTCTTGAGACGACCGAAATTGACGATGAACTGTTGCAACGCATTGATAAACTCAAAAAAAAGGGGTACATTTTTGCTCTGAATCATTATGATCGTGATGCCATCAATATTCATCTGTTTAAAGAGCTGATGCAGCGCGTCAACTATGTTAAAATATACAGCCGTGATATTATAGAATTTAAAGAGCGGCTGACCATTGTACACGATACTGACATTACCTTGATTGCTGAAAAAATTGAGAGCGATACGGAATTCAATGAGGCTAAAAAGATGGGTTCTGATATGTTTCAGGGGTATTTTTTCTGTAAACCCGAACTCTTTGGAAAAGATAAAATTGAACCGCCGAGTTCACTGCTGATGCTCATTATTTATCTGTTGGAGTCCGA
>JAJRVF010000086.1 GCA_024277395.1 Campylobacterales bacterium
ATTAATGTTTTTATACCCTGCCGCAGCTTTCATGTTCGGAGCAATGGGATCTTGTGCATCGGCTGTGCCGTTTTCGTTGGTATCTACGGCACCCAGCGTACTGTTGAATTCTGCAAGTGTCGTACTCTTCCACGTGTAGACACCGCCGTCTGAGGTGCTGTAGGCGTCACTGCCTTTTAGAAGGTTTGCCTGAAGCACGTACGCCGGCGCGGTTGCGGTGATGTCAATACTTCCCGCAGTCGCGTTGGTATCTACGGTACCGTTGCTCTCAGAAGGCTCGGTGCAATCCGTTCCCGGACGACAACTGCTGCCGCATCCTACCAACGTTGCTGCAAGAAGGGATGCCGCAGCCAAGCTCAATAACTCTTTTTTTGCCATAAAAATTCCTTTTTTTAACAGTTCCTAACTGATTAGTTTGAATCAGTTACATTTGCATATCATACCTTATTGTTGTTAATAACAAGATAAATTAAGAAGATATTTTACGAATCAATAAGCATTTTGCAATACAAGCTATGCCATAATCTCCGTTATGGATCAACTTAACAGCAACATCAAAGATCAGTTTGTCAGTTCGTTAATGAACTACTTCAAAATTGAAGAGGATATTAATCTGCGGGCACATATTGCCGACCTGACAGACCGGATACAGAGTGCACAGTATCGGGAGTTTTTCAGGCGTCTTTCGTGTAATGATTATGCCTATAAAGGGGCTTTTGAGAAGATTGCTTTGGTGGTGCGGAGTTTCGAAGTACAAGAGCGCGAGATGCTTTTTTCAGATGTTGCCCGCCGGGTACGCACGCTGTATGATATCATGTACGAACTCCGTAAGATGATGGTGCTTGAAGAAGCACAGGAACAGACACCGTTGCAGCGATTTATGCGTGTGCATTTTGCACGGATGAAAAATGGACAGACCGATGAACTGCTTTTAGATCATCTTGACATTGAGGTGGTAAAAACAATAGGAAAAGAGTGGATTTTCAACCATGTCGCTTACGATAAAACACTCTTTTGCAGTCGTGTGGAGCTTGAGTATAAAAATGCACTGTTGCGTCATCATCACTACAGCAATACAGAACAGTTAAGCGCAACACGCCATGGCGGCATGCTTGAGGGTCGGAGAGAGTAAATGGTACAGATTCCCGAGTTTCTTATTGATTATAACGGGCTTAGCGTCTATGAGCGGGCACTTATTCCTCTGGTAATACGCCACACGTTTCACTGGGGAAGACGTACCAAGGGAGTGGGTGCCGATACTCTTGCCGCATGCTTGGAGATGGAGGTGCCGCAGGTAATTGTTATATTGGACGAGTTGTGCGACAAAGGCATTTTAGAGCGGGTCAGTGTGACGGAAGAGGGGGTACGACTGCTGCTCTACGGTATGGCATCAAAGCTCTTGGAGCATTCAACCGCCAAAGTACATGTAAATATTCCGCTTCGCAGCGAGAGCAGCATGCAGGAGTGGTATTTTCTCAATATGCCCAATGAACGTTACAAGGAGCTTCAGGGGTATGCTTTGGGACTGCTGCACAAGATGCAGCTGCCCGAAGATGTCTTTGTCGATTTTGAGCTCTATCAGCGCTCTCATAATACTAAAAGCCATGACTGGAAAGCAGCGTTTCAGCGCTGGGCGATTCGTGAGCAGAAACGGCTCTTCAGCGGACGCAGCGTTGCGGTCTACGACGAGACGTTTAAACCCACGCCCGAACAGTTTCAGCTGACTCAGCTCTTTATTGGGAATTTGCAAAAAATAGACCCGCAGTTTGAAGAGCCGACAGACTGGAGCTGGGCTCAGGAGATCAAGCGTATTATGGAGCTTGACGGCTACAGCAGTGAAGATATTAGACGTGCTATAGCGTGGCTCTTTTCAGCCAAGGGAGACTGGTACCGTCCCAATGTTCTTACGGCCGCTGCACTGCGTAAAAAGTTTGACTATATCATGGCGCATGTGCGTTCGTTTCGCGATGCCAAAGTGAGCCTGCCTGATGGAGTCAGCGTTTTTGACCTCTACGAAAAAGAGATCAAAAAGTAGCTAGCCAAAGGCGCGGTTTAAAGCGCTGAAAAGTGCTTTTATGGAGGCGTAGGCAATATCGGTATCGGCACCGACACCGAAAAAACTCTCCAGATCAACGGTTTCAATATGCATATACGCAACGGCTTGAGCACAAGATTTTTCACCGCGGGAGTGTTCGGAGTACGATGCAATAGTAAAGGTATTGGGGTAGTGTTTCATGAGCGCATGTTTACACGCATCAATAGGTCCGTTGCCCACCCCTTCACTGCAATACGACCGCCCCTCCAGCATATAGTTCAGTGTACACGATACGGCGTTGTCTTTACCGGCTTTGGAGTGGACGGCAAAATCGAGCAGCTTCAAGTGACCTGTGACGTCACAATAGTTCTCTGTAAAAATCGTCTCTATCTCATCGGGGGTGAGTTCACGACCTTCGCTGTCCGTAACCTGCTGTACCAAGCGTCCGAGTTCGGGCTGCATCTTTTTAGGAATGTGGTAGCCGAATTTCTCTTCAAGAATGTAGGCAACCCCGCCCTTGCCCGATTGCGAATTGATGCGAATAATACTCTCATAGGTGCGCCCCACATCTTCGGGGTCAATGGGCAGGTACGGTACCTCCCAAAAGTCACTTTTTTTAGCGCGTTGGTATGCCAAGCCTTTGTTGATGGCGTCTTGATGTGAACCGGAAAAAGCGGTATAGACCAACTCGCCGACATAGGGGTGACGCACATGGGTTTGAATATTGGTGCAGCGTTCTACAACATCCAAAACGGTATTGACATCGCTAAAATCGAGTTTTGGATCAACCCCTTGCGTGTAGAGATTGAGTGCCAAGGTGATAATATCGACGTTTCCGGTACGCTCGCCGTTACTCAAGAGTGTCCCTTCAACTCTGTCCGCACCGGCAAGCAGTGCCAACTCCGTAGCGGCAACGGAGGTACCGCGGTCGTTGTGGGTGTGCGTTGAGATCAGCACATGGTCACGGTTGTCCAAATGGCGGCTCATCCACTCAATCTGATCGGCATAGACATTGGGGGTGGACATCTCAACCGTTGCGGGCAAATTGATGACAACGGGACGTTCAGCGCCAATGCCCCAGCGTGCCGTGACGGCGTTGCAGATTTTGGCGGCAAACTCCAGCTCCGTTCCCGTAAAGCTTTCGGGAGAATACTCCAGGTCAATGGTTCCGCAGTGGGTACGTTCATATTTTTTGACAAGATCAACCCCCTCCAGTGCCAAGGCAATAATATCGTCGGGATCTTTTTTAAAGACAATCTTGCGTTGGGCTACCGAGGTGGAGTTGTACAGATGCACAATAGCATGATTGACCCCTTCGAGTGCTTCAAACGTCCGTGCAATAAGATGTTCACGGGCCTGTACCAGCACCTGAATGGTCACATCTTCAGGAATCATTTTTTGCTCAACCAAAGTGCGCAAAAAGTCAAATTCCACTTTCGATGCCGAAGGGAAGCCGACCTCAATGACTTTAAATCCGAGTTGTAGCAAGAGGTTGAAGAGTTCAAGTTTTTGGTCAAGGCTCATGGGGGTGATCAATGCCTGATTGCCGTCGCGCAGATCGACGCTGCACCAAACAGGTGCTTTGGTAATGGTTTGTGACGGCCATGTTCTGTCGGGCAAATCAATAGGCTGATACGGGCGATATTTTCCCGTGTGTATATGTTTCATGGTGAACCCCTTTATATAAACGTTTCAACAGCACCTTGCTACAGGTTCATACTGTTGGCGCAATTATAGCAAAAAGGAAGCCGGAGCGAGTGGGGTTTTTACATGTAGATTTCATTTTTTAGAATTATTAAAGGAAAAAAATTATTATTTGATAGAGAGGTATTTGGGAGAAACGCTCCCAAATAATATTTAGCACTGATACGTCGTTTTAAATTCGTAAGCAGTCGGACGACCTTCATCGGGCCACACGTCACGTTCAAAGCGGTAGTTTTGGTAAGTGTCAATGAACTCCTTGGTAAAGACCGGCTTTAAAAATTCATTGTCGGCAATCAAGCCTTCGAGTGACTCGCGCAGCGTATGTGGCATTTGCGGAATGTTTTTTTCACGGATCTCATTTAAAGAGAGCTCAAACAGATCCTCATCCATCGGGCCTACGGGTATGGTTTTGTTTTTAATACCGTCAAGTCCCGCCATCATCATGGCGGCAAATGCAAGGTAAGGGCATGAACTGGAGTCTGGGAAGCGCATTTCGATACGGGTCGCTTTTTCACCTGCACCGTACGGAATACGGCAGGCAGCCGAACGGTTTTGGGAAGAGTAGGTTAAAATACTCGGCGCTTCAAAGCCCGGCAAGAGCCGCTTGTAAGAGTTGGTTGAAGGGTTGGTAAAGGCTGCCACTGCCGCTGCGTGTTTAAAGATACCGCCGGCGTAGTTAATGGCCATTTGGCTGAGGTTGCCGTAGTTGCCTTCTTTGTAAAAAAGGTTGCTGCCGTCTTTCCAGAGCGACTGGTGCACGTGCATTCCGTTGCCGTTGTCACCGTAGAGCGGTTTTGGCATAAAGGTTGCCGTTTTGCCGTTAAGGTGAGCAATCATTTTAACAACATATTTGTACTTTTGGACATTGTCAGCCGCAGTAATAATATCAGAGAAGACAATGCCGATTTCACCTTGCCCCTGTGCTACTTCATGGTGTCCCAGTACGACTTCAAGACCGACTTGCTCCAGTACCAGCATCATCTCGGCGCGAAGATCGACCATAGAGTCGGTCGGCTGTACCGGAAAGTACCCGCCTTTAGTGCCGGGGCGGTGCGCGGTGTTGTACATATCTTCATAAGTGGTGTTGGAGTTCCACTCTCCCTCTTCGGTGTCAACTTTGTAGCCGGCTTCGTTGATGTTGTCAATGAACTGTACGTTGTCAAAAATGAAAAACTCATTTTCCGGTCCAAAGTAGGCGGCATCGGCAATACCAACCTCTTCAGCGTGTTTCAACGCTTTTTTAGCAATGGAGCGGGGGCACTTCTCATACAGCTCTCCTTTGTAAATATCGAAAACGTCACAGAAAACAATGATGGTCGGGTCGGCAGTAAAGGGGTCTAAGAAAGCAGTCGTCGGATCGGCTTTGAGCAGCATGTCGGATTGGTTAATCGGCTGCCACGCTTCAATAGAAGAGCCGTCAAACGGAAATCCGCCCTCAATATTCTCTTTGGTGACCGCACTCATACGATACGTAAGGTGGTGCCATGATCCTTTAATATCGGTGAAACGAAGGTCGACAAATTGAACATCATTCTCTTCGCAATATTTGAAGAACTCGTCAGTACTGTTTACAAATTTTCCCATAGATATACCTTTTTTTGTGATTGATGTAAGTATAACCAAAGATAGAATAAAGCGCGATTGAGAGCTGGTTAAAAAGTAACCAACTCACGGTTACGGTTTCTAAAAGTAGCACATTGGGTATAGCCGATCTGCCGGGCAAGCGCTTCGGCCTCGTCTCTAAAGAGTCCGACCTGTTCGGGCTTGTGGGCATCGGAGCCGAAGGTAATGGGAATGCCCGCATCATAAGCGAGTTCAAGCAGTTCGTGTGAGGGGTAGGCTTCACCTATGGGCTTGCGGTAGCCGGCCACGTTAATCTCAATAACCATATCGGCTGCTTTGATGGCTTTGATTGCACGGTGAGCAATGTCGTGTACGGGACGTTTGGGAAGGTATTTAAAGACTTTAATCAGGTCAAGATGGCCGACAATGTCAAACAGGCGGCTCTGCGCCATCTTCTCAATAAGGTCAAAATAGTGCTGCCAGACCGTATCAATGTTTTCATGCTCATAGCGACCGATAAACTCCGGATTGTCAAAGCCCCAGCCCTCAACAAAATGAACCGAACCGATGAGGTAGTCAACCTTGGCGTGAAGCACGCGTTTGTCCATGTGTCCCTCCAAAAAATCGACTTCATAGGCAGTGAGAATTTCAATCTCGGCAGCGTATTTCCGTTTTACATGTAAAATCTCTGCTTCGTAGCGTGCCATATCATCAAACGTCATGCGGTAGGAAGGGTCGAAATCCATTGGAGCATGGTCACTGAAACCGAAAATATCAATATTGTTTTTCAGGGCATGTTGTATGTAGGTTTCAATGGATCCTGTGGCATGATTGCATAAGGGTGTATGGTTATGTAAATCAATTTTCATAATATTTTCTCACATTTTATAGTTTAAGGTCACTCTTAAAGTTATCTCTGTATTATAGTACAAAATAAATTACAAAGAGGAGCTTTTGATGACACAAGAGGAGTTGGATGCACTGATGAGCGGTGATATTGATCTTGATAATGTCGAAGAAGAAGCGGTAGAAGAAGCAGATGATGAAGCTCACAAGGATACGACGGAGGATGAAAAACGCTATAAGGCCGATGCGACCAACAGCTATCCTCCACCGGCAAACAGTGACAATCAGGTGGTACATCAACTCGATGATGTCACCAAAGAGAGTGAAGAGAAAGCCAGCGAGATTTTTGATATTATTGAAGGGATCAGCAACGATCTTATGGAAGAAGAAGCGCAGGCACAGCGTTGTATTGAAGTCTTTGAGGAGAATATTAAGACCTTTGCGGCACTGCATGCCAAATTTCCCGACATTGAAACCTTTCAACTCCAGATGCAGCGCAATGAGGAGGCATTAAGCTGTGCCAGTACTACCGTAACGGTACTGCAAAACAGCGGCGATTCCATTATGCAGGTGATGGATATTATGCAGTACCAAGATATTCACCGTCAAAAAATTGAACGGGTCATCAATGTCATGCGCGCCCTCTCTAACTATATGAATCAGCTCTTTGAAGGCAAAGTGGACGACAAAACACGGGTCGGGTCGGCAACGCATCTCCCCGGAGACAATACGACAGAAGATGTGGTCAGCAGCGATGATATTGAAGCGCTTATCGCCTCTTTGGGGAAAAATTAGATACCATTACATCAAAAAAGATGAGAGTATTATGAACCGAGTGGAACTCCTTTCGCCTGCGGGCACCCTTGAAAAACTGAAGATCGCCGTTGACTACGGTGCCGATGCGGTTTATGGCGGGGTGAGTCACTTTTCACTGCGGATTCGTTCGGGTAAAGAGTTCGATCTGCAGAGTTTTGAAGCGGGAATTGCATACGCCCACGCCCGCGGGAAAAAGGTCTACGTCACCATTAACGGGTTTCCGTTTAACTCACAGCTCTCACTTTTGGAAAAACATATTGTGCAGATGGCAGCGCTGCAACCCGATGCATTTATTGTCGCTACACCGGGCGTTTTGGCACTCGCACACAAGCTTGCTCCGCACATCCCGCTGCACCTCTCCACCCAGGCCAATGTCATGAACGTGCTTGACGCACAGGTTTACTACGACATGGGAGCGCGTCGTATTATTGTCGCGCGTGAGATTTCACTTAAAGACTTGGAGGTAATCAAAACGCATCTGCCCGATCTTGAGCTGGAGGTGTTTGTACACGGCTCAATGTGTTTTGCCTATAGCGGACGCTGTCTCATTTCGACACTGCAGAGCGGTCGCGTACCCAATCGCGGCAGTTGTGCCAACGACTGCCGTTTCCCCTATGAGCTCTATGCCGCCAACAGTGAGACGGGCACACTCTTTCGTCTGGAAGAAGATCCCGGAATCGGTACCTACATTATGAACTCCAAAGATCTCAATTTGGCATCGCACATTACAGAGATTCTCAATAGCGGCTGTGTTGATTCGCTTAAAATTGAGGGGCGTACCAAAACGGCCTATTATGCCGCAATTACGGCAAAGACCTACCGGCAGGCAATTGATGACTACTACCGCGGCGTTTCATTTCCCGATCGCTATCAAGCCGAACTCGAAAGCATGCAAAATCGCGGCTATACCGATGCCTATCTGGTTAACCGCCCGTTTGAAAAACATGATACGCAGAGTCTGGATTTTACCATTCAGCTGGGAACGCATCAGGTG
>JAJRVF010000087.1 GCA_024277395.1 Campylobacterales bacterium
AACAGATCAATAATGGCAGTCGGTGAACTCATATATTGGAATTTGACACGAATAATATCTCGAAGCGCTTTTCGGGGGCTAAACTCACGCTGCAAAAATTCATCATGCTCATAACGATCAATAATAAGTTTGGAGTTGTCGTTATAGACCCACATGCGCAGCAGATACTCAATGAGAAACACAATAGAGATAATATAGTCATTAAAAAACTGTAGAAAATCGTGCGATTCGTATTTGACCTCACGAATCAAGATAATGACACTTGAGAGGATCAAAACAACCATCACAACATCAAAATATTTTTTGTAGCGATAGGAGTTGTTCTCCATCAGGTTATAAAAGAACTTCTTGACCTTTTTGTATGAATGAGAGCCGTGAAGCACATAAGCACTTTTGACCATGAAACGCGCCAAGGGTTTCATTTCAGTCACGTTTAGCCCAATTTTGATTTTAATATGGCATTAACAGCTTGCGGGTTGGCACTTCCTTTGGACGCTTTCATGGTCTGACCGACAAAGAAGCCAAAAAGCTTCTCTTTGCCGTTGCGATACTCTTCAACCTTGTCGGGATTGGCGGCAAGAATCTCATCGACAATTTTTTCAATGGCGCCGGTATCGCTCACCTGTCTTAATCCCAGTTTTTCAATCACCGCATCAACCTCTGCATCATGCTCCATCAGGTAGTCCAAAACCTCTTTGGCTGCCTTGCCGCTGATGGTCTGATCTTCAATACGCTTAACCAGCAGACCCAGTGTCGGCGCATTGACCGGTGAGTTGTCAATATTGACATCGCCGCTAAAACGCCCCTGCAATTCAACCGTAAGCCATGTGGTCGCATTTTTGGCGCTGATGCCCTGTTCCATCATCTCTTCAAAGTACCGCGCCATCTCCGGTGAAGCGGTAATGACCGATGCGTTGTACTCGTTCATGCCGTATTCACTGACAAAGCGTTCACGTTTGACATCGGGCAGTTCGGGAATATTACGAAATGTCTCAAACATCGTATCATCAACTGCCACTTTAAGCAAATCGGGCTCGGGAAAGTAACGGTAATCCGCCGCCTCTTCTTTACCTCGCATGGAACGGGTCTGCTGTTTGGCTTGGTCAAACAGACGGGTCTCTTGGTAAATCTCGTCATCATACACGCCGTCTTCCCACGCTTCAATCTGGCGAGCCACCTCAATTTCAATCGCCTTTTGAATAAAGCGAAAACTGTTAATATTTTTAATCTCCACACGCGTATAGAGCTTCTCGTCTCCTTTTGGACGAATGGAGACATTCACATCCACCCGAAACGAGCCCTCTTGCATATTGGCATCGCTAATATCCAAATACCGCACAATCGCATGCAGTTTTTTCAAATAGAGTATAACCTCCTCGCTCGAACGCATATCGGGTTCGGAGACAATTTCAAGCAGAGGCGTTCCGGCACGATTCAAGTCAACCTTGGAAATCTCTCCGTCATGAATATTTTTACCTGCATCGGCTTCAATGTGGGCACGATTGATTCGGATAATTTTGTGTGTACCGTATTCAAAATCAATCTGCAGTGTACCGTGTTCTACAATGGGGGTGTAGAGCTGTGTGATCTGATAGGCACTTGGACTGTCAGGGTAGAAATAGCTCTTACGATCAAAATAGGAGGTGCGATTCACGGTAGCATTGACCGCTGTACCGAACATAACCGATTTTTCCAAAACACTGCGGTTAAGTACCGGCAGTGCCCCCGGAAGCGCTAAACAGGTGGGGCACGTATTACTGTTTTGTTTATGGTTAAAACTTGTTGCACACGAACAAAAAAGTTTTGTTTTTGTATTTAACTGTACATGAACTTCCAGACCGATCACTACTTCAAACATTCAATTCCTTAGCTAATTTTCTATAAAGTATCGTATGGATGCAAACCCGTATGCACCCGTCTCTTCAATACCTTTAATATGCGCAGCGCTGACAATACCGCCAAGCGCTATAATATTGGCTCTTATTCTATCCACTTTATCTTTTAAATCCTCTAAACCTTTGGGATTTCCTTTATGCGGTGTTGCAAAAACAGGACTGTAGGTCAAGATGTCCGCGCCCAATGCTACGGCCTGATTGATCTCTTCATTGTTGTGAGTACTGGCAATTACATGTAAATTAAGCGCTTTGGCATAGGGAATTTGTGCCAGTTGCAATGATGTCAGATGCACCCCTATGGCACCAAGTTTGCATGCCAACTCTATGTGGGAGTTGATGTAAATATGCTCGATACCGTGTAATCTACATGTAAAAACAAACGTTTCGGCAAGAGTATCAATATCGGGAGTACTTTTATCACGAAAACAGGCATGCGTGACATGATGTTTTTTCAGTGTCGTTCGCAGCTGCTTTTCCAATGTCACCGCATCACTTCCGTAATAGTACGGATCGGTAATCAAATATGCTTTCACATCTTACCCATGTTCTATAAAACTTTGTATATCTACCAATACTTTTTCCAATTCTCGGTTATATTGAACAATGGCGCTCTCCCTCTCGCCGATTGAACCGCTTTTAAAAGAGTACTCCAAATGTTTAACACTTTCGGAAAGTTCATACGCGCCGATATTGGCAGCAACGCCTTTGATATCATGACACAGTTTTTCGCCTTTGTCAAAATTCTGAGTGCTGCGGTACTCCTCTAACTCACGAGATGAGTGACGATACTGCTTCTCAAACTCTTGCAAAATTTCTTTATATAAACTCTTGTCATCACCCGCACGCTCCATACCGTCGGAGGTCTTGAGGGTCAAAAGCTCTTTTGTATTATGTACCGCAACTTCAATATGTTCAGGCGTATCATTGACCTCTGTATCTGCTTGAGCACTTTCTATGTTTTCAGAAGCCGCACCGCTTTTGTTTTGGTGTGAAATATATCTCAATAAAGCTCTGTAAAACTGTTCAACATTAAGCGGTTTACTCATATGCTCTTGCATTCCGACCTCTTGTGACTTTTTGATATCACTGCTCAATGCATTGGCAGTCAATGCCAAAATCGGCAAGTCTTTAAACTGCTCATCGGAGCGAATTTGTGATGCGGCATCGTAGCCGTTAAGCACCGGCATGCTAATGTCCATAAGAATTAAGTCAATATCGTTATTGGCATAGAGCATGTCAACTGCTTCTTGTCCATTGTTGGCAATGAGAAGATTGACACCGCTGTGACTTAAAAGACTTTGAATGACACTCTGGTTAATTTTATTGTCCTCTGCTAGCAAAATAGTGGCACCCGAAAGTACTTTAAGATCTTTTTTACTAATACCTTTGGTATGAACGGAGCGCTGTGCTTCGGGCTGATAGAGATCTAAAATAGCATTAAACAAGTCTTGCTGATTAAATGGTTTAAACAGTTCTGTATCAATGCCCTCAACCTTTGGATAGTCTGCAATACCACCGTTGAGCAACACAATTTTAGCACTGGTTTTTTCCCGAATCACATTAATGAAATTTTCCACATTCTCAGCAATAATTTTTGAGTCAATACAGACAATATCATACGGTAAAATTTTCAAGGCATAGAGTGCCTCATTCATCGTAGCAACCACATCGGCCGAATACTGATAGTACGCAATCATTCGTGTCAATGAGTCGGCCGCACTGCTGTTTTCATCAATAATGAGCACTTTTTTCTTCATTATCTCTTTAGACGGCAGACGGTATTTGCGCTTATCGACATGTTCGGGACGGTCAAAATGGAGTTGGAATTTAAACGTTGTTCCGACACCCACTTCACTCTCTACCGTGATCTCGCCGCCCATGAGCTCAATCAACTCTTTGGTAATTACCAATCCAAGGCCGGTACCTCCATACACCCGCGTACTCGAATTGTCCGCCTGGGAAAAAGAGGTGAACAGTTCAGAGAGTTTCTCCGGAGCAATACCGATACCGGTATCTTTAATCTCAAAATCCAATATAAAGGTTTCGCCGCTTTCAATGGAGCTGACCTTTAAAACCACTTCACCTTCTTTGGTGAACTTCACCGCATTGCTCAAGAGATTAATCAAGACCGTATCAACACGCAACGGATCACCGACAAGTTTTATGGGGACGTTGTGATCAATATCAAAAACAAATTCCAGTTGACGTTTCTTTGCTTCAACCGCAACCAAATTGGCTGCATTCTCTAAAATGGTATTTACATTAAATTCAATTTTTTCAAGCTTAAGCATACCTGCTTCAAGTTTTGAAAAATCCAAAATATCATTAATGATTTCAAGTAAAATATCGGCGGAACTTTTAATTTTGGAGAGATTGCTTAACTGGTCAGTATCGAGTTTTGTATCTAGAAGCAAATGCGAAAAACCAACAATAGCATTCATGGGAGTTCGAATCTCATGACTCATTTTTGCTAAGAACTCATCTTTGGTTTTAATAGCAATATCTGAAGAGATGCGCTCTTCAACAAGCTGTTCATTTTTACGTTGCAGCACAGCAGTGCTACGTAATAAAATAGCAATAATCACTGCTAAGATAAGCACAAGCGCCCATGCTATTAACGCATATTTTTCAAAAAAAGACAACCCTGTCTCTGCAGAAACATACTCTTTTGAACGCTCGGCTGGCGGCATATTCGCACTGGCATTGTCTTGTGCGTTTATCACTGTTTTTGACGATATCGGCATATTATCAACATCACTCACAGATGCCGTATCTCCTAATGCTTTTTTTATCTCTGCATGAGTGTTTTTAGCTGCCGCTTTCGTTTCAATTTCAACAACCTCCAACGGCATCGGCTTTACCTCTTCAGCGACCTGATTATGTACTACCTGTTGCGATACTTTTTTTTCAGAACCCTTTGCAGCATAACTTTTTAGATATGCGTCTTTTTGATATTTCTGAACTATTGCAAGGACTTTCTTTGCATCACTGCGTCGTTCAAACGGTTTCAAAACAACACTGAAAAAGTTACCGTTTTTCTCTACATCCAGCGTTACATTGAGTGCATTTTTTTGAATCAGAATCAGAAATGTTTTGTTTTTGCCCAATTTTGATGTCATGTTTTTAACATCATCTTGAGCATTTTCTATTTTTGAGTACGAGCCTAAAATAATTTTTTTATACTGCTGTTCCGCATGCACTACTATAAATAATGAGAGAAGTAAAGCCAAAAGTCGCATAATAATCCTTATAAAATATTATATAAGGTGATTATACAGTAAAAATATCAATAATTGTTAGATTTAATGTCTTTTTGAATCTCTTCGAGAAGTTTTGTCTGTCTTTTTAGCTCATCACTGTTTTCTTTGTAGAGCATAAGCACTTCAATAAGTGCAATAAGTACCACAGCAACAAACAAAAATAAGAAAGTGAAAACAGTGGCGCCGATCACGCCGAGAAAAAGAAAAGTTTTAAAAACAATAAAGGCTCCCAGTATAACGAATGCCCAGGAAGAACCAAGAAGAAAGCTCAGCAGAGCCTCAAGAGAGCTTTTCTTCATGAAGGACTAGTGATCTTCGCTAATCAGAACTGCGCCGCCCAGATAGACATAGGTCAGCATCATAAAAATAAACGCCTGCAACAACGCCATGAATGTAAGAAGAGCAAACGGGATCATCGGCAACAGCCACGGTGCGAGCATCAAGATGACCATTAAGAACATGTCATCCCCTTTAATATTACCGAAAAGTCGGAAACTTAACGAGATAATACGTGAAATATGGGAGACGATCTCAATTGGGAACATTAACCATGCCAGCCACCACACCGGCCCCATAAAGTGTTTAAAATAGGCTATTGCACCATTGTGGCGAATTCCTTCAAAGTTATAATACACAAATACGACAAGCGCCAATGCCAAGGTAAAGTCCAAAAAAGCACTCGGTGCTTCAAATCCGGGAATAATACCGATAATATTGGCTACTGCAACAAACAGACCGATCGTTGCCACCAAAGGCAAATATTTACGTGCATTCTCTTTGCCCATCACGTCAGCACCCATAGCCAATACGCCGCCCAGGTATGCCTCCATAACATTTTGTGTCCCCGTAGGTACCACACGAAGGTTTTTCATAGCCATTTTAGCCAACAACAATACAATACCCGCACTTAGCAGCATGTGCGTAATAAAGATCCATGCGTGATTATGACTGATCACACCAAAAAAAGTAAATAACTCACCCATTTGCAGCGTTCCTTATTCTAAAATTGAAAGAATTATAATGTGATTTGCATTAAAAGATTATAAGCTCAAATAAAAAAAGCTCATTTCATCCCTGTTTGTGTGGCAATCAGTACTTTTTTTTCTGATCTGCTCATACGCTTAATGGCATGTTCGCGTTTGCATGCACTGCTTTTGTTCTGATGTTGCTCCCGATACAGCAACTCTACCGGTCGTCGCGCCCGTGTATATTTTGCACCTTTTGAACTGCTGTTATGTTCGTGAAGACGGCGCTGCATATCTGTTGTAATACCGGTGTAGTATGTACCGTCACTGCAACAAACAATATAGACGCTGTAGCAGCTACAGCGCATTGCCTAAAAGATCTCTCTTTGAAGCATCAGTCTGCGTCTCTGACGCAACGCACATTAAGAAAAAAATGTTTTCTTGTTGAAGCAATACTGCCCAGGTAACCAAAACTGGCATACAGGGCAAATTCAGAGTTTCCGGACGACTCCGATGACCAATTGGCATTACTGACATTTTGAAATGCTGCATTAACCGCGGGAGTGCGCTCAGTATCTCTGATACTCAGCAACTCTTGGCCGGTAGGCAGTCGCCAGTCATCATACCCTCCAAGTTGTAGCTGTGAGCAATATGTTGTTGCCGTGTCGCCTGAAGTATCAAACAGATTGTCCGCTTGAAAATTGGCATTGGTTATCCACGGCTTGAACACTGTTTTTACGGCTCCATTATCTTGCCATATCAATCCCTGTTCATTATCCAAGACGGTTTCAACACCATCATCTCTCACAAATCGTGTATTATCTTCACCTTCATGTTCCAGACCGCAAAGATTGTCAATAATATCTTGAGAGACCGTATAAACCGTATTGTCATC
>JAJRVF010000088.1 GCA_024277395.1 Campylobacterales bacterium
CCAACTGCTGAAACGGCGTTCCTGCCATAAGCAGAGGAAAATCAAAGATTGTCCGTTCACCCCTAAAGTACTCTTGCAGTTGCGCTATTGCGGCATCAATCACGGTAGAGGGTGCTTCAACGTACTGTGCGCCGAGTCTCTGTTGCAACCGCGTGTCGATACTGTGTCGCTTGCGACGATATTTCCAATCCCCCAAGCAGAGACTCCCCTCATACGATCCAAGCAGCATCTCACCGACGGGACTTTGGTAACTTTGTATGTATATATAACGCGCTTGCATCAGCACTCTCCTTTGTACAATTCTCCAAACTGATTCATCTTAAGTTCACACGGACATGCTACGCTTACACCCAATAAACTTGGGAATGGCTTTATATGAAACATACGACATATCTACTGCTTTTAAGCATCTGTCTCTATGGCGACACCTTAGAGCAACTGATTCACTACGCTCTCAACAATGCGCCTGCGCTACAGCAGACGCAAGCACAAATGTCACGCTTGGAACTTCAGCACGACAAGAGCCGAGCGGCACGCTACGGAACATTCAATCTTGTGGCCGACTACACCCATTACAACACCGAACGCACACTCGCCCCGCTCTCTCCCAATGCCATTGGAAGCGGAGCCCCCATTACAACGACCAAAGATCTGTTTTCTGCGGGTGTGCAATACTCCGTCCCTCTTTTTACCGGATTTTCGCAAACACGTCAAATCGAGATCACGGCTCTTGGCAAAGAGATTGCCCGAACCTCCGTTCTGCTAAGTCGTGAACAGATCGTTTACAATATACGCTCGCTCTACCTCTCCATACTCTCATTTCAGGAGCTATACCATGCACAGCAGCGCTATACCCAAGCCCTTCGCAAACTCAGTGAGCAGATTGCCTATGAAGTAGAACTGGGAAGAAAAGCCCCTCTTGATCTGCTTAAAGCCCGCGCAGATCTGTATGCCTCACAAACTCAAGAAGCCCAACTGCAATCTAATATTGACATCGCCAAAGCCAGTCTCGGTGCCGTGGTAGGCAAAACAGTTACAGCGGTAGAATCATTGGTATTTGAAGTCACCGAGCCCTCTTATAACGTCAATACACTCTACGCCGCAGCGGCACTGCTGTCAAAAATTGAGTTAGAAGAGTTTCGTATTCAACAGGCCAAGAAGAGACAAGAGCAAACCGCATCATCACAACTTCCGCAGCTTGGCTTCAATGCCTATTATGGTAAAAACTACGGAGAGGAGATCCGTCTGAACAGATGGGACAATGAGACACTCTGGCAAGCGGGAGTACATGCCAGCTACACACTGCGGGATTTTGGTATCAACAGCATTCAGATCCAAGAGGCAGCCGTTGCGACTTTGGAGGCATCACTGCACAAAAAACAGACCTTTCTTGATCTGAAAAAACTCATCACACAAGCTGTCGCCAACGTAACACAGAGCTACCACGCCTATCTCGGATCACTGACACAGATGCAACTCAACCGCGAGAGTGAACACATAGAACAGGTACGTTACGACAATGGTGCCGCCACGCTCAACGATCTGTTGCTTGCCAAAGGAAAATATTATCTTGCCTTGGCAAAAGTTATTGAGTACAAATACCGCTACCAAAACAATATCTACTACATCGACTACGTTATGGAGCAAGGAGCACCACGGTGAAAAAAACGATTATTACCATTCTCATACTGCTCAGCATTATTGCGCTGGGTATCAAAGGCAAAGGACTGCTGGAGCATCGTCAAGCCGAAATAACCCAAACACCCACACCCGATACTGCTGCTGTTACGGTACCGGTAGTCACTGCCACTTGGGGCACCTTAAAAAAAGAGATTCCTTTTCTGGCACAGATCATACCCGATAAAAGCATTACTCTGACCACCAAGCTTGTCGGATACATTGAAACGGTATCGGTTGAAGCGTCGCAACCGGTAGCAAAAGGAGCGCCATTGGTTCGTATTGATGCCACAGAGCTGCGCTCAACCATAAAAGCCTTAAAAGCGACACGAGATGCCCAGCGCAGTGATCTGGCATTGACACAACGTATTCATCAGCGCAATCAAAAGCTCTTTGCAGTCGGCGGACTTGCCAAGGAAAAATATGATGCCTCCAAACTCGCCGTAACCCTGAAGCAAGCAGCAGTTGACAACACGATGCAACAAATCAGGCAACTCCAACACCAACGCTCCTATACCGATATTAAAGCGCCTTTCGACGGTGTTATCGATACCCTGCTCTTAGACGAAGGCGATCTCGCTGCTGCGGGAAAACCGATTTTGCGTATGAGCAACGGCATTAAAAAACTGCGTTTCTCCTATGCCGCCAATCCCGATATCGTCATTGCCAAAGGCGATCCGATTATTTGGCAACAACGCCCTATCGGGCAGGTCAGTACCGTCTACACTACGGCAACCAACGGCTTGATTACGGCAGAAGCCTCTTTGCAGCAGCCCCTGTCACTACCGGTAGGCAGCAGTATCAATATTGAAGTCATCACTGCCGAGTCCACGGGCTGTACCGTACCTGACACCGCCTTGCTGCATAAAAAAGAGGGAACATTTGTAATGGTCTATAACGGCACACGCTTTTCTCCTATAAAAATACATGTAAAATTTCAAGATGCTACAAGGGCTCTGATAGACCCTTGTCCAAAAGAGCCCGTTGCCACAGCAAGCGAGGTAAAGCTTGCCCGACTGGGCGCTTATGCTCATATTAACGTTACAGGTCTTGAGAATGAGTAATCACTCGCCTACATGGGTTGAGAAGATCCTGAAAAAACCTCATATTATCATCTCGTTTCTGGCGCTCTTTGTCATGGCGGGCATACTGGGATACGGGAAAATACACCGCAACCTCTTTCCAAACTCCAACTATCCCGAAGTCGCACTCGTCATAGTCCAGCCCGGAGCCTCCGCCCAAACCATGGCAAACAATATTGCCGTACCGGTTGAAGAGGAGCTGTATGCTCTTGATGAAATTCGCCGTGCCTACTCTAACACCATCGACGAAGTCACCGTCATTCGTGCCGAATTTGAATACTCCAAAAATATCGATACTGCCGTCAACGATGTCACCAATGCCCTCTCAAAAATTCGTGCCAAACTGCCTCGTGACATTAAAGAGCCGCAGATTATCAAAATTACCGAAGCGACCGCGCCTGTTGTCGTCGTAGCCATGTCTCCCAAAGAGAACAGCTCCCTGACACTCGAAGACATCCGCGATATTGCCGACGGTACCGTCAAACATAAACTTCTCAAAACCCTCGGCGTTGCCAATGTCGATATTTTCGGCGGCTTTAAAAAAGAGCTTCATGTCATCATCGATAAAAAGAAACTCGACCGCTACCACCTCTCTTTAGCCGAAGTCGTTGCCGTATTACAGCAAAACAACAGCGACTATGCCATCGGTTTTGTTACCAATGCATCCCACAGACACCTGCTGAAATCTCAGGGAAAACGTACTCAGGTCGACCAGCTCAAAAATATGCCCGTTACCGATAGTATCCGACTCGCTGATGTCGCCGAGATCTATTTTGGGCATTATGAGAACTCTGCGGCCTATTTCGGCAATGCCAAAGAGGCAATAGCACTCTCTGTTCAACGCTCTGTCACGGCCGATGTCATCACCACCATTGAGAAAGTCGAGGCCTTGATTCAGGAGTTCAAAACCACCTATCCCCACATCAATTTTGAAATTAGCGATACCCAAAAAGAGACCATCGAACAGAGTACGACCAATATGTTCGAGTCACTGCGTGATGCCATCATTATGTCGACCATTGTCGTCTTTCTCTTTTTGGCAAGTTTTCGGCAAATCTTGGTGGTTCTGGTGACCATACCCCTTGTGTATGCTTCGACCATCGCACTCATGTGGCTGGTTGGCATTGACTTCAATGTTGTTACCCTCACGGCTATTATTTTGGCACTGGGATTGCTACTGGATGATACCGTCGTGGTTATGGAGAATATCGAGCGACACTATCGTGAACTGGGAAAGACAATTCATCATGCCGTATTTGACGGTACCAAAGAGATTATGTTTGCCGATTTAAGCGGAACCATTACCACTATGATTGCCTTGGCACCCATGCTCTTTGTCGGAGGGTATCCTGAAACGGTTTTTGCGCCGCTTGTGGGTACCCTTCTTTTGGCATTGGCAGCATCGTACATCATCTCGATTGTTGCCGTACCGCTGCTCTCACTCCATATTTTAGCAATAGAACACCCCGTCTTGTTAAAAACCGAGGGCTGGTTTCATGCTGTCATCGGAAGGGGCAATGACATTATTCAGGAGTTTTTTGCCAATATCGTACGTGCCGTGACCGCATCAAAATGGCTTGGTATTGTCTCTGTTGCTGTACTTATGGCACTCTTTGTCACCTCCGTCAAACTGGTCATGCCCGTGGTCGGTCAAGAGTTGATGCCGCCAATGGATACGGGAGGGGTTAATATTCACATTACAACCGAATCCAACCTCCCTATTGAGAAGAGCGAAGCCCTCATGCGCCACGTCAATACCATTATTCAACAACAGGGCGAGTTGCTACGCATTTCAGGCAGTATCGGATCAGAGGCCGGAGTTTTAAGTATTGGAAGCGGCAGCAGCAGTGATCACATAGCCATTGTTGCCACCTATGTCGATCGCTACCATCGCCAGAAAGATATCTGGCAGATCGCACGGGTACTGCGACACGAGATTGCCAAAATTCCCAATGTCAAATACCTCGATGTTTCTCCTTACGGTGCTACCGCACTCGCAAGCATTCGCGCCAGTGTCAATGCCAAACTCAGCAGTGCTGACATTAATTTACTGCAAGAGGCCGGAAAACGTGTTGAGCAGGCACTTGCCCACACCAAAGGAGTTGTCTCTACATCCACCACATGGGATAACGACAAAGTGGTCTACACCCTTGATATTGACGAAAAACAAGCACTGCAATACGGCCTCAAACGTTCTGACATTGCCACACAGCTGCAACTGGCACTTCGTGGCGTTGCGGTAGCCACCTTTCCTAGAGCCAATGCCATGGACTATACCGTCAGGGTCTGGTTGCCGCAACAGCAAATTGAGCAGACAGAGGTACTGCTCACGATGCTCATTAACACCCCAAAAGGGAATATCCCGCTCAATACCATTGCATCAATCACATCGCACAAAGAACCCAGCCTTATTACCCGAGAAGGTCTGCAATATACCCTCGAAGTCTACGGAAACCGTGAAAAAGCCGCCATATCTCACATTATGGCAAATTTTGAAGAGCAGCTAGAATCCCTCACGCTGCCGCTTGGTGTGACGCTCGAACAGATTGGCGACATAAAACAGTTCAAAGCATCGGCAGAACGGATGATCTGAGCGATTAGCGTTGCCGTGGTACTCATCTTTTTTACCCTGATTGTCATGTTTGCCAATGTTAAAATTTCACTCATGATTCTCTTCTCCATCCCACTCACCGTCATCGGGGCATCGTGGACCATGCTTGCTATCGGTTATCATGTTTCCATGCCGGCAATGATGGGGTGTATGCTTCTCTCCGGTATTATTGTCAATAATGCCATTTTACTGATTCACTTTGCTATTGATCAGGTAAAAAAAGGAAAAAACAGACGTGAGGCAATGCTGGAGTCCATTAAAATACGTACCCGTCCGGTACTCATGACCGCCTGTGCGGTTTCCGTAGGGATGCTGCCCGTTGCTCAAGGTGCCGCTATTGGTCTAGAGCGGCTTGCACCCTTGGGTGCCGTTGCCATCGGCGGGCTGATTGTAGGAACCTTAATGACGCTTATTTTTATTCCTGCCGTTTTCATCTGGACCGTCAAAGAGGAGACAATACGACAGAGCTGAATTTACATGTAAATTATACGATGAACATCACCTTGGCACAAATGACAATACCAAGTCCCAACACAATAACAAGTTTATGAAAATGCTCCTGCATAAAGGGACTCTTGGGTCGGTTGGTTAACTTGCTGAAAAGATTATAAAGCACACCCGATACAATAATCAGCGCCAGGAAAATTTTGAGTATGAGTATCTGCTGTAGATTGGTTTCAAAAAATCCTGCTTCGGTGTTACTATAGCGTGACATCATCATGCCGCCGGTAAGTACAATAAAAAGCAAAGTCAAGGGGAAAATTTTAAAACTTCGTTGACCCAGTGTTCTGTTGATCTCTTGAGAAACTTCACCGCTGAACTTTTTTTTAAGTGCTGAAATTACCGCGAGATCACTAAAGACATAACCTAAAAACATAATACCCAAAATGAGGTGTATGATGTGTACGTAAGGGTACAGTGCTTCCATAACTCCAACCTTTTTATAGGAATATTTCGGCATTATACTCTTTTTACATGTAAATCAGACACCTTTACGAAAATCTCATTTTTCCAATGCGCGCAGAATTCATAATGGCCACTACAGCAACGCCGACATCAGCAATAACAGCCTCCCACATTGTTGCCAAACCAAAAGCTCCGGCAATCAAGACAGCAATTTTCACACCAAAGGCAAGGGTAATGTTTTGCCAGATCACCCTTTTGGTTGCTTTACCTATGGCGATGGCAGTAGCAATTTTGGAGGGCTGATCGGTCTGAATGACGACATCTGCAGTCTCAATGGCAGCATCACTGCCCAGGCCCCCCATAGCAATGCCGACATCACTTAACGTAATGACAGGGGCATCGTTAATGCCATCACCAACAAAGGCAACAGTTTTACCCTCAGCCTTGAGTTGCTCAACAATGTCGAATTTCTCTTCGGGCAGTAAATCGCCGATGGCCCTGTCAATACCCAGTGTCCTGGCAATCCCCTCAACAACGCTCTGCTTATCGCCGGAGAGCATCATAACTTCGTCGATCTCAGGCAGCTTGTGTAATGCTTTAACGGCAAATACAGCATCTTCTTTGATGGTGTCAGCAATGGTAATACAGCCGACATAATGTCCGCCAATAGCCATAAAAATAACGGTTTTATCTTGGGTGAGTTGCGCAGTATCATAATCAATACCGTAAAGTTCCAGCAGCTTGGCATTACCGACGACAACCTCATTACCCTCCACCATACCTCGCATTCCATGCCCGGAGATCTCTTCAACCTCAACCGCATGCAAACTGCTTGGGGCATACGAGACGATCGCTTTGGCTACGGGGTGGGTGGAGTGCGACTCCAATGCAGACACAAGACGCAATAGGCTCTTTTGCTCTACTCCTTCAACCGTAATGACGTCGTGTACCTCAAAAATCCCCTGAGTCAGGGTGCCCGTTTTATCCATCACAACAGTATTGACATGTGTCATTGCATCGAGATAGTTTGAGCCTTTAAACAATATGCCGTGGTGTGATGCCGCTCCAATACCGCCAAAATAGCCTAGAGGTATGGAGATAACAAGTGCGCAGGGGCATGAAATAACTAAAAAGATCAGCGCTCGCTCAAACCAGTCGGCAAAAATATACTCTGCTCCTAAAACAGGATAAGGCAATACCGCCAAGGCAACAGCAAGCCAAAAAACAATAGGAGTATAGACCTTTGCCAGACGGCTAATAAGCAGTTCGGTTTTAGCTTTTTTGGCGACAGCCTCTTGAACCAGCTGCAAAATTTTAGAGAGTTTGGTATTGTTATACACAGCAGTAACCTTCAGCTCTATAGGTCGCTCAAGATTGATGGAACCCGCATAAAGATGCTCACCCTTATGTTTCGTGTCGGGTTTGGATTCACCCGTAAGTGCTGCCGTATTAAGCGTAGCAACTTCTGAGCGAAGCGTTCCGTCTAATGCTACTTTTTCACCGGCTTTAACACGAATAACAGCCCCCAGTTCCACTTCTTTAGGGTGCTCAACCGTAACACCGCCGTCTGCACCTACCACACTGACCGCTTCCACTTGAATACTCAGCAAAGCCTGAATAGACTGCTTGGCTCGGGTAAGTGCATGCTCTTGAAAAAGCTCTCCTATGATGTAAAAAAGCATTACAGCAACCCCTTCAGCGTAAGAACCGATGGCAAAAGCGCCCAACGTCGCGACACTCATGAGTGTAAATTCATTGTAAATATTACCTTGAAGCACCAATGCCTTAGCCCTGAGCAATACCTCCTTGCCGACAGCAAGGTAAAGTACTCCAAAATAGAATAAAGCAACAGCAGGGGTAAAAAAAGCAGCATCGAAAAAATCAAGAGCAATACCGCCAAGAAGAAATATCAACCCAATGAAAGGCTTAAGGTACGCTCGTACCGGCATTGCCTCTATATTCGGGTCAACTGCAATGGTGCCACAGGCACCATTTTCACAACACTCACTCATAACTCTCCTTTGTTACAACAACGCACGTTTTTGTCGTGACGGATCGCTGATCTCTTCTTCTACTATATGCTGATTTTTATAAAAAAGCAAGTATGTTGAGGGGAGAATGAGCAGCGTAAGCAGCGTAGAACTGACGATCCCGCCGGTAATAACCACAGAGAGAGGATACTGTATTTCACTGCCTACACCACTGGCATAAAGCAGCGGCAAGATACCAAAAAGTGTGGTGAATGCAGTCATCAATACCGGACGCAATCGTAATAATGCGGCATTTTTAAGTAGATCTTTTAACGCAACATGCGGGTATTTTGCGCGCAGTTCATCAATGAAACTAACCAGCACAATGCCATTGAGTATGGCAATAGCAAAAATTGCCAAAAATCCGACGATTGCCGACACCGAAAGATAGATACCGCTTAATACAAGTGCAATAATACCTCCAATCAAACCAAAAGGAACGTTCATTAAAATAAGCATGGCTTTGGAGAATGAGTTAAATGCCGTATAGAGCAGTAAAATAACCAACAAAAGCGTCACAGGAATAATAATCATCAGTTTCTCCGTCGCTTCTTGCATATTTTTAAAATCACCTGCCCAGCCAATATAGTAGCCTGTAGGCATATCAATGTTTTTTTTGATGATGGCGTCAGCTTCTTGAACAAATGAGGCGACATCTCTACCTTCAACTTCCATAGAAAGCACCATATAACGACTCAAATTTTGCCGCTTGATAAACGACGGTCCCTGCTCAATCGTAATATCACACAACTGGTGCAGCGTGACAATGGCACCGTCTTGAGTTCGAAGCGTTATATTTTTAACGGCATCGATATCTTTTTTTGCATTCTCAATCTTAGCTACAATCCCAAACCGTTTAACCCCTTCAATCTTTTCACTAATAGGCTCTTCACCAATACCGTTTCGAATAACCTGCATCACCTCAGCAACACTAATACCGTAACGTGCCAAAGAGAGATAATCGGGTGTAATATTGATTTGTGCCTGACCTAACTGGGTCTCAACTTCCATACGTTCCAGTCCGTCAACATCGGCAATATTTTTTTGAATCTCTTTGGAAATGGTGTCCAAAACTTTTTGATCATGACCATAAATTTTAATGGCCAGTTCTGCTTTGACCCCCTCCAGAAGTTCTTCAATTCTCATAGCAATGGGTTGTGTCGGCACAAAAGCAACATAGGTAAAGGTACGTTCAAGATCTTCATTCATACGATGGGTCAGTGCCGGAAGATCGTCAATGCCCGCTTTTAGTGTGAGCAATACTTCCATATAGTTTGCCTGTGCGGTTTCTCCTTTTTCACTACGCCCCGCCATAGAGAGAACCGAAGCCACCTCGTTAGGATAATGCTCTAAAATATGTTTTTCAATGGCAGCAGCCGTCTCAAGTGACTGTGTCAAAGCAGTACCGGGAATGGCAATAACACGGTACATAATAGACTCTTCATTGAGACTTGGCATAAACTCCCTGCCCTGAATAGCCAAAAGGTAAACCAGTCCTCCAAACAGAAGTGTCACAGCAATAAGCAAACTTTTTGCATGGTTAAGTGCAACCATTAAAAGAGGTGCATAGCCCTTTTTAAGAGTCCTCATAACAATATTGTCACTGGATTGAGTCGGCTTAAGCAGTAAAAATGCCAATACCGGAACCAAAATAAGCGCCACAGCCAACGAACCCAACATAACAAAAACAATATTCATTGCCATCGGCGCATAGAGTTTTCCGGCAAGCCCGTCAAGACTCAACAGCGGTATAAAAACAGCGGCAATAATGAGTACCGCAAAAGTAACGGGAGTTGCCACCTCTTTGGTAGACTCTCCTATGAGTTGCAATTTTGGTGCATCGGGTTCATCATGAAGCTTTCTAAAGCAGTTCTCCACCACTACAATAGTACCGTCAACAATCATTCCTACGGCAATCGCCAAGCCGCTTAAACTCATAAGATTCGCGCTAATACCATAATAGTCCATAAGCAAAAAGGCAATAAGCAGCGACACCGGCAACGAAACAATGACAATAAATGCTGAACGCAATTCAAAAAGGAACAGAAAAAGTATGAATGTTACTAAAATAATCCCTGTTAAAAGAGCATTGCTCATTGTATTGACTGCTTTGTGGGTTATTTCGGTTCGATCATAAATCGTATGAATACTCACCCCGTCCGGAAGTGCCGTATTGACCGTTTCAATTTTTGCCTTAATGGCCTCAACTACTTTCGCGGCATTCGTAGCGGTTCGTTGCAGTACCATACCCATAACCGCTTCGCTGCCGTTAATACTCACAGCACCAAATCGTGGTGCTGAACCTTCTTCTACAACAGCAACGTCTTGTATGGTAACGGCATGACCTTCAGCAGATTTAATAACGGTATGGCGAATGTCATCCAAATTTTTATAGAGTCCTGCTCCGCGAATAAGATACTGCTCCCGATTAAACTCCAAATATTGTCCGCCTGCAGCTTTGTTGCTTCGCTGCAAGGCCTTGAC
>JAJRVF010000089.1 GCA_024277395.1 Campylobacterales bacterium
AGCAGGTACCTTTGGTTGAGGTTGAGCTGATGCTGACATCTCAGGAACTGCAGCGTTATGCTGCATTTTGCAGTGCGCATAACATGAAGTTTAATGACTGGATTCGTAAACTAGCTCACGATGCGTTAGAGTCATAAACGTTAGAGTGTTTTAAGAAAGAGAAAACTTTTTTTACAAAAGCCGTAATGCTCGTAAAAACGGTGTGCTTCTTCTCGTGCAAATCCCGATGAGAGTACGAGATGATGACATTGAAACATTTTGGCATAATCTTCCAAGTAGGTCAGCATCTCTTTGCCGTAGCCGCACGAACGTGATGCTTTGGTTGTGATTAGATCCTCTACATAGAGATGTTGTTTGTGGTAGAGATTGGTTTGAACAACAACACCGGCATAGGTTCGTAACCTTGCATTTTCAAAGAGACCGAACATTTTATAGTTGCGATGGCGCATTTCGTAAACGAGATCTTCAAATTCATCATAGCTCAGATCGCGCAACTCTGCAATGAGCTCATAAGCAATATCGAGTTCTTTGAGTGATATTTCACGAATTTGCATGCTGTTTCTCCTTAATTTAACACAAATGTAACATAAAATATATACAATTGCTACAACCCCGTCACACTATTGTGATTCATTGTACTCCATTAGCAAAACGTCCCTTTCGGAGGCGTTTTTACATGTAAGTTTAATAGTTATAGGCCACTTTGTAGGTTGGATCGTCCTCTTCATAGTCACAATGCGGACCGGCTTTTTTCAGAATACTTCTGCAATCTTTACTGAGGTGGCGCAGGCGCAGGTTTTTATTGGCATCTTCATACTTTTTAGTGAGTGAGTCAATGGCTTCGACTCCCGAAGAGTCCATAACCCGCGCATTTTTAAAATCAATCACGACATGTTTGGGGTCGTTGGCAATGTCGAAATTATCGGGAAAGGTCATGGCCGAACCGAAAAAAAGCGGGCCCTCGAGCTCATACACTTTGGTGCCGTCATTTTCAATGCGGGTCGCTGCATAGATACGTGCATGTTTCCATGCAAAAACAAGTGCTGAGATAATCACGCCTGAGATGACCGCCACAGCCAAGTCGGCAAGAACGGTAATGATAGTGACGACCACCATGACAAACGCATCGGAGCGGGGCATGTGCTTGAGATGCGAAAAGCTGCTCCACTCAAAGGTACCGATGCTGACCATAAACATAATGCCCACCAAAACGGCAACAGGAATAATATTGAGCACATCGGTAAAGAGTGAGACCAGCGCGATGAGTCCGACTGCCGCCACAAAGGAGGAGAGCCGCCCCAGGCCTCCGGACGTAAAGTTAATGATGGACTGACCGATCATTGCACATCCTGCCATACCGCCAAAAAATCCGCAACAGATATTACCGCTTCCTTGGGCAATACACTCTTTGTTGGCACTGCCGCGTGTTTCGCTCATCTCGTCAAGTACTGAGAGTGTTAAGAGTGATTCGATCAGACCGACCAGCGCGACAATAACCGCATAAGGTAGCACCAGTATTACGGCATCCCAGTTTAACAGATAGTGGGGTACTTCAAAAGAGGGGAGTTCTCCTTTAAATTGTGACAGATCGGCAAGACCGCCGACGAGGATGGTGTCAAGAGAAGTGAAATAGGCAACGAGCGTAATGGCAACAATGGCGATCAGACCCGAAGGGATGGCTTTGGTATATTTGGGCAACAGGTACATAATGAGCATGGTAACGCCGACAAGAAGGTACATGGTAATTCCCTGACCTTCAAAAAACTTAAATTGCGACGTGGCAATAACAATGGCCAAGCCGTTGACGAAACCATACATTGCGGGTTGGGGTACCAGACGAATAAATTTCCCCAGTTTTAACAATCCTACCGCAATTTGAATGAGTCCGGCAAGAACGGTGGCGAGTAGAATGTACTGCAAAATGCCAACAGCAATGGCATCGCCGCTATACCCTTGTGCCGAAAGAATTTCGTGAGCCTTGATACCCAAGCTGACAAAAACAATGGCAACTGCACCCGTAGCACCGCTGATCATACCGGGTTTTCCGCCGAAGAGAGAGGTGATAAGACCTAAAATGAAGGCTGTGTAGAGTCCGACAATAGGGCTGACACCGGCAATAAAAGAGAAGGCGATGGCTTCAGGAACCAGCGCTACGGCAACGACGAGTCCTGAAAGGATATCATTTTTGATATTTTGAGACGTATATTTTCTAATATCAAACATCTATGATCTTTTGAGTGACGCAAGCTGATCATGAATTTTTTGCTGTCTGCCTTGCGCCTCTTCAAGCTCTTTGGTATTCTTTTCAATGACCTCTTTGGGGGCATTTTCCACAAAGCGTTTATTCTTTAGCATGCCGTTGAGTTTTCCGATCTCTTTATCAAGCTTCTCACTCTGTTTTTCAAGGCGGGCGATAATAGGGTTTAGATCAATAGAGTCGGTTGGAATATAGACCTCAACATAGTCACTGACATCACTGACGGTATTGTCTGTTTTAGATGCGGTCATGGTCATGGCTACGTTTTCTACTTTAGCCAAACGCGAGATAAACGGCAGCATGGTCGCTTCGTCAATAGCGGCATCGGTTTTGATGTAAGCTTTGGGAATCTTTGGTTAGCCATGTCAATGAGAGTTTTGGCACGGCGAATGGCAACAATAGCATCCATGGCAACATCAAACTGCCGCTCAATTTTCGTGTCGTTTTGGATAGTTTCAGGATAGGACATGATCATAATGGAAGTTCCCGTCTCTAGTGATGTACCTGAAAGCTCATGATAGAGATATTCCGTAATAAACGGCATAAAGGGGTGTAGCAGTTTCATAGACTCCTTAAAGATGGCGCCAAGCTCTGCAACACTCTCTTTGGAGACCTTGGAAAGCTCAATGCCCCAGCCGCAAAATTCATTCCATAAGTAGCGGTAGAGTACGGTCGCAGCATCGTTAAAACGGTATTCGTCCAAAAAGTGCCGTGTCTCTTTGGTAGCAGTGTAGAGGCGGCTTAGCATATAGCGCCCTAAAGGAGTGGCAATGCTCATGTCGTTAAGATCGTTGAAGGTATCGCCGTTCATCTGAAGGTAGCGTGAAGCATTAAAGAGTTTATTGGTAAAGTTACGGCTGAGTTCGAGTTTCTCTTCAGAAAGACGAATATCGCGTCCCTGTACGGCAAGGACAGCAAGAGTAAAACGCAGGGCATCGGCACTGTACTTCTCAATCATGTCCAAAGGGTCAATGACATTACCTTTGGACTTGCTCATCTTCTCACCCTTTTCGTCACGTACCAATGCGTGCAGATAGATATGCTTAAAGGGCAGTTTTCCCATAAAAGTTTCTCCCATCATCATCATACGGGCTACCCAGAAAAAGAGAATATCAAAACCGGTAATTAGAAGCGTATTGGGGTAAAATTCTTTTAAGTCAGCACTTTGAAAGAGCCGGTCGGCTTCGGTATCGCCGTTGCCCCAGCCCAAAGTAGAGAAAGGCCACAGTGCCGAACTAAACCATGTATCCAGAACGTCTGGATCTTGGACAATGCTGTGGCTTGAGCAGTGTGGACACTGTGTGGGTGCATCATCAAGACTAGCCCATTCGTGTCCGCAGTCGTCACAATAGAAGACCGGAATACGGTGTCCCCACCAGAGCTGACGGGAGATGCACCAGTCGCGTAGCTCTCCCATCCATGCATTATAGCTGTTGATCCAATGCGGCGGAAAAAATTGTGTTAAACCTGCATTGGTTTTTTCAATAGACGCTTTGGCAATCTCACTGCGAATAAACCACTGTTTGGAGATATAGGGTTCTACAATATTTTTACAGCGGTAGCAGTGACCGACCTGATGGGTATGCTCTTCAATTTTTTCAATAAATCCTTCTTCATCAAGGCGCTTGACAATAACATTGCGAGCCTCCAGACGTTCTAGTCCTTGAAATTCTCCGGCAAACTCGTTTAAGATACCTTTTTCGTCAAAAACGGTAATGAACTCTAAATCATGGCGTTTTCCAACCTCATAGTCGTTGGTATCATGTGCCGGCGTAACTTTTACCAAACCCGTACCAAACTCCATATCGACATGGCTGTCGGCAATAACAGTGATGTTGCGCCCTATGAGCGGCAGGGTGAGTTCTTTCCCGATAATATCTCGGTAGCGTTCGTCATCAGGATGAACCATAACGGCACTGTCGCCAAAGTAGGTCTCCGGTCGGGTGGTCGCAACGGTAATATGACCGCTTCCGTCGGCAAAAGGATAGCGTATGTGGTAAAATTTCCCCTGATGCTCTTCATGCTCGACCTCAATATCGCTGAGTGCGCCATCATGGGTACACCAGTTGACCATGTAATTCCCTCGAATAATGAGCTGTTCGTTATACAGATGAACAAAGGCCTCTTTAACGGCACCCTGCAGCCCTTTGTCCATGGTGAAACGTTCCCGCTTCCATGCCGGTGAGACACCCATAGTGCGAAGTTGTTGTGTCATAATATCTGCTGACTCTTCTTTCCACTGCCATGCGCGTTCCAAAAAAGCGTCACGGCCGATCTCCTCTTTGGACGTGCCTTCGGCAAGGAGCTGTTTTTCAACAACATTTTGTGTGGCAATTCCGGCATGATCGGTACCGGGCTGCCAGAGTGTTTTATAACCGTCCATTCGCTTGTACCGTGTTATAATGTCTTGCAGTGTAAAGGTGAGGGCATGGCCGATATGCAGGCGTCCGGTGACATTGGGCGGCGGCATCATAATAGCAAAATGTTTGGACTCTTTTTGAATACTGCGGTTGCCGTCAATCTCAAAATAGTCACGCTCTTCCCATATTTTATAGTAATACTGTTCAATGGAGGCGGGCTCATATGTTTGTTTGGACATGAAAATCTACTTTTAATGAATTAAATAATTTCGCGATTATAGCGAAGACGATGTAAAAACTCTCTAAAGCGATTAAGATTGTTCAAATGAAATAGGGGGTAAAATAGACAAAAAATAACTAAAGGGCACTTCTATGGTTTATAAAGTCGATGGCCGTATTTACGGTTTTAGCGATACCGTAACTGTTGAGCTTCATAAAATAGACGAACTGTTTGCTACCATAAAAGATATTGACAATGAAGCGGTCTCTTTTACTTTGGTTAATCCGTTTCGTTTACGAGAGTATGTTTTTGATCTCTTTGATGATGTGAAAGTTTTGCTTGATATTAATGACAAAACCAATATTCTTGTATATAATATCGTGATTATTCAAGATCCTCTTGATGAATCGAAAATTAATTTTTTAGCACCGCTTATTTTCAATGAAGATAATCAGACGATGGCACAAATCATTTTAAAGCCCGAAGAGTATCCCGATTTCGGCATGGCGGAATCCATTCAATCATTTCACTAAGCAGTACTTCACGGTGAAGTACGAAGGAGTATTTTGCCGCTTTCACGACTTAATTCCGAGCAATACCATGCCGCTACTGCTCCGTTTGGACATAACCTCATTATTGCCAGTGCCGGTACGGGAAAGACTTCGACCATTGTCGGACGTATTGCTCATCTGTTAAACAACAAAATTCGGCCCGAAGAGATTCTACTGCTTACCTTTACCAACAAAGCTGCCGGCGAGATGGTCGAGCGGGTAGCAAAAGATTTTGGTAAGGAGGTCGCCCTTAAAATAGATGCGGGAACCTTTCATTCCATCAGTTATCGTTGGCTGAAACGGCGTGATGGCAAAGTGGTATTGAAGCAGCCGCGTGAACTCAAAACACTCTTTCGCAGTGTGTACGAAAGACGTTCATTTTCACACATTGACTCGCCGACGCCGCCGTACGGAGCGCACTATCTGTACGATCTCTACTCCTATTATCAAAATACGGAGATGGTACAGGAATTTGAAGCGTGGGTGAGCGCACGACATGCAGATCATGAGGTATACTGCTGTATTTATGCCGATATTATTGAGGAGTTTGAAGTACTAAAGCTGCAGTACGGTTTTTTGAATTTTAATGATCTGCTGCTTCAGATGCGCCAACTCTGTTTGGAGCAGGAGCTCGGATACCAAGAGGTGTTGGTGGATGAATATCAAGATACGAATCTGCTTCAAGGGAGCCTCATTGACGCGATGAAACCCAAATCACTCTTTTGTGTGGGCGATTATGACCAGAGTATTTACGCTTTTAACGGAGCCGATATCTCCATCATCGGCTCATTTACATGTAAATTTGATGATGCGGTGATTCATACTTTAAAAAAAAATTATCGCTCCACGGTACCGATTCTCTCCTTGGCTAATACCGTGATTTCCCATAATGAACGCATCTATCCAAAAGAGCTGGAAGTGACCCGTACCGAGCGTCCGCATGAACCGACACTGATTGTCTATGATGAACTGTTTGATCAGTATCATGCCATTGCGATGCTTATTAAGCAGAGTAGGACACCGCTAGAAGAGATTGCCGTCATTTTTCGCAACAACGCCTCTGCTGACGGCATTGAAGCTACACTACGGGAGCAGGGGATTGCCTGCAGACGGCGTGGCGGTACGAGCTTTTTTGATTCCAAAGAGATTAAAGCTATTTTAGATATTTACACACTATTGGTCAATGAGAGTGACATGATGGCATTTATTCACCTCTTTGAGTATGCTAAAGGGGTGGGCAGTGCTATTGCCAAAGAGATCTTTATAGCAGTGCAAAAGCTAGGAGGCGGTTCTTTTTTTCAGGGATTATTTGAACCTGACGGCAGTATTGAAAACCCTTTTGAAAAACGTAAACTTAACCATCAGCTGGGTCTGTTTGACGACTTTGCGGAGCTTGGAAATCGTGGGCGTTTTGTGACATTAAAGTTTGAGAAACAATTTTTTGACAATGCCGTGTTAAAACACCCAAAACTCAATCGTGACGGCGCACAATTTCTCTACCGCATTTATCTTCTATACAAAGAACTTAAAAAGCTCTCGCAACCTCAAGCCGTGATAAAAAAAATTGCCGCTTCGCTTATTTACAATGATATCGTTGAAACACTCTCAATCAAACGGGGCCAGTTGGCTGACGGCAGTATTGATGAGACACTGAAATCAGCATCGGCGAAACGTATACGACGCAAATCGTTACTGTTGTTTGAGCTCTCAAAGCCCTACAGTGAGCATGAGCGTTTCTTAAATGCTATGGTACTGGGCTCACAAGATTTAACCCAAGGGGAGGGAGTGTACCTTTTAAGTATCCACGCCTCCAAAGGGCTGGAGTACAAAGAGGTCTATGTGATTGATTTAATGGATGGAAGATTTCCTAACCGAAAACTGATGCAACGCGGCGGCAGCATTGAAGAAGAGCGCCGCTTGTTTTACGTGGCAGTGACACGGGCAAAAGACCGTCTTTTTTTAAGTTATGCCAAATATGATAAAATCAAAAAGAGCAACTTTTTGCCTTCACAGTTTCTTTACGAAGCCTCGCTGATTCCCAAAGATACTCAGTACAGCGCCTTGGTGGAGAAGGCGGCATCTAAAGAGGAGTAGGGTTATTTGTTGAGTACGGCATCACCAATACTCCACATTGGCAAGAAGATACCGGTTGCCAATAATAGAACCATAGCCGCAATAATAAAAAGCATAATCGGTTCGATCGCTTCGGAGAGTCAGTCAATGATACGATCAAATTTCATTTTAAAGTACTCGGCCACTTTGTCAAGCATGGCATCGAGTTGACCGCTGGACTCACCGGCACGAACCATCTGAACAATCATGTTTTCAAAAAGTTCGGTATCGGCGAGACCGTTGTGCAGTGAGCCCCCCTTTTCAACAGTAGAACGGATAGTGAGGAGTTTCTTTTTTAGTGGGAGATTGTCAATCATCTCAATAGCAGTATCGAGTGCTTCGGCAATGGGGATTCCCGCACGTACCAGTTCTGAAAAAACGAGAGTAAACCGGTTGAGTGTTGCGTAAAGGATAATGTTTTTGATGAGATAAACACGCAAGAGAAACTGATGCCACCGAAAGCGAAAAGACAAGCTGTTGTTAATGAAATATCGTAACACAATAACAAAGAGGGAGAGACCGGCAAGGACATACAGACCGTAGTTGTTGAAAATATATTCCAGTTTTAGCAGAATGAGCGTTGGGAGTGGAAGCTCCGTATTGAATTTGTCGAACATGGTCTTAAATTTTGGAACAACATATGAGATTAAGATGGTAAAGGCAACAGCCATGGCGATCATGACATTTCGTGGATATGCCATTGCTTTTTTAAATTTGATGACGTTACGGCGAATCTCTTCAAGCATGTCGGAGAGTTTGTAAAGTGATTCTGCCATATTACCGGTTTGCTCTCCTAGCTTGACCATAGCAAGAGTAAGATTGCCAAGCTGAAAACGATAGTTTTCCATAGAGTCTGAGAGACTTTGACCGGAGTTGATATCTTCAGCGATCGTACTTAAGATGGTTGCCAGATTTTTGTCGTTGGTTGCTTCGGCCATCTCATATAAAGAGTCATGAATAGAGATACCGGCATTGGCCATAACAGCGAGTTGGCGCATGGAGGCAATAAGTGCATCTTGTTTAATTTTTTTCTTCTTCATATTTTTAAAGAGATTATCTTTAAACATCTGAAATTTAATCTCTAACGGCGGTTCCGTCTCTTCTACTTTAATAAGCATCCCGCTAAATTTTATTTTAGAGATGTAGTGCGCCTCTTTTTTGGTTTCGGCAAAGAAGCTGTGAAAATTCTTTTTCCCTTTAAGCAGTACCGTTGCAGTAAAATATTTCATTTTTTAGCCACCCTTAAAATCTCTTCGATTGTGGTTACCCCGTCTATGGCTTTGCGCATACCGTTGGTAAACATATCTTCAAAGCCCTCTTGATTCGCTTGTTCCATAATGGCATCTTTAGATGCGTTTTTAGCAATAAGACTGGAAATTTCTTCAGAAATAGGCAGAACTTCACAGATCATTTCTCTGCCCATATAGCCACTGCCGTTGCATTCACGACACCCTTCACCGGCATAAAAAATGGTGTCTTCGGGAATATAGGCAGCATACTCTTCTAAAATGGGTTTAGGAATGTCAATAGTTCGTTTACAGTGTTGACAAATCTTACGAACCAGTCGTTGTGCCTGAACGGCAACCAAAGCACCGCTGATAAGATAGGATTCAATACCCATATCGACCATTCGAGGAATGGAACTGACGGCATCATTGGTGTGGAGCGTGGAGATGACGAGGTGACCGGTCAGAGCTGCTTTAATGGCAATTTCCAATGTCTCTTGGTCACGAATCTCTCCAATCATGATTTTATCGGGGTCTTGCCGTAAAATGGAGCGCAGGGCATCAGCAAAGGAGAGCCCTACACTAGAGCGTACCTGCACCTGTTGAATGAGGTTCATACGGTACTCTACGGGGTCTTCAACGGTAATAACCTTCTCTTCGACATTACGAAGCTCATTAAGAGCTCCGTAAAGGGTAGTTGTTTTACCGCTGCCGGTAGGGCCGGTCACTAAAATAATGCCAAAAGGTTCGTGCAGCCCTTTAATGAGTTTGGCATAACTATCTTCATCCATACCGGCATCTTCAAGCTTGACCAATGCTTTTTCTTTATCGAGAATCCGCATAACAATAGACTCACCATACAAAATAGGCAGAGTAGAGAGACGAAAGTCAAATTCAGCGCCGGCTACTGTGGCAGAAAAGCGTCCGTCTTGGGGCTTGCGTTTCTCAGCAATGTCGAGATTGGCCAAGAGTTTAATACGGGATGCCAGCGGCGGATAAATATCTTTGTCAAAAATAAAAATTTCAGCAAGTTTTCCATCGATACGCCCACGAACAACACAGTTGTTTTCAGTCGGTTCAATATGAATATCACTTGCACGCCCTTTAATACAGGCTTTTAAAATGACATCAATTAGAAGCAAAATAGAGGAGGCTTCTTGTTGCTCTTCAAGGGTGCTGATGGAGTTGAGTTCGTTACGAATATTGGTGACGAGCTCTTTAACACTGTCTTTAATCTCCATTTTAAGAAGATATGAAGAGATCTGTTTGCTGGTGGCAAGAGCTATTTTAAGCGGTTTTCTCGGAAAAAATCGCTGCAGGGTCTCTTGCGCCTCAATATTGAGCGGATCAGAAAATACAATAGTCACACTCAGCTCATCCTGGGTGATAGGCAGAGCATTAAAGCGTTGCAACTGCACCAAAGGAACTTTTTCAGCCAGACGGTAATCCATGTCAATAGAGTCTAAATCAATAAACTCTGCTTCCATCGTCTGTGCTAAATGAAGTAGAATATCGTGTTCGTTTAAGAAGTGATAGTTCTCAATTATATCGAGTTTGTAACGTCCCTGGCGAATCTGTTCAACAATAAATCGTTTTACAAAGTTACCCGATACGGCACCGACTTTAGTCAGGGTTTCAAGCAGTGTGTCGTCAGTTAAACCCCGTGAGGTGAGTCGATCGATCTGCTGTTGCTGTATATGTCCCTTGTCTAAGAGATCAAGTGTTACTCTGTCCATCTGTACATCCTACCAATAATAGTGACGTTTGTTCATAATTTTATCATAATACTCTTCGATGACAATTTTGTGAACGCCACGCTCTTTTTTTAAATATAGTTTATATGATACGTTTTTCTCCTTGGGGTCAGAAAAGGAGTATGATGCTTTTCCCATTGGAGAATGAACGTAAAAATCAAAGACTTTGGAAAGCACAAAGTCTGTTGAGGGAAGTTTTAAATTGCTAATATCGTATCCGTCAACCATGGAGTGTAAGAGCAGTTTTTTCTGCATTAATATAACCGAAAAATAAGCGGCATTGCTCCGTGCCTCTTTGGAGAACTTTAGTTTTGCTATAGGAAGGTTCAGTCGGTCAATATAGTCAGAATTGAGACATGAAAAGGCATACAGTGTCATGAAGTTCTCATCACGGGAATATTTATCTATAATAGAGAGAGCCTG
>JAJRVF010000090.1 GCA_024277395.1 Campylobacterales bacterium
CCCCACGGCATCAACAGTACCGATAAACTTCACTGCCATATAGTCATCGGTAGCGTTGTCACGATTCCATGTCCGGTTGATATCGCTCATATAGAGCATCCGGGCAGTCCCGTCAAAGCCTCTGTCGGCAATACCGATGGATGGAGTGAGATTGGCAAGGTTGAAGCGGTAGGGTTTAAAGAGCAGCTTGTAATCTCTGTAGTAGTAGGAACGTTGAGGGGGCAGTGCATTATTGCTGTGGTTATGTTCGCTGCTGATAGTACAGCCGCTGACGTTCAGGAGATTTCCATTTGCCACTGTCGGGCTGACCAGCGGTACTTCCGGAACTGCTGAGTTGTTAATAATACAGTCTTGTCCTTGAGCAAAGCGTGTTCCGACATGATGGGTCATGAGCATCGGGTCAAAGTCAACGCGGGTCCAGGTGTTGTCAATCATCTCTAAGCGATAGCGACCTACTTGGGGTAAGCCTAAGGTAGTGGTATCAAGTCCGTGGATTACATTTGGTGTTTGAGCCCAGTCTCTGAGATCATTACAGTTAATGTTTTGTACGCTGCTTTCAGGGCTCCAGAGCAATGAGAGGTTATACTCACGGCCGCCGTATTGAAAATCACGCACATAGCCCGGTGTTGCCTGATTGTCTGTATGGTTGGTAGCATTAATTTCAAGTTGATATTTATAGCCTGCTGCAAGATAAACCTCTGCTCTATTGGGTACGGCGGTTGTACCGCTTCGATCATCGGCAAGACGCAGAGTCTGAGCGGTATTGCTTCGGTTGTAGTCGTTGATTTTCAGCAAAAAGGCTTCCGGACGTGTTGCAAAATTATCACGTGAGCAGACATAGCGTACATTGAAGCCGTAAACACACTCCATGCAGACAGCGAGTGCTGATTCGTTCATAGCATCATCAGCATCGGTATTTTCAGTGCTGCACCACTGTGCCACGGTGTCAACTGTATTGGGATCGGCATCAATATCGTTAAAGCAGTTAGCGCTTTTGAGCGTGTCGGGAAAATTGATGACATTAAAACGCTGGGATCCGTCAGAAGCTGTTAGCGACTCAAGCGCGATAAGACCGCCTTCGGTATCGACAGCGTTGAAGGTGACGCGAAATGCCGTATTTTCTCTGGCATTGGCATAGAATGCTTCGGCACTGCCAAGGGTATTGGAGTGATGCTGGATCTGATCGGAGAGGCGTCCTTGCGCGATGGCTTGATTGAGCGTGTCTCTGTCAAAATCAGTTCGTGACGTGTGATTGAGGGTGACCCATACACGGGGGCTGATAGCTGCGTCGGGTTCGTCGCACGATGCATTGATATCATGAAATTTTCCGGCATCAATGAGCTCCACTGCAACCATGGTAGCCACCTCTTTTTCATTGTGAATGGTGCTGAGATCAGAACGATTGTAATCGTGTGCCACAACCATAAAGTCATCGGCTCTTCGGGTGACCTGTGTGGGCAGATTATAGATACCGTTTTGGGTGTAGAGATCTTTTTGTACCATGTTGAATGCACCGTAGGCAGGGACATATTTAAAGTTGGAGTCAGAACAGATGGGGATCTTGTCATTGAGCTGACTGGTGTAGTGTTTTTGTCCTGTAGCTAAAACAAGGTCATAGCTGAATTCGGCATTGATGGGCATGAGCAGGGTGTTGCTAAGCGGATTTATCTCATAGTAGGTATAAAAATATTCTTGACCGTACACCTCACCAATGGGAATATCAACAATATCGGTGGTCGTTGTGGCGCTGCTGTCAGTAACCGGTGTTTTCAGCTGGGCTCCCGGATAGGTCACCTCAGTGGTGCCCAAACGGTATGTTGCTTGAGAGCTGTTAATATCGAGTATGCTTAATTTGGTATTGATTGCTTTAACGTCGGAGGCCTCTTTGTTGCGGATGTAGATGCTTACCTCAACGGGTGTATTGGCAACAACATTGCCGCGAAGATGCGGTTTGAAGTCACCGCTGTTTTTCTCAGTAAAGAAGCGATCATTTTGTTTATAGGCGTAGTCATAACAAAATCTTGGTACATAAAGCTGCGTTTGCAGACCATACATTCCGGGCATGTAGCCGTCACCGCTGGAGGTAAAGGTAATGTCGGTACTACTTTGATTGTTTTCAATAATATCGCTCACATCATAGGTGTCAATATCAATACCCAAGCTGTTGGGGGCAATATAGGGTTTTCCGGTGGTGACCGTCTCGCCGTCTTTGGAAATGGTAGCGTTCATAACGTTGGTGGCGGGATTGAGATTGTTGGTAAGCGGATGCTGTGTTCCGGAAATATCGGTCATGGATCCGGTGTCGCCGCTCAGTCCAATATCACCTTCGCCGACAAACACAATAAGTGTAGATTTGACGGTATTGGTTTTGGGGGTTAGGAATCCAGAGAGGGTTGATGCCACACCGCTGCCGACCCCGGTGTTCGTAGTGTCACATCCATGCTCATTAGCATAGGTGATGGCATTGTTGATGTCGTTGGTACCCGCAACGGCTTCATAGCCGTGAAAAACGGTAATGTTGTTAAAGTCCTCATCATAATCTTCATAGACAACCGCCAGTGACCATGCGCCAAAACTTCCGCCGCCAGGCTGTCCTTCCATAGTGGCAATATCGCCTACCCAGTAGTAGCCGCCTCCATATTGGTTGACGTAATCGGTGATTTCTGTAAACCCCTGATAGTAAAAACGAAAAGCATCAAAATAGACCCAGTGCATTTCGCTGTTGTGTTCCACATGGTAGGTGGCATCGCTTTCATGTTTGTACTTAATTGTACGTCCGGCCTCTTTGGCTTCATCATCCCAATCAACCATATAGCCCTGCCAGAACAGACCTGCGAAGAGAACCCGTTTTCCCTCAGGGATCTCCAGTAGTGCTGCGGAGGAGTTGAGTGTAGTGGCATCGCTGTCGGTAGCATTGGCATCGACATCATCATAGTCGTTATGCATCATATTAATGGAGTTGTTGGTGGCATCTCCCGGATCGCCGCACACACCGTTGACATTCATGCATAAAGAGTTGTTTCCGATTAAAACAAGTTTGGAGTAGTCGTCGGCACTGTAAACGGGAGTAAAGGGCTTGGGATTGGCACAGGTAAAATCGGTTGCGGCAAGTCGGAGCAACAACAATATGGGTAATAATAGGTATTTCATTATGAGTTCTTTATTATATAATAATCAATGTAATGTAACATTAATTATTATAAAAGTAGATTAATGATGTATAAATCAGAGTTTTTGCAAGGTGCGGCGATGGTAGCGGATGGTTTCTCCGATATTTAATGACGGATCGGACTCCACGACCACATCAATTAAAGCAGAGCCTTTAGACTCGGGCGCACTGACGCGATTGTTGGGAATAAAACTCTCTGCTGCAGTGCACTCATTGTTACCATTGCCGCCGCTTAGACCAATATAGCGTATGGTTACGGCAATATTGAACATAGGGTTTCCGATGCCTTGAGGATTATACGTCGTGTTAATATTTGTAAGACACCCTGTAGTTCGATCGGTTCCTGAGATAGCAAGCAGCGTGTACTCAACAGCACTGCGTGCCAGCAGTGCTGCTTGCTCATTCAAGTAGAGATTGGTGGTACGCTTGAGTGAGGTGCTGCTTAGTGAGATCATCAGTGCCATCAGTGTGCCGACAACAACAATGACAAAGATTGCCATTAACATGGCAAAACCGGAGCGCTGATTTACATGTAAATGTGTCGGTTCGGGTATCATAATACAGTCTTCTCCTTACAGACGGAGTAGGCCGCTGCATCACTAAGCCCTCCGTCACTGACGCAAATTTGAATACTGACGACATCACCTTCAGCTTTAAAAGCAAAGGTGGTGACGTTTTGCATCAGCACTTCACGCGTGCCGTTGAGATAGCTTTCACCTTCCCAAGGCTGGTAGTCATAATAGAGCACAAGATCACCTCCATTTTCAAAGGTAACGGCATAGGCACTCCATGTAAGCTGGTAAAACTCAAAAATATCGACATCTGCAAAAGTGACTCCTGCAATTGATGAGGTAAAGTTGCCGTCTGCTGTGGAGGTTATAGGGTGCAACAGCTGATTTTGCGTACCCAAGGCACCGCTCCATCCAAAGCCGTTTGTGGTATCACCGCTGCCGCCGATAAAATAGAGTGCGGCATTGCCGATACTTGTGCCGCCGGGAGAAAGCGTCCCGATGAGAGTATTCAAAGCAGCCAGATCACTTTGGGGTGTGATGAGTCTGTTGGGAGAAGCCGTAGGATTGTTTACGTCAATGAATCCGCTCCATAGCGGTGTGTTGGCAGTTCCAAGCCATCCTTCCCGATCAACTCCGACCCATTCAAGCACGGTGGCATTCATAGCATTTGCCATATTGAGTGGAACGGGTGTGGTACCGGCACCCGCACGGGCAATAGTAGAGTCTTTAATGCGGTACTCCAAGCGGTTTGCAATTTGATTGACGGCTGCTTCACTTTGGCTCTGCAGGCGGTTTTGAACTGAAGTAAAAATGTAATTGGAGTAGGCGTTAACCAATATCTCTACCCCAAAATTGGCAATAATACCAAGAACCACCATGACAATAATCATCTCTAAAAGAGTGAAAGCTTTTCGGAGGGGTTGTGTTAACTGCTTCATTAGTAGGTCCTGTTGAAAAATGCGACTTCACCGATATTTGCGGCATAGGAACGCAATACTACGGCATCGGCATCGACACCTGCAGAACCGTCAGAGAGCGGAATATCTAAAGAGATAGTAATCATTTTCATATGGGTCGCTGCAGCGGCGGGTGCGGCAGTAAAGTTAAATCCGGCCAAGGTGTCATTGGCATAGTTCACATCAATATCAATAAGGTAGTTTTTTTTGTACCCTTCAATGTCACCCGATTGCGTATAGAGGTTGACGGTGCCGTTGGTATCGTGATCGTCAATATCATTATTGCCGTCAAAAGCGATGCCCCGCTCCCTAAAGGCGATTGCGCCGGTAGCAGGGTGAAAAGAGCGGTGGTATTGACGCTCTCCGTCTTGAATATGACCGACGCGAAAGTCGGTAGTACCGACTCTATCCAAGGCTCCGTTGCCACCGAAGTTGACATCAACAATGCGTGCAACGGTGTTATCGGCAGAGGCATTGCTCTCACTGTGATCATCCCAGCGATAGCTTAATATCTGAGCGAGCTGTGCGGACATAGGAAAGATGGCTTCTTGTGTCAGGGATGTGTCAACAGCATCGCTGCTGCTTGAACTCAGCGTCGGCAGGGCAAGAAAGACAATGGCGACAATGACAATGGCAAAAATAAGCTCAATGAGCGTAAAGGCCGTTCGTGCTACCACTGGATTCTCCTACTGGAAGTTCCTGAGGCATTAGAGTCGGTTTTACCCGCCTTCTCAACACCCTGACCGACCCACTGACCGGGTTGACCGAGGAAATCCACTCCAAAAGAGTTTTGAGTGCCTCCAGGGTTGTATTTGTCAAAATAGAGCCACGGGGCGGGAAGATAACTCATGCGGGTTTTGTA
>JAJRVF010000091.1 GCA_024277395.1 Campylobacterales bacterium
CCAATAACGGCGCCACTATAAATGGTACTAATTTTTTCACTCGTTCTCCTTAATTTAATTCTGCACTAAATCGGCTTGGCACTTCAACCGTCACCGTTCCCTCTTCACCAGGCTTGGCACTAATAAATACTTCATACTCTACCTTTTTGTCACAACCGGTAAAGGTATTATCCAATACCGTGCTTGCATCAAAAAGAAGGTTATTGGCACTGAGATTGCTTGAATTTCCGTCTATAAAAGTGACATCACTCGTAGAAATACCGCCTTTGCTTCCTACTAAAGCTAGAGGATGTGCATACCCATACTGCATGCTGTAGCCTGTATCGATAATGTCGATACCGCTTGAACCGCGTCCCCAATACATCGTGCCCACACCGGTATACGATACTTTTCGCATCTCTTTAATGCCCACACCCGTCAAGAAACGCTTGTAAGCATTTCCAATACGAACCACCGTGTTAATACTGTTAGAGTAACCTAAAATATTTGCCGCAACAAAGACGTCAGCGCCCACAAGCGGGTAGTCATAAAAGAGATTGACAATACTCGTACCGTTTTTGTCTAACTGAAAAGCATCACCGTTTGGCACTACACGCACGTTGTAGTGACCAATGGTACTGTTACAGTTACTGTCTCTGAAGTTGTGTCCTACAACATAACGCAAATTGTTAGCGGGAATATTAGGGTCTTCCACATACTCCTCTTTCAATCGCAAGCGTGTATTGCTCACGATCTCTAAAATGGTCCAGCTTCCCAATGCCGGGTACTTATATGCATTATCGGTCGGAGTAAAGGTAATAAGCTTGTCATTGTCAATATCAATACTGGCAAAACTGTGATTTCCTACCGTATCAAAATAGGTCACCCCTCCCACACTGCTGATGGTGCCCGCACCGTTAAGGTCATACAGATACCCAAAGTCACCTAAACCACCTCCGTCACGTTCAGTAGAGAGGTGGTTCGGGTCATCTGCGGGTCCAATAATGGCCGAGACGGTAAATGTCGGCTCGGTATTGACCGGATTACCGTACTGGTCGGCAACATGAACGACCAGCTCATCTTTAAATGCTCCTTGCAGATCATCTTTAATGGTACCGTTTTTCGTAATAGAGAGGGTTGTCGGCGGGCCGGAAAAAATAACAACACTTTTGATCTCTGTTTCGACCTTATCGAGCCCCTGCGTATCTTTAAAAGCAACCTGTACTTCGAAATCAACCAGGCCTGAGACGGTATCGGTCTTAATATAGGCATTGACCGGATTTTTCCCTCCGCCTAAAGAGAGAGACGTACTTTCGGCACCGTTAGAATCAGCCAAAACAGCCAACTGCGGACGCTTTGAAGTAATGGTTACGTTACTGATTCTATCTGCGTCAACGACCGAGCCCTCTTTGGTTTTAAGCACAACAGTAAACGGTGTTAGCGTATCAAGATTTAAGGTATTGTCAGCACCGACACCAAAATCAATAACATACTCCTGCAGGTCAGGCTGCGGCGTGGTTACATCCAAACTGTATGAGACATTGACATCAGCACACTCGGCAGTGCTGTCGGGCGCTTTGTCGCAAAAGCGGTAGATAACCCACGGTCGTGCCAAATTCTGAATGGTTCGATTCAAATCTGCCGGACCGGTGTAGGTAAAGGTTGCTTTACCGCCCTCTATGGCCGCTTCAATACTGGGTGCGATATTGCCGATATCAACCGAACCGGAATTTTCCGCCGGGTATGAGACCCGGACAATACCGCTGCCTACCGGTGCATTATTCACATCAAATCCGAAAATATCAATCGGAACTCCTTGTGAATTCTCGGTAATAATCACCTTCCCGCCAAAATAGCGCAATACATTAATTTCCGAATCCGTCGCTTGAGGCGTACCCGGAGAAAACTGTACCGACCAGACCGTCGGATTGCTTGCCGGATTCTCTTTATAGCGGAATGTAAACTCTGCAGTCGTTCCGGCTACAAGCGGGTCAGGCGCCGTATAGGCAAAGACAGCCTGACCATTTTGAATGCTCACTTCCGACTCGGCAAAAAGTCCTAAGTTGCTTGCCGAAGGATACTGCACTACAATAGTACCGTCACTCAAGGGTACGTTGTTATCATCTACGACCAGCAACGTCACGGGAATTCGTTGTCCCGCTTCCGTAATAACCGAGGGAGCCCCCTCTACACGAATGTTAGGATTAATGGTCGTTCCGCCAGAAGAGGAGTAGCTCACTTCAAACGTTTGCGACACTGAAGGGTTTATACTGTCTTGAACCGTAAAGCGTGCCGGAGAGAGCTGTGTTGCCTTGGAAAGATCGGTCGGTGCCGTATAAACAAAGTTTCCAATTCCTCCGGTAATGGTCACTTTAGCCGGAACGCTACCGGCATCAATACCTGAGGTAATGGCACTGAAAGGATATTTTATCTCTACAATCCCCGAGTCAACGCCGACACCGCTGGAGGTAAAGGCATACACCGAGATCTCTTTGGTCTCTTTGGATTGTGTCACGGTAAATGTTGATTCTGAAAGTACAATCTTGGTGATACCCTCAGCATTCGTTCCGCCGCCGGTTCCCGGATTGTCGGCTACTTTCACATAGCTAATATTTAGCACTGTCTCCATGCCGTTGTCACTAAAAAAACGAAATTGCGTTCCTGTAACACCCTGATCAATAAGATTGGCAATATTGCTCGGAGGCGTATAGGTAAATGTGGCAATACCGTTTTGAAGCGGTGCCACGCCCGGAGTCATGGTTCCTGAAGGCACGCTGACATTTTGGTACTGTGCCGTAACATTACCTTCAGTATTTTGCACATTTGCCGAGTTAAGCCCACGAACAAAGACGGTAACCTGACCACTGCTGTCATCAACACTCAGACTGCTGCCATTGGCAATAGAGAGGCTCGCCACTTCTTTTGAGGTGACGGATCCGCCACCGGTAGCACCCGTAAATGCGCTCTTTTGCGAGTTATTGGTTCCACACCCTGCGAGTATGAAAAACGAGAAAAAAAGTATGAATGCATACGACCATTTATTGTGTAACGACATATTAGATTCCACCCTTACTGTTAGGAGTTTTGTAATTTTTAACGATTAGTGACGATTATAACCGAAACTATTTTAACCTTGCTTTAAAACTTTTGAACACGGTTAGATTGTATCGGTATATCGGCTATTTGTAGAAAATTATTAACTGCTTTGACAAATTTGGCGCGCACATACCACCGCCGAACTCCATGCCCACTGCAAATTGTAGCCGCCCAGCTCTCCCGTCACATCAACCACTTCCCCGATACAGTAGAGATTTTTATGTTGCGTACTCATCAGCGAGTTGGCATGCAGTTGCGCCGTATCGATGCCGCCGCGGCTCACCTCTGCTTTGGAAAACCCAAAATTTCCTGCCGGTGCAAAACAGTAGGATTTCAGCTGTGACAGACGCTCTATCTCAGCAGCATGAAGTCGGTGACACGGTTTGTCCTGCAGACCAATATGTTCTAAAAACGTTTTCATAAAACGTTTCGAAAGCGGTAATGCGGTGGAGAGCAGCTTTTTACTGTGTAAAAATACATGTAAATTTTTGTGGGGCAAAAAATCAATGCAAATGTCTCCTTTGTTCCAGTACAGTGAGGCACTCAAAACGGCAGGGCCGCTAATGCCTTTGTGGGCAAACAGCAGCTCCTCTTCCATGCTTCTGGCGCCCACTTTAATGCAAACACGACAACTTGTTCCGCTAAGTTCTTTCATCCAAAACTGCTCTTTTTGCAACGTGAGCCCGACCAGTGCCGGCGAAAAAGGTCTGCTCTGCAAACCAAATCCTTCTGCCAACTCCAAACCGATACGGCTCGCACCGAGATGTTTAAAACTCTCCCCTCCGGTTGCAATCACCAGCCGTCTTGCATAAAAGTCACCCTGATCGGTGTGAACACGGTAGCCCTCCGATTCATGCACTGCCGACACAATATTGCAAGAATAAAAAAAACGTGCGCCCCGAGCCCGTTTTAGCAGCAAATTACTCACATCACTGGCAGCTCTTTTACAAAAATAGTAGCGTGATTTTCGAAGCTCCAGCGCAATGGCGTGATCGTGCAAAAAACAAAGCAGATCTTCTTTTGTAAACTGTTCAAGTACCCTACGAACAAAACTGCACTCTCCCAGAAAGTGCTCCTGAGAAACCGCAACGTTGGTAATGTTGCACTTGCCGCCGCCGGAGATGTTGAGCTTTCTTCCGGCTGTAGCATTACCCTCAACGACGCCGATACGCAAACGACTGTTGCAGCAAAGTTCTGCGGCACACATCAACCCGCTTGCCCCGGCACCTAAAATCAGTACGTCAAATCTTTGTTTCATGGGCACCAGCATAACGCATACGCTATAATGTCACTATTAAATCAAGGAAGAAAATGCGTAAAACAGTACATATTGTCTCATTGGGGTGTACCAAAAATCTTGTCGATACTGAAGTGATGATGGGACGGCTGCAGCAGTATGAACTCAGTGACGATGCCGGCAGTGCCGATGTCATCATTGTCAATACCTGCGGATTTATCGATGCGGCCAAAGAGGAGTCGCTCAATACGGTACTTCAACTTCACAATCAGCGCAAAGAGGAGTCAGTCTTGGTGATGGCAGGCTGCCTCTCAGAGCGCTACCAAGAGCAACTTGCCAAGGAGCTTAAAGAGGTCGATATTTTTACCGGTGTGGGCGATTATGACAAAATCGATGAACTGCTTGCACAAAAACAGAGCCGTTTTAGCGACAGTGTCTATCTTATTGACGGTGAAGAGCGTATTGTAACGGGGTCGAGCTATCATGCCTACATTAAGCTCTCTGAAGGGTGTAACCAGCAATGCAGTTTTTGCGCTATTCCCTCTTTTAAAGGGAAGCTGCACTCGCGTGATCTCGACTCTATCGCCCGTGAAGTTGAAAGATTGGTTGAGAAAGGCTACTACGACTTTAGTTTTGTCTCGCAAGACTCCAGCTCCTATCTGCGCGATCACGCTGTTTCCGACGGGCTCATCCACCTCATTAGACGAATGGAGCTGATTGAAGGCATAACAAGTGCACGCATTCTCTACCTTTACCCCTCCACGACCAGCACCAAACTCATTGAAACCATTGGAGCATCCCCTATATTTCAGAACTATTTCGATATGCCCATTCAGCATAGTGACAATACGATGCTGCGCATCATGAAACGCGGTGCAGGTGCCAAAGAGACCTTTAAACTGCTTGAACAGATGCGTGCACTTCCTCAAAGTCTGGTACGTACCAGCTTTATTGTCGGGCATCCGCACGAGAGTGAAGCCATGTTTGAACAGATGTGCGAGGTTGCCGCCAATTTTGGCTTTGACCGCATCAATGTCTTCAGCTACTCTGATGAAGAGAGCACGCCGGCGTATGCCATGCACGAGAAAATTGATGCAAATACCATTGCCCGGCGCGCCGAAACCTTAGGTGCGATTGCCTCTGATGTTACCCGACAGAGCCTGCAAGCGCACGTAGGAGATGAACTCTCCCTTGTCATTGACGGAGTAAGCGACGAGCACGACTACCTTTTCAGTGCGCGCGCCCTGCTGTGGGCACCTGAGATTGACGGAGAGATCTATGTCAATGAACATGAGTCTGACGAGGCACTGGAGTTTGGCGTGATCTATCGCGCTCGTATCACCGATATTGCCGGGGA
>JAJRVF010000092.1 GCA_024277395.1 Campylobacterales bacterium
TATACCAAAGGCAATCCCAAACATGCGGTCAATATGGGTACCTTGTGTCCCAAAGGCCTGAGCGAGCATCAGCTTCTCAATTCGCCCGAACGCATACTGCATCCGCAGATTCGCCGCAACGGAACCTTGGAAGATGCCACGTGGGACGAGGCGTTTGAGAAGGTAGGCAGGCATTTTAAACATATTGCCGACACTTACGGTCCTAAAGCGGTGGGCATCATCTCTACGGGGCAGATGCTTACGGAAGAGTTTTATGCGCTGGGAAAATTGGCGCAACTGGGACTGCGTACTAATAATTTTGACGGCAATACGACGCTCTGTATGGCGTCGGCGGTGATGGGCTACAAACAGTCTTTGGGTTCTGACGGAGCCGTCGGCAGTTACGAAGATTTTGAAAAGGCCGATGTGATTGTACTCATTGGCGCCAATATTGCCGATAATCACCCCATCTTGAAGCTGCATATTGCCAAAAACAAGAAAAAGCCCAATATTATTGTTATTGACCCACGAGACTCTAAAACCTCGCAGATGGCCAATCTGTTTGTTCCGATCAAACCGCGTACGGACTTGGCACTGCTTAACGGCCTGGCCTATATTATTTTGGAACAGGGCTGGGAGAATGAGGGTTATATTAAAGCCAAGACCAACGGTTACAAAGAGCTTAAGAAGTTTTTACAGGACTATCCGCCGCAGGAGGTGGCAAACATTACGGGTATTGATGTTAAGACGCTTTATGAGCTGGCACGCCAGTACGCATCGCAAGAAGCGGTACTGACGGCATGGACGATGGGGGTGAATCAATCGGTTATGGGAACCGATACGGTCAGTGCTATCATTAACCTGCACCTGCTTACCGGACAGATCGGAAAACCCGGAAGCGGACCGTTCAGTATTACGGGGCAGTGTAATGCTATGGGCACACGCGAGAGCGGGTTTACCTCGTCACTTCCTGGGTATCGTAATTTTGGTGACGCAGCAGCTGCACGCGAATATGCTGAGATTGTCAAGGTGCCGCTGGAGAGAGTTCCGACGGAGCGCGGCTATAAATATGCCGAGATCATCGAGGCGATTGATCGGGGGGAAATTAAAGCATTATGGGTAGTTGCGACCAATCCGCTGGTCAGTTTTCCCGATCAAGAGAGGTTACGCACCACATTAAAAAAGCTTGACCTTTTGGTGGTTCAAGATGCTTTTATGTCCGATACGGCAGAGTTGGCCGATGTAATTTTTGCCGCCGCGACCTGGGGTGAGAAAGAGGGTACCTATACCAACTCCGAGCGGCGCGTCAACCGCGCCAATAAAGCAGTGGAGCCTCGCGGTTCCGCCAAGAGCGACTTTGATATTTTTCTTGAGTTTTCCCAAGAATTTGAGGGAGTCAAAGAGCTGATCTATCCCAACTGGAACACACCGATAGATGCATTTAATGAATGGAAAGCGGTGAGTCGCGGACGGCTGTGTGACTATTCGGGCATAACCTATGAGATGCTTGAAGAGCACGGTGGCATTCAGTGGCCGTGTAACGAAGAGAATCCGCGCGGCACCAAACGGCTCTACAGTGCCGGCATGGACTTTCGAACACCTGACGCCAAAGCAAATTTGATAGCATCGCCATGGTTCCCGATGCAGGAGAGTGTCTGTGCCGAATTTCCGCTTATTTTAAATACCGGTCGTACGGTTGAGCAGTGGCATACCCGAACCAAAACCCGCAGTATCGATATTTTAAATGATCTTGCTCCTGAAGCATGGGTGGACATTAATCCGAGCGATGCGGCACGGCTACATGTAAAAAGCGGCGATCGTATTGCACTCTCAAGTCCGAGAGGACGGGTAGATGATGTGGTGGTTAAAGTGACGCAAACCGTAGCACCCGGAATGGTCTTTGTCCCCTTTCATTTCAACACACAGCTGGTTAATCGTTTAACGCAGACAGAAGTCTGCCCCAAATCGGGTGAGCCTAATTTTAAGCAGACGGCGATTCAACTGCATTCGCAAAAAGTTCCCGAAGGCATTCGACTGCAAGAGAATGAGACGGCAGGAAACTTGACGCATCACAAGCATGAAGGCAAACAGCAGGTACTGCAACAAACAGAGCGTTCGGCATCACAGTAAAAGGTACCGGTCGCATCATTAAATCTCTTTTATTAGAATAATCCATAATATTTTTAAACTGTTACACTATAATAATCCTTTCTGAGCCCCTTAATTGTATAAAATTTAATCAATTTTTTTGTAGTGTTAATCATAAAAAGTAGTATTATTGTTTCAAGGTAATTTCAGAATGGGGATTTTTTATTTACCTTAAATTAATTTAGAACCTTGAGTAAGGAGGGGAAATATGAGTTTTTCAAACTCTTTGGAATTGCTTTCATTTCATTGGATGGCATATACAATCTATGCATTTATTATCATTTCGGTAGTGGCATGGTTTGGATATAACCTTACCAGAAAAGAGAAAGTTAAATCGCTGGTCAGAATACCATTTTACGGTTATATGGCTTTTCTGGTTGCCGGAGGTGTCGGGCATCATATCTTTACGTATAATGTCGTACCTTGGGTTTCAGAAGACATTACACGACATGAAATCACTCCCGATAAAACTTACGACATTACCATTAAGGCACATCAGTTTTATCTTCCGAAAGAGAAGATGGTCATTGAGTGCGGAGAAAAAGTGATGTTTAATGTTGTCAGTGAAGACTTGGTCTACGGTTTTGGACTGTTTAGACAAGATCATACCATGGTAACGCAAATGCAAGTAAATCCCGGAAGTCGTAACGATCTTTTATGGACATTCAATCATAACGGAGTCTTTAATCTGATGTCAACAGAGTACTCGGGTCCTAGAGGAAACAAAATGTTTATAAAAGATGCTGTTGAAGTACGGGGTTGTGATACAACAGTAGCGATGCTTGAAGGAGGAATACAATGACACTGATCGATGGAGTAAATTTTAAACCGGAGAGCTTAAGCGCACTGCAGAAAGTAACTCTTAGAGCGGTAGTGATGTCTTTTTTGTTTTACGGTCTGGCATCAATTGAAGGCATGATTATGCGGGTGGCTTCCGTTGTGCCGGATATTCCGCCGGTTCATGGCGAACCTGAGCATTTCTTTTCCATTATGACCGTGCATCCGATTATAGGACTTTTTGGTTCTACGTATCAGCTTGTTTTTGCGGCCTTTATGTTTTTGGTTCCATACCTTACAAAAAAACCGCTATACAGTGTCAAGCTGGCCAATGTTGTTTGGCTTTTAATTACCATAGGCAGTGCAACGGCGTGGATCGCCGCTTTTATTTGGCAATATGCACCGCTGTATACGCTTTACTGGCCGCTTCCAGCAGATACGAATCAGTTTAAGACTATCGGCGGGATTGTGTTTATCGTAGGTGTAGCACTTATTATGTTTGGAACGTTCGGATTTATCTACAACATATACGCAACCATTTTTGCACGAGTCGGTATTCATAAAAACAAAACGACCAAAGAGCTTTTAATTTCAGGTTTCGGCATTGACGGTATGCTCAATCTTTTTCACAAACTTACAGGTCGTCCGCCTTATACGAAAGAGCCGGCCCTTTCGCTGCCGGTAGTTGCAATTTTTAGAGGTACTGTAGATACCTTTCTTGATGCCGTGGTGATTTTAGGAGCGGGAATACTCGTTCTTGTTTATCTTGTAGCCGATGGTATCGGTTCTCCTCTTGACCTGGCAGCGATCGATGCCTTGCTGTATAAAAACTGGTTTTGGTGGGGATTGGATCTCGTAGCCGATGGTCTGGTGCTTATTTATGTAGCCGGTTCTTGGTATCTGCTTGCAACAATTATTACAGGTCAAAAACTCTTTATGGAAAATGTTGCCAGAGCGGCATTGATGCTGGAGCTTCTGGTCTCGTGGATGGTATGGTCACATCACCTTCTTGCCGATCAGGGACAGCCTGAGATGATGAAGCTGGTATCGGGTGAAATGGTAACAGCCTTTGAGCTGTTAACACAAGGACTTGCACTCTTTATTACGCTTGTAACACTTTGGAAGGCACGACCGCTTAAGCCTACGATGGAACTTAAATATCTTTTAGGCGGGCTTGTCGGTTTTGGTTTAGCGGTACCTGCGGGTATTATTCAAGCGGATATGGCAATGAACCGAGTACTGCACAATACGCAATGGATTATTGGAGCGCATGTGCATATTGCGATTATTGTCGGTCTTTACATGACGCTCTACAGTGTTGTATATGTACTGTGGCCGCTTGTAACCAATAATGCTACGCTGTGGAGTAAAAAGCTTTCAAATGCACATTTTTGGCTACATCTTATTGGCGGTATCGGTATGGGCGCTTTTATGGGTATGGCAGGACTTGACGGAATGCTAAGACGTCATATGTATTTTGAAGGAGAGTATCAAACGTATATGATCCTTGCCGGAATTTTCGGTTCGATGATACTTCTTGCCTGGGTGTTGTTTATGGTAAACATAATCATGTCAGTCGGTCTTAAAGGATTGGTTGGTATCTTTTTACCGGCAAAAGATGATACGGCTTCGTATGGTCTGGATCCTGAACCGGGATTGGTAAAAGCATAATAACAGGCGGCAGGCATGTGTGCCGCCTTAGAAGAGCAATTTCACCATTAAGGCAATTAGTTTGATTTATTTACAGCGAGTGGCAACAGAAATCAAAACAGTCGGTCTTTATGATCTTATTTTGCAAGATGTCCAAAAGTTTGCAAAGAAAAACAGGGTGAGCGTAGAAGAAATCCTAGAGATTATGGAGCAACATCCTCAAATTCTTGAAGATTACAAACAGACAAATGTTGAGTATAACTTGAGCAATATACATGTAAAAGATATCCCTCTTGAGAACCTAAAAGATGAGTGCAAAAATCAAGCTGAAGAAGTCAATGCAAAGCTTAAGCTTTTGCGGGATATTGAAAAATATACCCTTGATTTTGAGCAAAGCTCTACCCTTGTGATTATCTTTTCAGTTGAATTTTTTGTACTGTTTTCGGTGCAGTATTTCATTGTCCTTATTGATCTTAAAGAGTGGCAATGGTGGATATACGGTGTATTTGCTTTCTCAATTCTTGTTGCATGGCTGTATGCAAAAAAAGAGAAAAAAAAATATGAGGAAAACAGCCTGCTTTTTGAACGTGAATATGCAAAAACATTACAGCTGATTGCAGCGCTGGAAGAGAAGGGATGCATTAAAAAATCTGATCTGATTGTTGCAGAGTGTGATGAACATGTCTGATACAATTAGAGTATCGTACTGTTGGGATAAAGAAACATTTTTAAAAGCTTCCAAGGCAGCATACAAGTATGAGATGAAGCATTCGCCTAAAAGGTTTTTAGGATGGATTTTTATTGCCATGACACAGTTTGGTGTCGTAGCAGCTTTGAAAAAAGGTGTCGTGGGACTTTTGTTGATATCGACTGTTCTCGTGGTTTACTGGTATTTTTTTAGATGGAAACTGCGAAAAAAACTGCTGTTAAAAAGTTTTGAAAAATCATCAACAAAAAATCACCACTATAATGTTGTTGCAGATAAAGAGGGAATTCATTCAGAAGAGACAACAATTTTATGGGATCAGGTGAATCAGGTTGTATCACTGAATGAAGGTTTTCTTATCTACTCTGATGCCTCTTCGCTTTTTATTCCAACCAGTGCCTTTGCCGATGAAGAGAATAAGAATGATTTTGCAATCTTGGCCAAACAAAACGCAACGCGCTATACACGGGAGTCATAATGATCACTCCAAAATGGTATAATCATGCCTGAATCTACAGGAGTGGTTATGGCAGAACAGTTAGTCCCTTTTATTTTTATTGTTATTGTTTTGGTAATGGTCTTTGTTATTAATTATAACAAATTCATAAAATATAAAAACCGCATCGAAGCATCATGGAGTCATATTGACGTGGCATTGAAGCGTCGTTTTAACCTTATTCCCAATTTGGTTAAAGTCGTATCACAGTACCAAAAACATGAAGCCGACGTTTTTGAAAAAACATCACGAAATTTTCATGCTGATGTCAGAGATTTTGGAGCACGCAGTGCCGAAGAGAGTGAGGTGAGCCGCTCTTTAGGAGGTATCCTTGCCGTGGTTGAGAACTATCCCGAGCTCAAAGCCAGTGAGAACTTTCTGGCGCTTCAGCAGAGTCTCTCTGATATTGAGAGTGATATTATGGAAGCACGCAATACGCTCAATGACAATGTGGCACGTTTTAATACTCTCATTGAAGCGTATCCGAGTAATCTGATTGCCAAAATGTATGGGTTTGACAAGTATGAGTACTTTAGTTTGGAGTTGGCAACCCAGCGTGAAGTACCGCCAATGGATTTTGACGCATAACTGTATAATAAATAGGCAAAATGCTTTCGGCAATATGCTTATTAAACAGTATGATTGCATAAATAGAGTAGATGACATATCTCCTTAAAGAGGAAGCAATAATGAGCGCATTACAGCAAGCGTTTGATGCCCGAAACAAGAAGCAGAATAAAATTGAAAAGACAAAAACGTTAAAAACACCCAAAGAGGCATTTGCACTGTTGCAACAGTACGCAATGCAGGGGTATGATGCGGTTGCTGCGGAGGATTTGACCTATTTTTTAAAATGCTTTGGTATTTTTGACCGTCCGGCAACTCCCAAACAGTTTATGATCCGTGTTCGTATCCCCGGCGGACAGCTTACTCAAAAACAGGCGCTGGCACTAGGTGATGTGGCACGTGAATTCGGACGTGACTATATTGACATTACCACACGCATGCAAGTGGAGCTGCGCTATATCAATATAGAAGATATTCCGGCAATTTTTTCACGACTCGAGGCGGTAGGTATCTCAACCTATCAGACCGGCGTGGATAATTTTCGAAATATTTTAAATGACCCTTTAGACGGGGATGCCTTTGACAATATATTGCCCTCTCAGCCGCTGCTGCTGAAACTTCAGTCGCTTTTTTTACATAATTATGAGTGGATCAGTGTGTTGCCGCGCAAGTTCAATACCGGCATTACTGGCTCTTTTGCCAACCGCTCCAATGTGTTTGGTCAAGACTGCGCCTTGGTTTTAGCTCAAAAAGAGGGGCGCTATGGTTATAACCTCTACTTGGGAGGCAAGGTTGGTCAGATTGCCAAAAGTGCCAATATTTTTCTGCAGGATGAGCATGAGGTAGTGGCAATGTACGGTTCGCTTATAGCGCTGTTTCTGGATTTCGGTTTTCGTGACAATCGCAACAAGAACCGACTCTATTTTCTGATAGAGTCGGTGGGCATGGAAGCAATGCGCGAGGCGATCTGTGCGCAAGCAGGCATTGCGTTTGCTACCGCAGGCGAGACGTTGACCCAGATGGACAATAATGACCCCGATCAGGGTCGTGTGCAGCTTAAAGACGGCAGCTTTGCACTGCATGCCGTGGTACCTTCGGGAATTTTTAGCGGTACGGCTCTGCTTGAGGCGGCTGACATTGCGGCACGATACGGCAACGGCGAGATACGTTTTGATGTGGAGCAGAGCCTCTACATCATGGGTGTGGCTCACGAAGAGCTTGAGAACGTACTTGAAGCACCGTTTTTTCAGACCTACAAGAGCGTTCATTCTCCCTATTTTAACCATCTGATAGCGTGCGCAGGAACAGAACACTGTCCTTTCGGCGTCATTCCCAACAAACCCGATGCCATTGAGATGGCAGAGTATCTGACCCAGGCCGTACCGCTGCAAGAAGGACGCATTCGGATGTACTGGTCAGCCTGTGTGAAAGGGTGTGGTATTCACGGTGTGGGTGACATCGGCTTTGAAGGATGCAAAGCCAAAGAGAACGGTGAAACGGTGCATGGTGTGCATATTAGCATTGGCGGCAAACTTACGGGTGAGGGAGAAGAGGGACATACCGTCATGAAGTCGGTACCGCTGATTCGGGCGCGCTATTATGTGGCAGCACTGGTGAGTGAATATCGCCGTCTCAAAATGCATCAGGAGAGTTTTGAGAAATTTTATGATCGTGTCTTGATGCATTACACACGGGCATATATTGGCTTTATGATGCAGCTTCTCGCCTATATACGCTTTAAAAATATTGCACTCGATGTCGGTTTTGCCAGCAAAGTAAGTACGGGGAAGATTGAGGAGTTTGAATTATTGGATTTGGGACGGCATATGTACTACCAGCTGCTCGGAAAAGAGCCTTATAGCAGCTATAATTATTTTGCTCCGGCACTCAAAGAGACGTTGAAAAAACCGCATGAACTGGATGTTTCGATTGATGAAACCCTCTCCGAAGTAATCTACAAGATGATCCATCCCGATGACCAAGAGCGTGCTGAGGTATTTTCCGAGCTTGAAGCACACCTCAATATCTTTGGCTAAAGGCTACTCCCCTTCAATAATTGCCCACTCGCTAAAAGGGAGCATCTCTACATCAACAAAAGGGTGCTGCAGTGTTCCTGAAGAGCTCATGGTCACCACCTTAACATGACGTACGCCATAAGTGACAATAAACTCTTCAATCCGTTCAACGGTTTTAAATAATACCTCCGCATTGGAGAAGGGCATGCACAAAACAATGCGATGCTGTGAGGGAATGTAAAAATCGACCTTGTCACTGTAAAAAAGAGTACGACCCCGTTTGTTAAGCTCTAAAAAGATGAGATTTTCAAAGAGCAGGTGGAAATTTTTTTGATGGGTCAAGGCATTTTTTAGGGCAATATCACAAAAATAGCTTTTGGCAACAGCTCGCTCATGGTTGAATTTTTTAACATGAAACAGATAGCGTTTCTCATGAAGCGATGCCACACTTTTGTAGAGCAGATCTTTGGAGAGTTTTTGCTCGGTTTTGAGTTTTTCATACATGGTAAATGTTGAGAGTTTCAAGGTGGGACTTCTGGACATAAACAGAAGTATATTAAACTCCATGGCACTGAGATGCCGTTGGAGTGCCTGTTGGAGGTAGAGATGCCGTTGGTCACTTGGAAGTGTCTGCATCACCGGCAAGCCGCCAAGCTGCAAAAAATGGTTGAGTGCCGTAGAGTCGTATTTCATTTCATACGCTAAGAACTCCTCGTAATCCAGCGGCATCAGGGCAATAGATGCCAGATCAAGATGTGCCAAGGGTGCAGCTGTTGTAATGAGCAACTGTCTTGCCGGAGGCAATATGATGCCATCACGGTAGTTGTCCAGTACAACAATATCAATGCCGTTGTTCTGACAATAACGTGGAAGCTGGCGATTGAGCAGTGCAATGTCAATACGAACATCATGACAGTCAATATAGATATAGGAAGATTTTTTACATGTAAGCAGGTACTGCTTCAGCAGTGTGGTTTTTCCTGAAAGGGTCACCCCGTGGATCTGATAACTGCCATGGTCTAGCTGTATCTTACGTTCCACATAACCGTTTACATGTAAATGCTGTTTGTAATATTCATCGAGCAATATCTCCATGCCAACCTCTCTGAAAGCTTTTTGTCATTGTACCATTTCCTTTCTAAAAGGAAATAAAATAATGACAAAACTCATTTTTACCCCTAAAAACCTTGAATATAGAGCTGTTCTTGGCTATAATTCCGCTCCCTTTTATAGTTAGACAGTGATCTAACGAGTTCTTTATAAGGAAAA
>JAJRVF010000093.1 GCA_024277395.1 Campylobacterales bacterium
CAGCTTATTACCCGTTTTGTTAAAAGGGGGGAACGCCTACAGCAAGAAGCGCTGGATACATGTAAATTTGTTCCGGTACTCAGCGGCATCCAAAAATAGCCTCAACCCTCACTAAAGGGGCGCTCCTCATATTTTACCGAATTGCCGATGGCATAAAACTGTGCCTCGGTCATACTTGAGAGCGTCGTGTGCTGCCCATTGGCAAATCCGACATATTGGGCATCAAAAACAAAAGCGGCTCCCTCGCTCATATCGGCATGTTTGAGATTTACATCATCTAGCAGACGGGCATCACTCACCCCTTCGATTTCAAAAACAATATTGATCCAGTCAAAACCCCGATGCGCATCCTGCACCGAGAACTCCATACTAACGCTTGTGGGGCTTTTCATGATGATTTCCCTTGGCTGAGCATCGCTAAGGCTCTCAAGACGCTCCAAGAGCTGCAATGCACCCGATGGTGTGAGCGGTTTCATCTTACTGACATCCGACACACTCCATGGAGCGATCTTGCACATCTGAAGCAACCTCGGGAGACTCGCTTCTAAGATAGTAGGTTGATTTCACACCCAGCTTCCACGCTAACATGTAAATATCATTTAAATACTTGCCGCTCGCCTTGTCCAGCGTAATGAAAATATTGAGACTCTGCCCTTGATCAAGCCATTTTTGACGAATCGCCCCCGCTTTAATAAGAACACGCTGATCAAGCTCGTACGCCGGTGTATAGTAGCTCCATGTCTCCGGACTGAGTTTGGGTACTACAACCGGAATTAATCCGCTTAAATTTTCCTCATACCATTTTCGCTTATACACCGGCTCTATTGCCTGTGTTGTTCCCGTAAGAATGGAAATGGAACTCGTCGGTGCTATGGCCATTAAGTAGCCGTTACGCATTCCGTCTTTTTGTATTTTGGCACGCAAAGCGTCCCAATCGTACGCTGAAGCAAACAGACCACCGCGATCGACCAAATTAACCACTTCGGCATTCGCATGATCCATCGGTAAAATGCCCCGACTCCATTTAGAACCTTCAAACTCCTTGTAACACCCTTTTTCAAGAGCAATATCGGACGAAGCTTTAATGGCATTGTAGCTCACGGCCTCCATTATCTCGTCAACTTTGTCAAAATGCTCTTGTGTCCCCCACGCAATCTGTGATTCGGCTAACATTTGGGCTTCCCCCATAACACCCAAACCAATGGAACGACTTTTCATATTGGTACGCTTCACTTTTTCCAACGGGTAAAAGTTAAGATCAATAACATTGTCTAACGCACGAACGGCAATAGGAACAACACGATCAATATCCTCTCTGGTATTGATGCGGGAAAGATTGACTGAAGCAAGGTTGCACACCGCTGTCTCTCCGTTAATCTTCTCTTTTTCAACAATATAAATCCGCCGACCTTCAATAGAATCGAGTGCCGTTACCTTTTTGGCAACCTTAGTTATACCGCCGTCGACGGTAACAAGCTCATCTTCTTCAAATGAAAGGGAGTCGCCATCTTCAAATTTAAATTGAATTTTATAGTGATTTGGCGAGGTGTTCTGAAAAATTTCCGTACAGAGATTCGAACTGCGAATCACCCCATAATGGTCATTTGGGTTAGCTTTGTTAGCACTGTCTTTAAAGCACAAAAAGGGACTGCCGGTTTCAAAATAACTTGTTAGTATTTTACGCCACAGATCTTTGGCTTTCACACTCTCTTTTAAAATATTGTCATCGCCTTCAAACTCTCTATAACGTTTTTCAAATGCTTCACCGTACAGCTCCGTGAGCTCTTTGGTCTGGTATGGATCAAACAAGGTCCATAGTGCATCCTCTTCTACTCTCTGCATAAAAAGGTTATTCAGCCATAGTGCCGGAAAAAGATCATGCGCGCGGCGACGCTCTTCACCCGAATTCTTTTTAAGATCTAAAAAGTCATTAATATCAATATGCCATGGCTCCAAATAGACCGCAATGGCTCCTTTGCGTGTTCCAAGCTGATCCACAGCGACAGCAATATCATTGGTAATTTTTAAAAACGGTACGGTACCTCCTGCCGCATTTTTATGCCCATCAATAAATGAACCCATTGAGCGTACTTGCGTCCAGTCCCAACCAATACCGCCACCAAATTTCGAAAGCAATGCCATCTCTTTATAGGAGTCAAAAATACCTTCAATATTGTCCGGAGTGGAACCGATATAACACGAGCTGAGCTGATGACGGGTCGTACGTGCATTAGAGAGTGTCGGTGTGGCCAGCATAACCTCAAATTTTGAGATCATGTCATAAAATTTAATGGCCCACCCTTCACTGTCTTCTTCATTTTGTGCCAGGAACATTGAGATCGCCATAAACATATGTTGCGGCAACTCTATGGGATCACCGTTTCTATCTTTGATTAGGTAGCGGTCATATAGTGTTTTAATTCCTAAATAGTTAAACTGCAAGTCTCGCTCGGGGCAGATATGTGCATCAAGTTTTTCCAAATCAAATTTCTCTTTTAAACCGCTTAGAATACGTCCCTCTTTTTCACCCCGCTCAAAGTATTTCGCCAAAGAACAATATCCCGTAAATCCGTTAACGCGGTGATACATATCATAAAGAAACAGACGTGATGCCACAAAGGTCCAATTTGGTGCATCAATATCGATCTTGTCAACAGCAGTTTTAATTAAAGTAATCTGTATTTCCCGGCTGGTTATACCATCACGAAATTGCAGCTGTGCGTCGACTTCAAGCTCACTTTGGCTTACATTTTCAAGCCCTTTTACCGCTGCCGACGTATACTTTTGAATTTTTGAAATATCGAGCTGTTCACGCCGTCCATTACGCTTTATAATTGTCACCATTTTGTTGTATCCTTGATTTATTGTCTGTATTCTATCAGTTATTATTTAAAGACTCTTTGAAAAATGGCATCGACATTTTTCGTATAATAGTCATAATTAAAGCACTCTCGAATCTGCGCTTCATTTAAGCTCTTTCGCAGCTCATCATCGGCTAAAAGATATTCTAAATAGAGGCTCTCTCCTGCTTCGTTTACAGTCGCTTTTCCCTGTTGCAGTCCTTCCCACACCTTCATGGCATTTCGCTGCACAATACGGTAAGCATCTTCACGCGAAACTCCCTGAAGCGGCAGCTCCAATAACACCCGCTGCGAGAAGACCAAACCGCCTGTTAGATTTAAGTTTTTCATCATGTTTTCAGGAAATACGGTCAGGTTGGCAATAACATTGTTCATGCGATGGAGCATAAAATCGCTGGTTATAAACGCATCGGGCAACCAAAAGCGTTCCGTTGAACTGTGAGAAATATCACGTTCATGCCAGAGCCCGACATTCTCCATTGCCGGAATAGCATAGGCGCGAATCATACGTGCCAAACCGGTTATATTCTCTGTCAAAATAGGATTGCGCTTATGCGGCATGGCTGAAGAGCCCTTCTGTCCTTTGGCAAAATATTCTTCACATTCATAGACCTCGGTGCGCTGCCAGTGACGTACTTGAATAGCAAACTTCTCAATGCTGCTTGCCATAAGCGCTAACGCCGTAGCCAAACGGGCATAACGGTCACGCTGAATGACCTGATTGGATGCCGGCGCCGGTTTCAGCCCTAACTCTTTGCATGTATACTCTTCCAGCTCCAAAGGGGCATGCGCAAAATTACCCATGGCACCGCTCACTTGCCCTACTGCAATAACATCAAATGTTTGCTCCAAATTCTCTAAATGACGTTGCATTTCATCGTACCATACCGCTAACACAAGACCAAACGTTATAGGCTCTCCGTGAATACCATGTGATCGTCCTACCATTAATGTCATCTTGTGTTCATAGGCTCGCTTTTTAATTGACTCCATAAGCATCTTGACATCATCAATAATTAACGTTAGAGATGCCTTCATCTGAAGCGCTACGGCAGTGTCAATTGTATCGGAACTGGTCATGCCGTAATGAAACCAGCGGCTCTCTTCTCCCAAAGTATTGGCAACTGAAGTAGTAAAAGCTATAAGGTCATGTTTAGTGATTTTCTCAATCTCATCAATCTCTTCGACACTAAAGTTAGCATGATCAATAATTTTTTTGGCATCGTCATCGGGAATAAGTCCCAATTTATTCCACGCCTTTACCACTGCTTTTTCAACATCCAGCCATGCCTGATATTTTGCTTGCATGGTCCACTTGCTACTCATTTCGTCACGAGCATAACGTTCTATCATCTCTTTTCCTATTCTGTAAACTTTTAATTTTCCATTGTGATAAAATACCAAAATAATAAGTCATAAATACTATCTTAAAGTGTCTAATAAAAGGATTAATTTTTGCCATTTATTAAAAGAAAATTTTACGCTCCCGTAAAACAAAAAGCCTTTCTTTTCCTCATACGAGAACTTCACTATAAACAAAAAGAGGCTCAGCGACTTATTGCCAAAGGTCGTCTGCTCGTTGAAGGAATACCCATGACACATACTGCCGGTTATGTGGAAGGAGATTTTGAATTTATCTATTTTGAACCGGTGACCAAATCACTAAAACCTCTTTTTCAAACCGATGACTTTGTCTGTTTTGACAAGCCGAGCGGTCTGCTCATTCATCCGCAGAGTCGCCATACCCCCTATTCGCTTTTAGATGAAATTCGCTACCAGTTTGGTCATGATGCCAATATTACCCACCGCATTGATCAAGAGACCAGCGGATTGGTTTTAGCGGCAAAACATAAACAATCTGAACGCGATTTAAAAGTAATGTTTCAGGAACGTCAAATACAAAAATATTATCTCGCTTTTGTTCATGGCAAAGTTACCAGTGTTTTACATGTAAATTATCCGTTGCTTAGAGAGAAAGATGACAGAGCATCTGTTCGTACCATTGTTACTATAAATGAGCGCGGTAAAGTTTCTGAAACTGTTATTACCCCCCTGCACTATTATGCGGAACAAGATATTACTTTGGTAGAAGCCAAACCACTAACCGGTCGTCAGCATCAAATACGAGTACATCTGTTTCACGTGAAACATCCTATTGTTGGTGATCCAATTTATGGACAAAAAGATAGTGATGTCTTGGATTTTTTAAATAAAAAAATATCTCAAGAAGAGCGTATTGAAAAAAGTGGCGCATCACGACTCCTCCTGCATGCTCATAAATTAGAATTTACATACGGGAACGACTATACCATCATTAGCAAATATCCTTTCATTAAAGAGTCCGTGAAAGCACTAAAAATATAATGTTTCACGTGAAACTATAGATAGTAATTATAATTATCATTACTATCTTACTGTTAATACTTTCAAAACAAAGTAAAATAGGGCTTTACAGGAAGAAGTCATGTGAATAACTTAATCACCCTGTCATTTAATGCGTTCAATTAAGTAATAAACTTTATTATTTAGCTTATAAAGCCCTATTTTTAGGGGTTTACAACAATTACAAAAAAATATTGAAATTAAGAATTTATTTATATAAATCTACTCTTAAAACTAAAAAAAGTCGCTAAAGTGTCATGGCTATTCACATTTACACCACATTGTGAAAATTATGGTGTCCTTAGAAAAATGCAAAGAATGGACTTTCGTTAGGAATGACTAAGAAAAATGTGCTAACATTGCAATTGAAATAAACACTCTCCCTGGTGTGTTGAGTGTTTATTTTTACCGCTTTATTTTTACACGTTGTGAATGGGTAATTGCTATGGCCATCGCATCTGTAATATCCAATGGCTTAATCTCTTTTTTAATATTTAGTAACCGTTTTACCATAAAAGCCACTTGAGCTTTGTCGGCTTTTGCTTTTCCTGTCAGTGCTTTTTTGATCTGCAGTGGAGTATACTCTGCAAATGCTCCAAATTCCTGTAAAATTTTTAGTGTCATTGCACCACGAAATTGTGCCAGTTTAATAACAGTTTTTGGATTATGCGCATAAAACATATCTTCAACAGCAACTTCATCAATAGCATGCAAGCTAAAAATTTGTTCCAATGCCTCTGCCATTTGAGGAATCTGATATTGCAGTATTTCTGCTTTCATTTTAATCAAACCTGCTTCAATAAGTTCAATCTTTCCATTTTGCAATGAAATGATGGCATAACCGCAATTGCGTGTACCCGGATCGATTCCCAATATATTCACTATTCACACCGTGACGAAATAAATTTTACAGGAAATTTTATCATAATATATGCTTTCTTCTACTATAATCACTTGCTTATTCACAAAGAATTCACAGGGAGTTGTCAGGCAATGAATATAGGTGATAATATCTTAAATATGCTCAAAAAAGAGATTACTGACATTGAGTATTCTCGTTACATTAAACAACTCAACTATTCTCAAAAACTGTCCAAAGAAGATAATGTCTATTTTATTGCTCCCAATCCACTTATTATTAGCTGGATTAAAAATCGTTACCGCGATAAAATTGCCCATCTCTTTGAAATTAAAACCGGTATTAAACCCAATGTAAATATTGTCCTTAAAGACAAAACAAAAAAAACAAACAAAGCTGCTGCCAAAGATAAAGTCATTAGTGAAAAAAATAAACATTCACTACTCAATATTGCCCATACATTCGATAATTTTGTTGAGGGCGGTTCCAATGAATTTGCCTATGTCGCAGCCAAAAGTGTCAGTGAAAAACCGGGGAAAATCTATAATCCGCTTTTTATTTATGGTGGTGTCGGACTGGGGAAAACCCACCTCATGCAAGCCATTGGCAACGTACTGCAAAACAGAGGAGAAAGTGTTATTTACACCTCAGTAGAACAGTTTTTAAATGATTTTACCCGTCATCTTCGCAACAACTCAATGGAACGATTTAAAGACAAATACCGCAAATGCGATCTGCTTTTAATTGATGATGTACAATTTTTAAGTAATAAAAACTCCCTTCAAGAAGAGTTTTTTCACACCTTTGAAGAACTTAAAAATGACGGCAAGCAAATCGTCATTACCGCCGATAAACATCCTAAGAAAATCGCCGGTCTGGAAGATCGTCTGAAAAGTCGTTTTGAACACGGTCTTGTAGCCGATATTCAACCTCCTGAACTTGAAACCAAAATCAATATTATTAAAAAGAAATGCGAAATTAATCGTGTCAAGCTTGATAATAATGTCATTACCTATATTGCTACTATCATAGAGAACAACGTCCGTGAAATTGAAGGTATTCTCTCCAAGCTGCATGCATACTCAGAACTTATACACATGGATATTACCATTGATTTTGCTAAAAATGTTTTAAAAGAGCAATTACAGGAAAAACGCGACCATATCACCATTGATCTCATCTTAAATCTCATTTCCAAAGAACTCAATATTAAGCCCAGTGAAATTAAATCTAAAAGCCGCAGCCGCAATATTGTCTATGCGCGTCGTATTGCCATCTATTTGGCACGTGAACTCACTCCGCATACCATGCCCCAGCTGGCACAGTTTTTTGGAATGAAAGACCATACCGCTATTAGCCATACTATGCGTAAAATTGAAGAGCTAATTAAAAATGATGAAGAATTTCGACTCAAAATAGAAGAACTCAAAAATAAAACAACCACCTCCTCTTAAAAGATATCAAAAAATAAGATATAATTTGCACAAGTGAATTAGTGTGAATAGAGATACTCGCTTTTTTCACATCATCAGCTTCGTATTTTAGGGCGTAATAGGTAGTAATTCACTTTATAACGGTGTTCTATTACTATTACTAAAATATTTATATAATATAGGAATTAAAATGAAAATAGCAATTTCGAAATCTATACTAGAAAACATTCTTTTGCATGTACAGCCTTTTCTAGAAAAAAAAGATACCTCGCAAATTACTTCTCATCTCTATTTTGAAGCCAAGACCGATATACTTACCGTTAAAGCAACTGACTATGAGATTGGTCTGCATATACAAACCCAGAAAGTACAAATTAATGAGACTGGCATGGTAACTGCCAATGGCAAGAAGCTGCTTGATATTATTCGTATTTTAAAAGATCAGGAGATTATTTTAGAAACCGGGCAAAATATGTTGCACATTCAACAGGGAAACTCCAATTTTAAGCTGCCTACATTCAACAGCAGTGAATATCCTCTCTTTCCCTCTTATGAAAACCATCCCAAAATTGCTATTAATTCTCAAATTCTTATAGAATCATTAAAAAAGATCACACCCGCTACCGATACCAACAATCCAAAATTTGAACTTAACGGGGCACTGCTTGATATCTCCTGTGATGCTATTAATTTTGTCTCTACCGATACTCGGCGTTTGGCACTCGTACATGTAAAAAACAGCAATGAAAAAGAATTGGCACTCATTATTCCTAAAAAAGCCATTATTGAAATTCAAAAACTCTTTTTCGATGCTATAGAGATCTATTATGATGATACGCATTTAATGATAAAATCTGAACAATTCCTTTTCTTTACGAAGCTTATTAACGGAAAATTTCCGGACTATTCACGTATTATTCCCCAAGAGCTTTCCAAAAATCTTCTTATACCAAAAAGTGATATCATTGGAGCAATTAAGCAGATTACGACAATCTCTAACGATATGAAGATGACCTTTCATCAAAACCATATTGTTTTTGAAAGCCTCAGCAGTGACAATATTGAAGCAAAAACAGAAATCTATTTTGAAACAGGTTTTGAAGAACCTTTTGTTTTGGCGGTGAACAGTCGTTATGTTTTAGATTTTCTCTCTCAAACAACAGAAAATGAATTTACTATTGGTCTAAATGAACCCAATTTGCCTTTTGTCTTAAGCGAAGATAATTTTAAAACCATCATTATGCCCATTGTTATCTAACACCCTGTCAAATTTTACAGAATATTCTCCTGTATCTGTTAGAATTTCACTGCAATAACAGAAAAGTGTATGCTTAAACAAAAAATTTAGCTATTTTTAGCTAAAATAGAGCCAATTTTCGTATGAACAGTGGAGCAGTAATGGAACAACAATACGGTGCAAATAATATTAAGGTTCTTAAAGGACTTGAAGCAGTCAGAAAACGTCCGGGAATGTATATTGGCGATACCGGTCATCGCGGGCTTCATCATTTAGTATATGAAGTTATCGACAACTCTATTGATGAAGCCATGGCAGGATATTGTGATACGATTTCAGTAACGCTGACTAAAGCCGGTACTGCTATTATCTCCGATAACGGTCGTGGTATTCCTACCGATATGCATCCGACTGAAGGTGTTTCTGCTGCAACCGTTGTACTGACAGTTCTTCATGCCGGCGGTAAGTTCGATAAAGATACCTACAAAGTCTCCGGTGGGCTTCACGGCGTCGGCGTTTCTGTTGTCAACGCACTCAGCGGTCATCTGAAAATGACCATTTTTCGTGACGGAAAAATTCATGAGCAGGTATTTAAAGAGGGGATTCCGCAGGCTCCTTTGGAGATAACGGGAACCACACGAAAAACCGGTACAACAATTGAATTTAATGCTGATCCTTCTATTTTTACCGAAACCATTACATTTGAGTATGACTATTTGGCAAAACGTTTTAAAGAACTCGCCTATCTTAATCCCCATATTAAGATTATTTTTAAAGATGAGCGCAACGGTGAAAAAAACATTTACCATTTTGAAGGGGGGATTAGCCAGTTTGTCAAAGACCTGAATAAACGTGAAACTGTGGTAACCCCGTTGGAATTCAACGCTGAAATTGAAGATATTGAGATGGACATTGCTTTTATGTATAACGATTCGTATGAAGAGAAGTTGTACAGTTTTGTTAACAATATTCGCACCCCAAACGGCGGTACTCATGAAGCCGGTTTTCGAGCCGGATTGACTCGTGTCATCTCAAATTATAATGCGCAAAATAGCAATGCCAAAGAAAAAGATGTCAAAATTAGCGGCGATGATGTTAAAGAGGGACTTATCTGTATTGTTTCGGTACGGGTTCCCGAACCGCAGTTTGAAGGTCAAACCAAAGGAAAATTGGGAAATACCTACGTCAGACCTCTTGTTCAAAAGATCACCTATGAAAAACTCTCCAAATATTTTGAAGAGAATCCGCTCGAGGCCAAAGCCGTTGTACAAAAAGCACTTTTAGCAGCCAAAGGCAGAGAGGCGGCTAAAAAAGCAAGAGAGTTGACCCGTCGTAAAGATGCCATGACGGTAGGAACATTGCCCGGAAAGCTGGCCGATTGCCAAAGTAAAGATGCAACCGTCTCCGAGCTTTATTTAGTGGAAGGGGACTCTGCCGGCGGTTCTGCCAAACAGGGGCGTGATCGTGTTTTTCAAGCTATTTTACCGCTAAAAGGTAAAATATTAAATGTTGAAAAAGCTCGTTTGGACAAAATTTTAAAGTCTGACGAGATTAAAAATATGATCACGGCAATCGGTTCGGGTATTGGTGATGAGTTTAACGAAGAGAAGATTCGCTACCATAAAATTATTATTATGACCGATGCCGATGTGGACGGTTCGCATATTCAGACACTTCTGTTAACTTTCTTTTTCAGATATTTACGACCAATTGTTGAAAGTGGCTTTTTATATTTGGCACAGCCGCCGCTTTACCGCTATAAAAGAGGAAAGAAAGAGATCTATTTTAAAGATGATTATCAGATGAATAATTTTCTTATTGAAAACGGGATTGAGTCTTTAGAAGTTGCAGGGGTAGGGTATAATTACTTGGTAGAGTTTTTTAAGATGGTTGATCATTACAACAACTCGCTTGAAGCATTGGGACGACGCTATGCGTTGATTGAGTTGATTCGCTATTTTGTTGAAAACCCAGATATTATCGGTAAAAATTATGATGTAATGTATGATACGATTGAGCAGTTTCTGCAAGCACGGGGAAACAATATTTTAACCAAACATATTAGTGATGAGCAGCTGCATCTGTTTGTACAGACACAAAGCGGTATGGAGGAACTTATTATTGATGATGAACTCTTCTCAGAACCTAATTTCACCGAAGCCAATTATGTGTATCAGAAAATTAAAGAGTGGGATATACCTTTCGAAGGTGATATACTAGAACAACTTGAAAATATTAAAGAGTATGCCAAAAAAGGGTCGTATATTCAGCGTTACAAAGGTTTGGGTGAGATGAATCCCGAACAGCTTTGGGAAACAACAATGACACCGGAAAATCGTGTCTTGCTGCGAGTTACAATTGAAGACGCCGAGAGTGCCAGTGACTCTTTTAATCTTTTTATGGGTGATGATGTTGAACCGCGTCGTAACTATATTGAAACCCATGCCAAAGATGTTAAACATTTAGATATCTAATGTTATTACCTGAAATAAAAGAGAGAGAAGCGCAATTCAAATTGGCGATTCGTATGGGCTTTCCCATCTTTCTACTCTCTTCGGTACTGCTTTTTTCCCTTTTGTCACAATATTTAGATGATATCCCCAACAGTTTTATTATTATTGTTGTCGGACTTTTCGGTGTGGCTGTCTATTTTCTCTTTTATCTGATCTATAGAGGGTATGATGAGCGTATTACCGATCCTATCACTCATGTATTTACACGTGAATACGGCATAGAATTTCTGAAAAAAGAGTTGCAAAAAGAGCATGAATATACCTTTGTGCTGATCTCTATCAATAATCTGCACGATATTAACGAGCAGTTTGGTATTAAAAACGGCGATATTGTACTGTATGAGACGGCACAATGGATTGGACGGTTTTTTGAAGAGAAAGGGGTAAAAAACTTTCCTGTTTGTGTTTTAAAAGGGGGTGATTATCTCATTGGACTTCAAGGTGATAAGAGTCGTTATAAAACCATGATGGATATATTGTGTATGAAGGTTGAAGACTATATTGTTGAAGATATTGAGGTGAGTATTACCGGAGCGATTATTGATACCTCTTACAGCAGTGATATGGATCATATTATTAATAAACTCATAGAGATTCGCAATGCACGAGCCTGTTCCAGCAAAGCTGATGTGCAAGAGATGCAAACCGACCCTGATCTTCTTGAAAAACGGGTTATTGATGCACTCAAACATCACCGTTACTCTATTTTGTTTCAACGTATTGAAAGTGAAGAGGGTGAGGTATGTGAAAGTTCCGTTAAGCTCGTAGATGATCTGGGTAAAATTATTCATTATAAAAGTTATATGTCTGTTATTAGCCGATTGCGGCTTAACCGTGAATTTGACCTGTTACAGTTTGAAGCGATCTGCCAGTTTTTAAAGCAGCATGAATATGGCATATTTGCAGTAAGTATCTCCGCCGTATCACTGCGGCAGCAGCAGTTTTTTCAAAAAGTCCAAACGCTAATATCGCATAGTAATGTTGCCAAACGTCTTATTTTTGTCACCGGCGAGAAAGAGTATTTTGGCAACATTAAACGTTTTAATGAGATCTTGCAATCATACCGCCGTATGGGCATTCGAATTGCCATTGACAATCTGGGATCTAATCAAACCAGTCTGTTTTACATGAAAGATCTCGACATTGATATGGTACGGTTTGATAATAACTTTTCCAAACGAATTACCAAACTGGGCTATAAAGAGATTATGGAAGGTTTGGTGATGTCCGCGCATGCTTTGAACCTTAAAGTATGGACAAAAATGATAGAAGATGAAATAATGTATGCCGAAGCAAAGCGAATACAGATCGACTATATTCAAGGGCATTACATCGGTAAATATGAGCATTTTGAGACACTGTGCAAAGAGGATAAATAGATGAAATATGGTGAAAAAGTTATAAGTACGTTTGATGTAGAACAAGATCTGGAAATTTGGCCCAATGAACATCGGCGCCGGTATTTAATTAAGATGACACTGCCGGAATTCAGCTGTTTGTGTCCTCGCAGCGGTTATCCTGATTATGCAACAATTCATATAGAATATACACCCGACGAGTGGGTGGTTGAGCTTAAGGCGATGAAACTCTATATTAACTCATTTCGTGAGCGTCATATCTCTCATGAGAACAGTGCCAATGAGATCTATAACGTATTGGAGCAAAAACTCAAACCAAAATATCTGAAGCTTGTTGCCGATTACAACCCCAGAGGCAACGTACATACCGTCATAGAGATTGAGAGCTCAAAAATGAGCGTTTAGCCGAATTTACCGGTAATGTACTCCTCGGTAAGTTTCTCTTTGGGCGTTACAAAGAGCTCTTCGGTCTGACCCAGTTCAATCAGTTCACCCAGATACATAAAACCGGTATAGTCGCTCACCCGAGCAGCTTGTTGCATGTTGTGCGTGACAATAACAATAGAGACACGCTCTTTAAGCTCACTGACCAGCATCTCAATGCCTTGCGTCGAGATCGGATCAAGTGCTGAAGTCGGCTCATCAAAGAGTAAAATCTCCGGTTCTACGGCAATCGCTCGAGCAATACACAAACGTTGCTGCTGTCCTCCGGAGAGTCCGTTGGCATCATGTTTTAAGCGGCTGCTGACCTCATTCCAGATGGCGGCATCTTTGAGTGCTTTTTCTACCTTGTCATTGAGTTCGCTTCGATTTTTTATTCCCTGCAAACGCAGACCGTAAGCGACATTGTCAAAAATACTCATAGGAAAAGCAGTAGGTTTTTGAAAGATCATTCCTATTTTGGCACGTAATGCTATGAGATCTTCTTTGGGATTTAGAATATTACGACCCTCAAAAAGAACTTCACCCGCATAGACATTACCCGGATAGAGATCATGCATGCGGTTGAAGGATCGCAGTAATGTTGTTTTTCCACAGCCTGAAGGACCAATGAGTGCCGTGACACAATTTTTGGCAATGGGCATACTTAGCTTTTTGATGTTTGGCGTATCGGAGCTGGCATAGGTAAATTCAAAATTATTTACATGTAGAACTTTTTCTTCAGGGACATTGACAATAGTTGCCATTACTTACCTCGCTTTCGTAATAAAAATAGTCGACCGATAATATTGAGACCTAAAATGAACATGGAGAGAATAAATGCTGCTGCCCAACCCAAACGCTGCCAGTCTTCATAGGGACTCGTAGCGTAATTGTACATGGTCACCGTCAGTGATGCCATTGCTTGGCTCATATCGGTGTTCATAAAGTTATCGTTAAAGGAAGTAAAAAGCAGTGGAGCCGTTTCACCTGCAACCCGGGCAATACCGAGTAAAATCCCCGTAAGAATACCTGCTTTTGCACCTCTGTAAACCACCTGAATAACGACTTTGTATTTGGGAGCACCCAGAGCAAAAGCAGCTTCTCGCAATGTTGAGGGTACGAGCTGAAGCATATCATCGGTGGTACGCAAAATGATGGGAATCATAATGATTGCCAAAGCTGCCGCACCGGCATAACCGCTAAAATGTCCCATAGGCATGACAATAATAGCATAGACAAACGCACCAATAACAATGCTGGGCGCACTCATCATAATGTCAGAGATATCGCGAATGGTCTGCGCAAGCTTGGAGTCTTGAGCGTACTCGCTCAAATAGGTTCCCGCAAGCACGCCTAAAGGCACGCCGACGGCGGTAGCATACAGCACTATAAGCAGCTGTCCGACAAGGGCATGCTTGAGTCCGCTTTCTCCATAACCCGGCGGGGCACCCTCATTGATGAATATGCCTATATTGAGTGCTTCAATACCGTTAAAAACCAACACTCCTAAAATCCATAACAGAAATCCCAATCCAATGAGTGCTGAGATGGTGGAGAGGGTCATAACAATATTGTTGATTGCAATACGTTTTTGTCTATATGTCATCTACAGACTCCTTTTACGACGTAAAAAGTAGAATTTCGCAATAGAGATAATAGTAAAGCTAATAACCAATAGAATCAGCGAGAGCTCAAAAAGACTTGAAAAGTATAAATCGGTATCGGCCTCGGTAAACTCATTGGCAAGGGTCACGGGAATGGACGTGGCCGGAGCAGTCAGATCAGTGGAAATTTTGTGGACATTCCCCATTACAAACGTAACGGCCATGGTCTCTCCTATGGCACGTCCCAACGCCAAGATAAGCGAGCCGATAATGCCTGCTTTGGCATAGGGGATGACAATATCTTTAACGACATCCCATTTCGTAGCACCTAGGGCGTAGGCAGACTCTTTTAAAATATCGGGAGTGGTGTTCATGGCATCTCGCGTGACCGCCGCCATAAACGGCAAAATCATAATGGCTAGAACAATACCCGCAGTGAGCATACCGATGCCCAGTCCGCCAAACATATCACGAATAATGGGTACAAAGTAAAACAACCCCCACATACCGTACACTACCGAGGGAATAGCAGCAAGTAATTCAATGGAGATGCCCACGGGAGCTTTAAGGCGGTGATGGGCAATCTCACTTAAAAAAATTGCTACACCGATGGCAATAGGCACGGCGAGCATCATAGCTAAAAAGGTGGAGATAACCGAACCGGTAATGGCAGGAAGAGCACCAAACTTTTCAAGATTGGGCGCCCATTTGGTTTCGGTTATAAAGTCAAAACCGAATGCGTTAAGGGACTCCATGGAGTGTTGAAACAGCACAGTAAAAATCCATGCCACAATAAGCAAAACAGAGAGGGCGGTGATTTTTGTTGAGAGGGCAAACAGTTTATCGATAATAACGCTCACAATGACACTCCTTCAAAAGTGCAGAATTTTAAAATAATTTGATTACAGTTCGGTTACTCAAGTTATGAACAGTTGTTCATGTATGTTTTTGCTGGCGTTTATTGTGTGCTGAAATAGCTGTAGTGCGTGCAGTTTTTGGGGTATTGCAGTAGGGTGCAATTACTTTGGGCAGTGCCCTTCCTTTGACCGAGAGGATATCTTGTACCATAGTGGCAGCGACTTCGTGAGGATCATAGTTGCATACCGATGTGAAATACTCAAAGAGCAGTGTATTCAGTCGATCCAAAGCGATTTTCCACGTGGAGTTCGTCTGCATATAGATGAAGTCGCTTAAAGCATAAAAGCCGTCAAATACCGTACTGTTTTTATGGATGAGTGTGAAGGTATTGGCAAAATTTCCGCTATTGTAGATAAGATCCCAAAAACGGGCGAAGCGTTTCATCTTCTGAATCTCTTTATAGTTAAGCAGGGTATTTTGTAAAATATCGTAAGGAGGCGTATCAGAATAGATCATACCGTACTGCGCATCATGTCGATGCATAAGGGTACCGCTGAGTTTTTTTAAGATGCCGATCTGAATTTCCGATTGACTCAAAGAGCAGAGCAGATTTAAATTATCGGCAAAACTCTGCAGGCTCTCTCCGGGAAGTCCTACAATAAGATCAAGATGCAGATGCGCCGATGTCTCCTTCTCTAAAAAACGAATGTTGCTTTTGATTTTTTCAAGTTGCAATGGACGGTCTATGGTGAGGGCAATGGCGGGGTTTAGGGTTTGAATACCAATTTCAAGCTGAAGTGCCCCCGCAGGAAATTGCGAAATTTTACTCTTAAGGGTGTGGGGAAAGTGGTCGGGAACAACCTCAAAATGGGCAAAGTAGGGCGGCGGCTTTGAGAGAAAAAAATCAAGCAAACGGGTGGCGATACGGATATTTAAATTAAAGGTTCTGTCGATAAATTTAAAATTCCGTACACCGCGTTGCCAGAGACGTTCGAAAGCTTCGAGGAGGAGATCGGTATTGAAGTTCCGTACTTTGTCATCTGTTGAAGAGAGGCAGAACTCACAAGAGAAAGGACATCCCCGTGACGCTTCAACATAGATATAGCGATTGGCAATATCTTCGTCTGTATAGTAGTCGTACGGTAGTGTGATTGTTGCCAGATCCACGACAGAGGGCGGAATGATTTTGGGCAAGGGCGTGTGTGAGAGCAGTTTTTTGCATGTTGCATAAAAAGCAAGATCGCCTTCACCTTGAATGATCACGTCGGCACGGTCAAAAGCAATCCGAAAGGGTTCATGACTGACCTCCGGACCACCAAGAACAATGCGGATGTGAGGAGCGATTTTTTGCAGTATTTCCATAAGTGCATGAACTTCAGAAGCATTCCAGATATAGACCCCGATGCCAATAATCTGCGGCTCCTGATCCAAGAGTGCTTCGGCAATGCTTTGTATGGATTCGTTAATGGTAAATTCTAGAATACATGTAGATGATTGAAGCTCTTTCATATTGGCAAAGAGGTAGCGCAACGCTAAAGAGCTATGGGTGTATCGTGAATTTAGGGTGGTGAGAACAACGGTGGCCATCACCCGGTCATTGACAGTGCGGACATGTTCCCGAGATGACGAGTGAGGTATCAGCAATGGCATAACCGTTGTTATCGGCAATGGAGGGTGCCAGATGATTGAGATCAAACGGAATGTCCCTAAATTCACCGCATACACTACAGACCAGATGTGCATGCGGTGCTTTGGTGATCTCATAGCGCGCTTTGACTTCAGGGGCTTTGACCTCTTTAATGAGCGAGGTCTCCA
>JAJRVF010000094.1 GCA_024277395.1 Campylobacterales bacterium
CCCTCTTTAACACCAATATACAGACCGCACCCCACACCGCAATAGCCACAGGTGGACAGTACCCATTTATCGGGTTTTTTCGCATCACTGATCATGCCAAATTGCGGATCGCTGCTCAATTTGTAGCGCTCCTCCTGAATATCCAGACCTAAAAAGTTTTTGATTTTCTCTATCATCGCTGTTTTCCTACAAAAAATGATCCTGCCATCCCCAAGGGTACCACGGTAGCATAAAACAAAAAGCGGTCAACCAACTCACTGCCAATACTTAAGAGCAGTGCCAGCATCAGCAACAGTGTCGCCATTGCGCCGACACCCGCTTCTACCAGCACAATGACCAGCAGCGGCAGCAGTAACGAGCCTAGCAAAAACGTAAGTGTCCGCACAGTAACATAGCGCTGAAAAAAATCACGGTACAGCCGTTCGCTTCGCTCCAACTGATAGCTGTTCTCATCTTGCTGCTGCAATGTACGACGATCTTCATAGGTAAAAAATGCCTGTGCCGCAGCACAGGCCAAAGCTACCGCCAGCAACGGTGTGACCGCCGCCGTAATACCTTGCAACAGCGCCGCCAATGCCATCAGCAGCAAACCCACATAGGCAACGGCAAAAAATTTCAGATTGGTTGTTGGACGATCCCACGAAGGACGCGCTTGAATACGGTAGATCATGGATTGCGCATAAATACCGTAAATACCTGCCCCCAGTGTCAGCAGCTCAAACATGATATGCAACCCTTTGGGTATGCCCGCCGCGTACCAGAGAATATTGAGCGTCATCATCCCCACAAACACTCCCAGCGCCAAAGCCTCGCGAGAGAGCCATGAGGTTTTAATGTTTTTCATGGCCGTCATGGCAAGAAACGGCCGTCCTAAATGCAGAGCCGACAGCGGCAATCCCAATGCCGCAGGCAGCATGGCAACAGCCGCCATGATCCATGTCGGTGAGCTGAGTCCAAACAGCGCTAAGATATTGCCCAGGACCAATGCCGCAAACGCACCAAGCGAAACCTGTGTCAGTACCGTCATGAACACCAACGGCAACTCCGAGTGTGCCGGCTTTAAAAGATGCTCATCACGCTCGATCATCTCATCCATAAGCTCTTCTAAATGATCAGGAAGCGTATAGCGGGTCGTTGCATTGGTAATACGCGCATCGGGAAGGTAGGGCATATTCCCCTGCGTATCCATCTGTGTGGCTTGCCACTGCACTACATTAACCGTCTCAATCATAATCGCACCGGAAGGACAGGCCTGAACACACGCCGGTGACTGTCCCGCGTCCAATCGCTCATGGCACATGTGGCACTTGGTCACAATATGACGCTCTTCATGATAGACCGGCACTCCGTAGGGGCAGTTCCACGTACAGTACTGACAACCGATACAGGTCTCATCCTCATGCACGACAATTCCCGTCTCTTCAATTTTAATGTAGCTCTGCGTCGGACAGCCAATGAGACACTGCGGATCAATACAGTGGTTACAGCTCATGGAGTTAAACAGCTGCATCACATGAGGAAAGACACCCCCCTCCATCTCTCCGACGCGACGCCATTTCACATCGGCGGGGTTGTTGTTCTGTTCGTTGCAGGCCACCTCACAGCAACGACACCCCACGCACGCCGTGGCATCAAAGTGAAAGCGGTACTGCTCTCCTGCTTGAAGCGGAGGCACGTCTATGGAGTAGTTTCCGCACTGCATTCCGGTCTTGGATTTATAGTCTATAAAATTTTCTAAAGGTGTTGATTGCACAATATTCCTCTGATTTTCTATCATTATATTAAAGGAATTATAGCCAGTTCATTTTACATGTAAATTTGCTTTTATGATTAATTTTTAATCACCTATCTCGGGATATAATTTTTATTTATTGATTATTTTTTAATCACTCAAGAATGCTTCTTGGCGCTTATATCTATTATAATTCCCTCAACACAACATATATATGCTAAAGGAATGTTAATGGCAGGATTTAAAGATTTAAAAGGTGAAGGACACGCTCCCACACTGTTTATGGCCTTTTTATATTTCGATATCAGTTTCATGGTCTGGACCATGCTCGGACCCTTAAGTACGGAGATTACCGAGGCATTGGCGTTGGGCGGGCATATCATGACCGCGGGAGAGAAAGCGACGCTGCTCTCCCTTCCGATTTTATCGGGTGCCATTTTACGAATTGTTTTAGGATTTGGCGTTGACAAGCTCGGTCCTAAAATGACGGCGCTTATGGCGCAGTCGGTTGTTATTGCTTCGCTGTTGACCGCCTATTTTATGGGTGAACACATCACCTACAATGCGCTCCTGCTTGTTGCGCTGGGACTGGGCTTTGCCGGAGCATCGTTTGCTGTGGCACTGCCGCAGGCGGGACAGTGGTATCCGCCAAAACTGCAAGGCGTGGTACTGGGTATTGCCGGTGCCGGAAATATCGGGGTGGTCATCGACTTCTTGTTTGCTCCCAAAATTGCTGAGCTTTGGGGATGGGATGCCGTGTTTCTTGTAGGTGCAGTTATGGCAATCGTCACCTTTGTTGCCTATGCGTTCATTGCCAAAGATGCTCCCGAATCGGTTTATCAGGCCAACCCGAAAAAGCTCAAAGATTACGGCAAGCTTCTTAAAGATAAAGACACATGGTGGTTTGCACTCTTTTATGCCATCAGTTTCGGCGGATTTGTCGGATTTGCAGGATACATGAAAGTCTATCTGATGAACACCTATCAGGTCGATATGGCAGCCTTTGGTGTTGACGTACTCAATGAGCCCAACGTCAAAGTCATTGCAGGCTATTTCGGAGCACTCTGTATCTTTGCAGGAGCAGTCCTGCGCCCGGTAGGCGGAGCCATTGCCGATAAAATGGGCGGCATTAAATCGCTCTATATTTTTTACGGTATGGTGGCACTCCTTGTTACAGTGAGTGCACTGGTGACCCTGCCGTTTTATGTGGCTATTTTAGTGCTCTTTTTGATTATGGCAAATCTGGGCATGGCCAACGGTGCCGTATTCCAACTGGTACCGCAGCGATTTGGAAAAGACATCGGGATTATGACCGGTATTGTCGGGTGTGCCGGCGGTCTGGGCGGTACTGCACTTATTCAGACGCTCGGGTGGTCCAAAGGGGCATTTGACGGTTATACGGCCGGTTTCTTGATTTTTGCCGGCGTGGTTCTTGTTGCCATTGCCGGTATCAGCTTTGTTAAAACACGCTGGCGAACAACGTGGGGTGCGGCGGCGGGAGGGCGTATTTAAGCTCTCGCCTCTCAAAAAGTTGTCATAACAAGCACTTTTTAAAAAAACAGCCACAACAACAAAGCAGCGCCAACTCCCAAGTTCACCCAGCTGCCGCCGTCTTCAAAAAGAAAGATAAGGGCTTTGTAGTAGGCTTGCAGCGCCGTCGTATCGGCATGAGTGAGTGCTGCGGTTGCAAAATCGGTGATCGCTTCACCCCATGCAAATGCCACCATTTCAGGCACAATAAAAAAGAGAATGACGCCCAAAAACCCCCACACGCTTTTTGTCGGCTTGATCGAACGGACGACCTCTTTGACTTTTGGATATTTTGCTATCTTTTTAACTTTACTTTTCATTGATAATATCATAGCGCCCTAAAGTAATTTTGTCTACTTTTTCACCACAAATATCGCCAATGGTCTCACCGTTCTGATACAATAGAATGATTTACATGTAAAAGGATCTCTCCATGTTAAAAGTTCGTGCTTCCGAATTCATTCTGCCCAAGGCTGCCGATGTCAAAGGTGATGATGCCTGTGCCTATGAACTGATTGACAGCGAATTGTTCATTGCTGTACTGTGCGACGGGGTCGGCAGTGCCAAACGCGGAGGTGCCGCAGCACGTCAGACAGTCAAATTTTTTATTGACCAGTTCAAGACACGCCCGACCAATTGGACCATTGAGCAGACACTCATCTCTTTTACCAAACACATTAACCGTATTCTCTTTAAAGAATCTATGACGCAGTATGAGCAGATTGAACTGCTCACCACACTCTGTGTCGCCGTTATTGAGGGGGATCAACTCTATACACTCAACTTGGGTGACTCACACATCTATCTTCAACACGACCATACACTGGAGCTTCTGAGTGATGATCATGTGATGGATGAGGAAGATATGAGTCATGTACTCACTCAAGCCTGCGGTTTAAGTGAAAACATTGAGCCGAGCGTAAGCATCACTACCGTTGCAGTCGGCGATCGGCTCGTTCTCTGCAGTGACGGTGTCTACAATCTCACCGACACAGCGGCACTGAATGAGCAACTTGACAAGGGGCTGAGTGCCAAATTGATCATTAATGCCATTACCAAAGGACATAAAGATCACGAGCGTGATGATGCCTCTATGCAGATCATTACCATTGAGAGCCTGAGTCAAATCTGTGCGCTCAAAAACCTCAATCTTCCCATTCCCGAATCTCCGAAAAAAGGGGATCTTGTCGACGGCTATGAGCTCATAGAACCGATGATGCAGCATGCGCGTATCTGGAAGGTGCGCAAAAAAGAGACCCTGCTTGTCATGAAATTTCCCATGAGCGCCGATGACGAGCATGATCTCGACGAGTTTGTCCGTGAGGCATGGTATGCCAAACAGATTCATCACCGATCCTTCGGCAAAGCATGGGTACCGCAAAAGCGTACCGTACGCTACTACCTGATGGAGCTCATTGAGGGGAAGAACCTTATTGAGTTCTTGGGAGACAAACACCTCTCGGTCGATAATGCCATAGCACTGGCAAAATTTCTGCACAAAGCCGAAGCGCATCTGCTTCACCTAGGGCTGGTTCACGGCGATATTAAGCCTGAAAACATCATTGTCTACCGTGAGGCCGATTCAGCCGGAACTGTCTTTAAAATGGTCGATTTCGGCTCAATTGTTGAAATTTTCTCTACCGACAGCCGTGCCGGAACCCCGAGCTATCTGGCACCGGAACGCTTCAGTGGCGGCAATATTAACGAATCAACCGAAATTTTCTCTATTGGCGTGACCCTCTATTGGGCACTGACAGGCAAATTTCCCTACGGTGAGATCGAACCCTTTCAGACCCCTTCCTTTAAAACGCCAAAACCGCCGAGTCACTACAACAAAAACATTCCCGACTGGTTTGACTCCATCATTTTACGCACCATCGCCGCCGACCCCAAAAATCGCTACCGGCACTATTCTGAATTTTTTTATGAGTTAAAATCACCCGAAAATGTCAAACCTTTTTACAAAAAAGATGCCCCGCTTCTCGAACGCGACCCGCTAAAGTTTTACAAAACGGCATTTTTTCTGCTACTGGGACTAAACGGTATTTTGTTGATGATGCTTATTTCGTAATTTACATGTAAACAAGTTTTTATATTATATAATCCCATTTTTATTTCACTGAATTTTTAAAGGCCTTCAAGAGTGCAGCAAACCTATACCTCCTATCACAACATTGACAAAGAGCAGCTTCAACATGATATTGAAACCATTAAAGCAACCATTGGCGACCCAACATGGGAGGACTACCAACATCTTTTAAAACTCGAACTCTGGGGAAGAATGTGCACGGTATCAGGATTTATTCTCGTCATAGTCATCGCCTACTTCAGCCTAAGCGGCTTGGCTTTTTGGACAACGGCAGTGGTGGCAGCGCTGCTGCTTGGTATTGGTAACGTAGCACGTTGGGCCAATGTCACCCATCCTATTTTACACGGTGCCTACGACAAAGTTCCCGGTATTCCCTACCGTTATACCAAAGCCGGATATGCACGAGGATGGCGACGCTACCTGCACTGGCTTGACTGGATTAAGCCTGAGGCATGGGAGTATGAGCACAATATCATGCACCACTACCATCTGGGAGAACATGACGATCCCGACAATGTCGAAAAAAATTTGCAGTGGCTCATTCAGTCCAAAACACCGATGTGGCTGCGCTACATCATTATTTACGCTTTTGCCGGTACATGGAAATTCACCTACTACGCCCCCAATACACTGCTGATCTTAGAGAACAAGGAGCGGCGTAAGCGCAAAGAACCCGAGGTGAGCACTTATGAGTACAATCCGTTTACCAAAAACGGTCTGGAGCTGTGGAAGAACTACATGCTGCCCTATGCTCTGGTGAAATTTGTCATGATCCCGCTGCTCTTTTTACCCTTTGGTATGGATGCGGTAATGGGCACGCTTATTATCTTTTTGCTTGCTGAGTTTGTTGCCAATCTGCACTCGTTTTTGGTAATTGTGCCCAACCACTCTGCTGAAGATATTTACATGTTCAGCGAGCCGCATCAGAGTCAAGGCGAATTTTATCTGCGCCAAATCATGGGCAGCGTGAACTACAACACGGGATCAGACTTTATTGACTTTTTGCACGGATTTTTAAACTACCAGATTGAGCACCACCTCTTCCCCAACATGCCCCAGAGTTTTTACCAGAAGATGCAACCCATTACCAAAGAGATCTGCAAAAAACACAATTTGGAGTATCGGCAGGAGTGTGTGTTTAAGCGTATTGTCATGAGCATTGATCTGATGGTAGGAAAGACAAAACTTTTGCGCATTGAGCGTATTTAACAACTTTACAGTTTTGTTGATTCATATCAATTATTGATATTGGGTATTGATGTACACTTTCAAAGATGAATGATAAGGAGATGCTTCTATGAATCTACCAGAAGATGCACAAAAAATTGATGTTGCCGGAGCAAGCGTTGATTTTTATACCTACAAAGAGGGCGGTACCACCATATTTCAATTTGACTCTTCCATGACCGGACCGCCGGAGCCGATGGTCAATGCCATGGCAGGTCTCAAACTGCTTGACAGCAGGGACAAAAAACTGGTCATGATCAACCACAAGGCTCCCGGCGGGCTCTTCTCTAAAATTGGAGAGAACTTTTCATACGTCGTTGAAGACCTGGACGACGGCAACGTCAAGGTAGTCTTTAGCTATATTGACGGAGCCAGCAATCAGGCTGATCTGAGCGACACCAGCTGTCATTAGATAATGAATGTCACCCGAGACTTTGCACCGCCCTTTAGCCTGATTGCCCCGTTTTTTCTCATGGGGACACTCTTTTACTTTCTCAGCATTATACTGCTGTTTTTCCTACAGAGCGATGCCACACTCTCCCAGATGCAGACCATCGGATGGGTGCATCTCTTTTTACTCGGCTTTGTCATGATGATTATTTTTGGAGCTATGGCACAGCTAGTTCCCGTCGTCATCGAAGTAGGACATGCGGCTGTTGATTTTTTCTATATTATTTGGCCGCTGCTGACCTTAGGTACCCTCATGATGGTTACAGGGTTTTTTATGGCTCCTGCGCTGCTGCCTTACGGCGGCATGTTGGTACTGCTGAGCATGGTCATTTTTGCCGCCGACCTGTTTGCAACGCTACGCAAAGGAGAGCGGCGCTCCATTGTCGTCAGCTCCATCAAAGCCAGCAATATTTTTCTGCTTTTAGGCATTCTTAGCGGTTTTATTATGGCACTCTCTTTTGGCGGCGTGGTTGATACCAACCCCGAAACATGGCTTAAAACCCATGTATTTGCCGTATTTGGCGGCTATGTCCTGCTAACAATTATGGGGCTCTCCATGATACTTCTGCCCATGTTCGGTCTCGCTCACGGCTTTAGCGATATACCGATGCTCTGGGCATACCGTCTCATGCTAAGCGGTGTCAGCATGGTAGCAGTCGGCTCTTTGCTCTTGCTTGATCTGCTCTTTTATGCAGGGGTACTTGGTGTTATCGGCTCAATTGGAAGCTACGCATACCAGATTTATCTTATTGAACGCAAACGTGCACGCAAAGAGAATGACATCTGGGTAAAATCTCTCGGTGTTGCCTTTGTCTCGCTGGCAGTGGCACTGCTGTTGTCTGTTGTCTATCTTTTCAGCGGTATCGAACGGTTTATGATGAGCGGCGGATGGTTTTTAATGATGGGGTTTGTCGGTTTTTTAATCACCTCGCATCTCTATAAGATCATCCCTTTTCTTGTCTGGTTTGAACGCTACGCTCCTTTGGTAGGAAAGCAGAGTGTTCCCATGCTGCATGAGATGATCCCTTTGCGAGAAGCCACCATGCAGCTTTATGCTACTACTCTCGGTCTCTTTGGTGTCGGTGCTGCCCTGCTCCTACACTCAAACACACTGCTCTATGCCGGCGTCTCCATACTATGTGTCGGCGGAGCATTTCTGCTTTATTCAGTCTATACCATGATGCAATACGGAAAGGAGGTGCTCTAAATGAGTCACATTACCAAGGAAGAGGTTTTCAAAGCCATCAGTACGGTCATTGACCCTGAAGTCGGTTTTAATCTGGTGGAGATGGGCTTGATCTATGACGCTGTCATTGACGAAGAGAACAATGTCCTCGTTACCATGACGCTCTCAACACGCGCTTGTCCGCTGCATCAGATGATGATACAGTGGGTTGAAGAAGCAGTTATGAAGCATACTGATGCTGCTTCCTGCAAAGCTGAAGTGGTATGGGAACCGGAGTGGAGTTTTGATATGGCAGATGAACATGTCAAAGAGAAGCTCAATCAGTTTGCCAACCGCTAAACACAACCCGATGCTTTTTACATGTAGATTATAGAGGCGGGCGAAGAGATGCCCCTATCTGCTACTTGGCATTGTTAACAATGTCAATTCGCGGATAGACAAAAGTCGATTTTCGGTAGACTACGACCTTCTCTTTGTCGTCCATGGCATACGCTTTAATCGTAATAGGAATAATGGTGTCTTTGCGAGCATCATTGACCAACACCTCATCAGTATAGAGAATGACAATCTTCTTCTTTTTCATTGCCGGATTTGCCGTAAACGGAGCAGAAGGTTTTTTGATTTTGATTTTACCCTCCATCCCTTCAGGAGCAATCACATCAAAGTAATATTTGTGCGGTACACTCAACGTGTTTTGCAGCAAAAAGACATAGGCATTTTCAACATGAACCACATCGTCACTAACACGCTCAACACTGTAAAGACGCCCCTCCTCTTTATTAATATTTAACAACATATACTCTTTGGTTGTTCCCATCATCCCTAAAATCACCGTGATGATGACCAAAATAGCAATGTAGCCGATAATTTTCGGACGGAAAAAGTTGGTTTTTCCTTTTTGCTCAATAATCTCTTTTTCACTCGACCAGCTAATGAGGCTCTCTTTGCCCAGCTTGCCCATAACCGTAACACAGGCATCGACACATTCCAGACAGTTAATGCACTCCAGCTGCAGCCCTTTGCGAATATCGATATGGGTCGGACAGACCGTAACACAGCTCTCGCAAGCCGTGCACTCGGCGCTCGGATCAACCGCAAGCAGCTCTTTTTGCGTTGCAAACTGTTTCTCTTTATGCTCATCATAAATATTTCCGCCACGATGTGGGTTATAAATGGCCATCACCGTATCATCATCATAAAGCACCGACTGGATACGAGAATAGGGACAAACATAAATACAAAAATTCTCTTTGAGTATCACAATATCATAAACTAAAAAGGCTACAGTCGTCAAGACGGTACCAAACAGGATCATATGTTCGCTTGGGTTTTGTAAATAAGCAAAAAAGTCTTCCGGAGGCACAAAGTACCACATAAGATTCGATGCGGCAAGAAAAGACAGAACAATCCAAATTGTCACAGCAATCGCTTTTTTAACCTTGTTTTCCGGCTTGCTCATATCGGGCTCTTGCTGCTTGTTTTTAATACGTTTACGCAATCCGACAATTTTGGTCTCTATCAGATCCCGATAGATAACACGAAAAATGGTCTGAGGACAGACCCAGCCGCAAAAAACACGACCGCCCAGAACCGTCATACCAAACACAGTAATAAAAAGCAGCATCAGCAAAAACGGCATTAAGTAAAGCTCTTGCATATCAAATTGAATAAAAGCAAGATGGAGTTTTAACTTATCAAAACTCAGTAAAAAAAGATGATTTCCATCAACGGTAATCCATGGAATCACCAACGACATAATAGTAATAAAAATATAAAAGTAATACCGTTTGTACCGAAACGGCTTCTTTTTCATTGCAACATGTTCTGTATCTGACATACCTTATTCTCCTGCTGTGGTTGATTTAATTTCCGGGCACTCAATGGCGCCAATGACTTTATTAATAGCTTCTTTGGGGCAGTGAGAGTGAGGCACCGTGGTGGCCGTCACCACCTCTTTTAGCTCCCGTGATTCAATATAGTCTTTAAGTGAACTTCGACTGACATTCAGTAAGCGAGCCATTTCACTGACACTTCGATTGTCTCGCAAATATTCAAGAATTTTCTCCTGATACTTGTCGAATTTTGACGACGAACGGCTTCCTTTGGGTCTGCCTATAGACTTTTTACTCTCATCTTGAAGTTTTTGGCGCAACTGATCAATCAGTCCTAGTACCAACATGATATCGCTTTGTTGATTGATTACTACTGATGGCTTGACAATATGCAGCGTCATATTGTTTTTGAGCAGACAACTGAACATCTGTACCAAATCATCAATGTGACTGCTCAGTGTCCAGACATCATAAATAATTAAAATATCGGATTTCTTTGAACGCAGAAACGTTACCAACGCTTCTCTTTCAAGCAAAGGCTTGTTTTGTGATTTGTGATCAATATATTCATAGTCAATATCTAAAAGATGTTGTTCTGCATACAGTTTAATGTATTTTAACTGCTCATAGACACCGTCAAAATGCTTATCGGGACGGATATAACTGATGGTCATAATAACGATAAAACCTCTCTTTCTTTACGATTTTATCGTCATTGTAGCAAGTTGTGACGTAAATAGTCAAGTAATAAAATACTTTTTACGTCATTTTGGCGATACTCCTACTGTCTAGCACTATAATTTCTCGCTCCAGAGCAATGCCAAACTGCTCTTTAACACGCCGCTCTGCCAGCATCATCAAGCTCAGAGCATCCTCAAAGGTTCCGCCGCCACCATTGACTAAAAAGTTTGCATGAACGTCACTAAAAGCCATTGCTCCGCAACGCACCCCTTTTAAACCGACAGCCTCTATCAGACGTCCGGCATAGTCACCCTCGGGATTTTTAAAACAACTTCCCGCACTGAACCCTTTGGGTTGAGTGCGCCGCATCGAAGCGAACCGCTCCAGGCGTTTGGCATCAAATCCCGCTTCTATGTTAAATTGTGCCTCAAAGACAATTGAATCAAGATCACAGTAACGATACCCGTATGCTATACTCTCTTTAAGATAATACCCACTCGCAAGTTTGAGTGCGTACAGGTGGTTAACGATCTCCCATTCCTTAAGACCGGCATTCATCTTAACCATACCGCCAACGGTTCCGGGGAGGTGTGCCATAAATTCAAAATTGGCAATATTGTGCCGTTTACAAAACGAGACAACCTTGCCTCCGGGTGTTGCCGCACCAACTATCAGTCGATCTTTTTCTATTTTGATATAATCATACTTTTTGGAGAGCAGCATTAGTGGAGGCGGTGTCGGTGAGAGCAACACATTGTTCGCACCGCCGATCAGATAGGCTTCCGGCAGAGCATCCGCATCTTCAATAATATGCACCTCTGCAATCGGCCCAATTCTAATAGCGGAATATTGCGAAAAGTCTATAGTCTTGTGGTGATTCATTGGACAAACGAAGGAATCATATTAAATACTTTGGTCGCAAAATCATTCATGCTGTTTAACATCCACGGCATGGTTAAGATAATCACAATAACGACACCGATAATTTTAGGAATAAAACTCAATGTCATCTCATTAATTTGTGTTGTAGCCTGAAAAATACTGACTGCCAATCCCAAAAACATCCCAACCAAAAGACCAGGAAGCGCCAGTTCTAACGCAATTTTAAAGGTCTCTACTCCCAAACTGATTAGTGTTGATTCCATTAGCCTCTCCTTAACGCATCATATTCACCGGGAATAAGATAATCGTTAATACGGATCAGCTCTTCATAAAATCCATGCTCATCTCCCAGCTCGAAAAGTCTGTTGATTGCACGCAGTTGTATCTCGCTTAATTTAATGGAGTCATCATTGGCATACAGTTCCAAATAGGTCTCAAGCGTCGCTGCATCAATACGCACCAAATCACGCTCCATAAGCATTGATGACAAGCGCTCTTTATGTGCACGGGCAATAGCGACCGCATCTATTAACAATCGTTCATATGCTATAGCTCTGGTAAGAGGCAGTGAGCGTCGCAATACCATGCCACCTAGCGGCAATGGCAATTCGCTTCCGGCCAACTCCTGCCAAACATCCCACATCTCGCGCTCTACTTCTAAAGCATCATGAAAGGTTAAGATACTCTCGTGAATCAAGACACCCGCATCTACTTTTCCCTCTTTAACAGCATCTTCGATCTCTAAAAAATTCATATAGACAATACGGGCTTCCGGATAGGCAATACGAAAAAGCATTGCATTGGTTGTATATTTTCCGCTCAATGCCACGGTGAAATTTCGTTTCAATCGCACGCCTTTGCGTTTCATAAGCTTGGGACCATACCCTTCACCGAAACTGACAGCAGTTTTTAAGAGGGCGTACTCCTCTTTTACATGGGGATACAGTGCAAAACTGATTGCAGTAATATCGTAGGTTCCTTTCAATGCTTCCACGTTGAGTGTTTCAATATCTAAAGCACAGTTTTCAAACCGTACGCCTTTCATGGTAATCCACCCAAATTTGATGGCGTAGTACATAAAAATATCATCAGCATCCGGAGAGTGCGCTATCAGCATATTTTTCAAGTGCAATCCTAATTATTGTTCTATTGATCAAAATATCAATTAGATTTTAACTCAAAAAGGATAAAATTACGGACTTATTTTAAAAATATTTCAATTTGCAATATTATGATTCAACATGTCAGATTGTCATATATAATAGAAACAATAAAAACTGTTGAGGAACATTACCATGGATGCAAACAAACAAAAATCTTTAGACCTAGCAATGAAACAGATAGACAAAGCCTTCGGCAAAGGGGTTTTAATGCGTCTTGGCGACAAAGAGGTGGTGCCGACGAAAGCCATCAGTACCGGTTCTATCGGCTTAGACCTCGCATTGGGAGTCGGAGGCATACCGGAGGGGCGTGTTGTAGAGATATATGGACCTGAAAGCTCAGGCAAAACGACACTGGCACTTCAAATTACTGCTGAATCCCAAAAAAATGGCGGAGTATGCGCTTTTATTGACGCCGAACATGCTCTTGATGTTGTCTATGCCAAAAATCTGGGTGTTGATATTGAAAATCTTTTAGTCTCTCAACCCGATTACGGTGAACAGGCTCTTGATATTGTCGAAACTATTGCACGCAGCGGCGCGATTGATCTCATTGTTGTTGACTCCGTTGCCGCACTTACACCCAAAGTGGAGATTGACGGTGAAATGACCGATCAGCAGGTTGGTGTACAGGCTCGGCTCATGTCCAAAGCACTTCGCAAACTTACCGGCGTATTGCACAAAATGAACTGTACCATTATTTTTATTAATCAGATTCGCATGAAAATCGGTATGATGGGCTACGGTTCCCCAGAGACAACAACCGGTGGAAATGCACTGAAATTCTATGCTTCGGTTCGCATCGATGTTCGTAAAATTGCCACGTTGAAACAGGGTGAAAGTCAAATTGGCAATCGCGTCAAAGCTAAAGTCATTAAAAACAAGGTGGCACCCCCATTTCGTCAAGCCGAATTTGACATAATGTTTGGAGAAGGCATCTCAAAAGAGGGTGAATTGGTTGATTATGGTGTAAAATTAGATATAATAGACAAAAGCGGAGCATGGTTTAGTTATGACGACGTCAAACTGGGGCAAGGACGTGAAAATGTCAAGCAAAAGTTTAAGGATGAGCCCGAATTGGCAGCAGAAATTGAACACAAAATCAAAACTGCCATGGGCATGTCTAATGTTATGACCATGAGCGAAACTGAAATGAATGAGGTAGATGAATGATATTTATAGACAATGTAACAGCACTTGAAGTTATGGATTCTCGCGGGAATCCAACAGTAAAAGCAACTGTCGCACTCAGTGACGGCACCAAAGCAACTGCTATCGTTCCTAGTGGTGCGAGTACCGGAAAACGTGAGGCTTTAGAACTTCGTGACGGCGGTGATCGTTACATGGGAAAAGGTGTGTTAAAAGCTATTGGGAATATCAACAATCAAATTGCTGATGAACTCATCGGTCTGCGTCCTTTCAATCAGGCACTCATTGACGCTACAATGAAAGAGCTTGACGGTACCGACAACTACAGCTCGCTGGGTGCTAATGCCGTTTTGGGTGTATCAATGGCCGTAGCACGCGCCGCAGCCATCAGCTTGGGCATGCCGCTCTATCGCTATTTGGGTGGTGCCAATGCCATGGTTATTCCTACCCCGATGCTTAATATTATCAACGGCGGTTCTCACGCGGACAACTCCGTAGACTTTCAAGAATACATGATCATGCCGATAGGATTTGATGATTTTGCCACTTCACTGCGAGCTTCTGCTGAAGTCTACCATCATCTGAAAAAAATTCTAAAAGATACCAATCATAATACCGCACTCGGAGATGAAGGCGGTTTTGCACCCGATTTAGGCTCAAATGAAGAGCCGATTCAAGTTATCATGCAAGCCATTGAAGCCGCAGGCTATAAAGCCGGAGAGCAGATGGCCATCGCCCTCGACGTTGCCGCATCCGAACTGGTAGCAGAGGGCGGCTACCGTCTGGATTCAGAAGACCGTACCCTCACAGCTGCGGAACTGGTAGACTACTATGTTGCTCTGTGTGCCAAATACCCTATTGTCTCTATTGAAGACGGCTTGAGTGAAGATGATTGGGAGGGCTGGAAAATTCTTACCGAAAAACTGGCTGATACCGTGCAGCTGGTCGGGGACGATCTGTTTGTTACCAATGCCAATATCTTAAATGAAGGTATTGAAAAAGATATTGCCAACTCTATTTTGATTAAACCCAATCAAATTGGTTCGGTCAGCGAAACTATGCTAACGGTACGTCTGGCACAGCGTAATGGCTATACGTGCGTTATGAGTCACCGCTCCGGTGAAAGTGAAGATGCTTTTATTGCTGATTTTGCCGTGGCTCTGAACTGTGGAGAGATCAAAACCGGTTCTACCGCACGAGGTGAGCGTACCGCCAAATACAATCGTCTTTTAGAGATTGAAAATGAAGTCATCTACGGTGAATACCTGGGTCATGCCCTTTTTAATTAATATTAATGATGCAAGACGACAATGAGCTTTATGAAGAGATAGCACATCACCAAAGTACTGCCGAGCGCTATTTTGGTCTTTCTTGGGCAAAACTCTTTATTGCTCTTGTTCTTGTCATTTTTCTAGGCGTCTACATTGGCGTACTGCTTTTTGGTGAAAACTCTTTAGAGGTACTCTTTCAGCTCGAAGAGTATGAAGATTATCTCATTAACGAAACCGATCGACTGAAACTGGAGAATGCTGCTTTGCAAAAGGAGTATTTTGAGCTTAAAGGGCTTCAACCGGACGGGAATCTTGAATAGTTTGCTATAATGATGCGATACAATTTTATTTCAGGTGCTTTAGTGAAAAACGTTCTTCTCTCTTTTCTTATCGTAACATCACTGCTATCTGCTAGAGAAAATCCATTCTTTCCTGCTGAAGGGATGAAAGATCTGCCTGTATCGTCAAATGTTGCCTCTAAAAGATCCTCATTAGAACGTGCTGCCATAACACTGCCTGAGAGCGCCCGTATTTTAAAAAAAGTTACCATAAAGTACCAAAATCTTGACGGATCTTTAGAGAGCAAATCCATTACACTCGATCATCACGTCGACTGGCATATTCCTATTTTTATATCACAATCATATGGCAACAGCAGCTCCAAGAAACAACAAACGCGCTCTCACAAGATAGCCGCACCGTCCAAGCCGATTACACCATTTGTGCATTATCGTATTTACGGCAATACGGTAGAACTGCAAAGTGCGGATACGGTCATTCGAGATTTTGTTCTTGTCAATCCACACCGTGTCGTCGTTGACTTTAAGCGCAACAGTAATGAAAAAAGCAAAATGTTACAGCTCAAACAAGCACCTTTTACAGGCATCAAATACGGTAACCACGGCACTTACTATAGAGTTGTTGTTGTTTTAGACGGTAAATATCACTACAATATTACCAAAGACAAGGGCGTGGTTCGCATCTCTGTACACTAATATCGAATGCCCACACCCATATAAAAACCTGAAAAATCCGCGTCCAAACTGCCATCAATATCATAATCGCTGCTATCTATATTGACCACTAACGTACGATACCCCAACTCAACC
>JAJRVF010000095.1 GCA_024277395.1 Campylobacterales bacterium
AGTACTCCTTTTGACTACTATGCTGCATATCATAGTTAAAGGAGATTCCAATGCTCTATTCCAAAAACATAGTGTACCAAAGTACCGATGAGAATCAATACCGCATTCAATCGAGTATTATTGCCATGGTCGCTGCTGCTTTTATTGTCACTCTGTATCTGCCGCTACTGCTGTTACTGTGCTATGACTTTGCCGTACGTGCCTTGGTCACTCCGAAGTTGAGTCCGTTTTATCATATTGCAAAATGGACCATTAAAACAGCTGATATAGCAGAGTATAAAGTCAGTGCAGCACCCAAACGGTTTGCAACGACAATATGGCTTATTCTCTCACTTGTGACACTCTATTCTGCCCTTAGTGGCAACGAGATTGCAACGCTCTTGCTATCGACGCTTTTGGTACTGTGTATTAGTGCCGACGCACTGATGAATATCTGTGTAGGCTGCCGTATCTTCACATGGATGAAGCGTTACAACATCACCATCACATCGCTTAAAGAGTAGTGATGCACGAAAAGGCCTATCGCAGTGTAATTAAGACGATCTCTTGGCGTACCCTCGGTACCCTTGATACCGTGTTGATCTCCTATATTATTACCGGCAGTTTTGCCATGGCGGCGTCCATTGGTTCCATTGAACTGGTAACAAAAATGATACTGTACTATTTTCACGAACGGGCATGGAATAAAATCAATATCGGTCGGATACCGCCGACCCAACACAACTATCAAATATAAAGGATAAACAATGCAAGCAGAGATTACAGCATATAACAGAAAATTCAACAATGCTTCCGCCGAAGAGGTGCTGGAGTATTTTATTGCAAACTATAGCGGGCGTATCGGATTCTCTTCAAGTTTTGGTGCCGAAGATCAAGTACTCACCGATCTTATTCTTAAACAAAACGCTCAAGTAAACATCTTTACACTCGACACCGGACGGCTTCCCTATGAAACTTATGAGGTAATGGATAAAACCAACAAAAAGTACGGCATCACCATTGATGTCTACACGCCGGAACGATCCGACCTCGAAGCACTCTACAAATCTCAAGGGGTCAACGGATTTTATGAGAGCATCGAGAAGCGCAAAGCATGTTGCCATGTCCGAAAAATTGCTCCATTACAACGGGCATTGCAAGGTCTGGATGTCTGGATTACAGGGCTACGCCAAAGCCAGTCCGTAACCCGAGGCAACCTGGAGCTTGTCGAATTTGACCAACAGCTCCAGCTCATTAAACTCAATCCGCTTGTATTATGGAGTGAGGAAGAAGTTTGGAATTATATTCAGCAGCACCATCTTCCCTACAATGCCCTTCATGACAAAGGCTACCCCAGTATCGGATGTGCCCCGTGCACCCGCGCTATAGCGGTCGGAGAAGATGTGCGAGCCGGTCGGTGGTGGTGGGAAGAGCCCGAACACAAAGAGTGCGGACTGCACATTAAATCAGCTTAGGATTCATCATGAAAAAAGAGAGTAAAGCAGCGCGGGTCGAACGCATTAAGCGGGAGAAAGACGGTTTGAAGGTACTTGATGACATCTACCGCTATGCCGAAAGTGGTGCAGAGGTAGATCCTGAGGATATTGATCGCTTTAAATGGTACGGGCTCTATACCCAGAACCGTTCCTTGCAAGATGATGACGATACAACGCAGTACTTTATGTTGCGTGTCAAGCTCGAACAGGGTGAACTCACACCAAAACAGCTTAAAGCCATGGGTACTGTTTCAGTACGGTATGCCAGAAGCAGTGCCGATATTACCACCCGTCAGGATATTCAGTTTCACTGGATCCAAATCAAGGATCTTCCTGAAATTTTTGCACAGCTTGATGCAGTCGGTTTAAGCACGCAGCTTGCCGCAGGAGATTGTGTCCGTAATGTCATCTGCTGTCCGCTCAACGGCATCGACACTGCCCAGATTGCCGATATGACCAAGATCGTCCATCACATTAATCGTGAGTTTCAAAACAATGCCGCCTTCTCCAATCTGCCGCGAAAATTCAAAATCGGCGTATGCGGCTGCAGCAAACACTGTATTTCTCACGAAATACAGGATCTCAGCTTTACCGCCCACAAAACAGCTCACAAGGAGCTGCTTTTAAGTGTCGGTGTCGGCGGTGGATTGGGCAGCAGTCGGCGTATTGCCGATCATATCGGTTACATTCATCCCCATCAGGCGGTGAATGTTGCCAAAGCCGTTACTGAACTCTTCCGTGATCACGGTAATCGCGATAACCGTTCTAAAGCGCGCTTGGGACATCTGATAGTGCAGTGGGGCACCGCTAAATTTCTCAGCGAGCTTGAAACCAAACTCGGTTTTCGACTCATACAGCATGAAACACCGCTGTTTACCCCCTATGCACAACGTACTCATTTCGGTATTCATCCAAGCACTACCGAGAATAAAAGCTATATCGGTTGTGCCGTAAACAGCGGTTATATCGGCGGTAAAGCCCTTTTGGAGCTGTCCCATATTTTACATGTAAATTCCGCACGTGCCATACGTGCCACACCGACACAGAACTTTGTCGTTATCGGCGTACCCGATGAACGCACCCTGCCCCTGGCATCTGCTTTGGAAGAGATGGGCTTTAGCGCTTTTCCCTCGGTATTTAAAGCACGTACTCTCGCATGCACAGGTCTTAATTTCTGTAAGTTTGCCATCAGCGAGACCAAATCTCTCGCCCAAAATATTGTCAACCATCTGCAACAGGAGTTTCCGAATTTCAGTGAACCGCTAAGCATCAGTGTCAACGGTTGTCCTAATGCTTGTGCCCACCCCTACATAGTCGATATCGGTCTGCTAGGATGCATTGTCAAAGAAAATGATCGCCGTATTAGCGGATTTGAGTTGATTTTCTATGGTCATCTTGAAGGAAAAAAGAGCCATTTCGGTATTAAAAGCGGCATTAAGGTAACACCGCAATCAGCACCGTATGTCATTGCCGATCTGATACGGGAGTATCAAAGCCACGGCAACTATACGTTCAAAAGCTTTCTTCAACAGAAGGTTTCGTAAGCAGCGCTGCAGCTGCTTTAAGTGATTGGAAGAAGTAGGCAATATCTTCACACGAGTGCGTATAGTGAAAGCCGATGCGAATCCACCCCGGCTTCTTAGAGAATATTTCGTTGTCGTTATAACCCAACAGATCATGCCCGTAAGGCCCTGCACAACTGCATCCGGCACGAACTTGAATTTTAAACTTATCAGAGAGTACCTGAGCCAGGGCATACGGATCAACACCAATAATGTTAAAAGAGAAAATAGCCAGCTTGTGGTGTGTCTCCAAACAGTAAAGTTTCATCTTCTTAACGGCTGAGACCTCTTTTTTAAAACAAGATTTAAGCTCCTCTTCTTTGCGTGCAATCCACTCCAGACCAATCTTGTTACGTAACTCATACGCCATAGCTGCCTTAATAAACTGCATAATCCCCGGTGTACCGGCATCCTCTTTCATCTCAAAATCCGCTCGAAACGTGTGTGACGCACGTGAGACGTATGAGACCGTACCGCCGCCGGCAAAGGTAGGTACTTCGTCACAATCACACAACGCTTTGCGAATAACCAATAAACCGCAGCTTCCGGGCCCTCCCAAAAGCTTGTGCGGAGAGAGAAACATCACATCGTAATAACGCGAATCCAGATTCATGTACGGCGATGATGCCGCCGCATCAAAACAGACAGTACCGTCATACTCTTTCATAATCTCATGAATCTCTTGAATCGGGTTAATGGTTCCCGTCACATTTGATGCAGCAGCAAAACTGCCAAACAGCTCACGAGAACGGTTGGCATAGACAACTTTCCGCAGCACATCCAAATCAATAGTCTGTTCACGATTCAGCGGAATTCGTACCGTCTCACACAGAGCCTCTCTAAAACTTACCTCGTTGGAGTGGTGCTCAAACGGACCAATAATAACCAAAGGAAGTTCTGTTTTATCAGGCTCAATACCGTAGCGTTTTTTTGTGGCGGGAGGAATGTAAAGTCCCATCAGCTCTTGAAACTTTTTAATTGCTCCTGTTGCACCCGTTCCACAGGGGATCACATAAAAATCATCTCCGGTTTCAAGGCTCTGCTTGAGCGACTCGCGCGCCCTGTTGTAGTGTTTGGTAATCAGCTTGGCATTACGCCCCACTTCAGAGTGGGTATTGGCATAATTCTTCAAAATCTTTTGAAGCCGCAGTTCAATAGGTCGATACGCCAGTCCTGATGCCGTAAAATCTAAATAGAGCAGCCCCTCTTCAAGTATGATATTCTCACGAACCGATTCAATCATCATATAAGCCGGAGCTTAAGTACCGTTCACCCGTATCGTTTAGCATCGTAACAATGACTTTGCCTCTATTCTCTTCTCTTGCTGCTATCTGCTCTGCGGCACAGACATTGGCTCCCGATGAGATGCCGACAATCAGCCCCTCCTCTTTCGCCAGCTTTCGCGACATAACAAGCGAATCGTCATAGCTGATTTGAAGAATTTCATCATAAATATCGGTATTGAGTGCTTCAGGGACAAAGCCGGCTCCGATCCCTTGTATTTTATGCGGACCGGGCTGACCTCCCGAAAGTACCGGTGATGCATCGGGTTCAACAGCAATAATTTGAATATTGGAGTTATGCGCTTTGAGAATCTCACCTACTCCGGTAATGGTGCCGCCCGTTCCTACCGCCGCAATAAAAATATCGACATTACCGTCGGTATCGCGTAAAATTTCTTGCGCCGTTGTAGCACGGTGAACAGCAGGGTTGTCCGGATTGGCAAACTGCTGTAGCACCAAAGAATTTTCTGTCTCCTCAGCAAGCTCAAGCGCTTTGTCTACGGCACCTTTCATCCCTTTTTCAGGCTCGGTCAAAACCAGCTCCGCACCCAAAGCCGCTAACAGTTTACGCCGTTCCATACTCATGGAACTGGGCATAGTCAACGTTAAGTTCAGTCCCAAACTTGCACAGACCATAGCCAATCCAATGCCCGTATTGCCACTCGTCGGCTCAATTATCTTGCTCTCTTTGCTGATGTCACCCCGCTTAAGGGCTTCATGAATCATGTTATAACCGATTCGATCTTTAACCGAATGGGACGGATTTAAAAACTCACACTTGCCAAGAATAGTCGTTTTTGTAGTCTCTGAACTGGCATTAAGTTGTACCAGCGGCGTATTTCCGATAAGTTCCGTAACATTGCGTGCGTAATTCATTTTTTTTCCTTTAAATACTATAGCAAATCTGCTTTGACACCAGTTGCTGATATTGTGTCAAATCCGCCAATGAGAGATCAAAAAGTGCTTCAAGCTCTTTGGTTTTTTCTTTGTAGAACAGTGCCAGTGCCGGATTTTTGGTTGCAGACTCAACAATACTCAGATGCCCTTCAAGCGCTTCAAAAATATCACGAATCCTAATCTCTTTGGAGTCTCGCGCCAAGCGGTAGCCACCGTGTGCACCGCGGGTACTGCTTACCAACCCTGCTTTACGAAGCGTTCCTAACAGCTGTTCAAGATAATTTTGCGGAATATCGGCATGTTCTGATATCTCTTTGATCTGTACCGGTTTGGCACTTTTTCGCAAATGCAGTTCATACATTGCCGCCAAGCCGTACAAGCCTTTGGACGAAACAAGTGGCACAACGCTAACCTAACGCTTTTGCCAAATCCTCAATCAGATCATCGGCATCTTCCAAACCGACACTCAGTCGTACCAGCCCTTCCGTGACACCGGATTTTTTTAGATCTTCAGGAGGTACTTGCATGTGTGTCGTACTCGCCGGATGGGTAATAATGGACTTGGAGTCTCCAATATTAACCACAACGGCAAAAAGTTCGGTTGTATTGAGAATATGTTCTGCCGTCTCAAAATCACCCACATCAAAACTCAACAGTCCCGACGCCGCACCGTCTTTAAACATCTCTTTGGCACGTTTATAATACAGATCACCCTCAAGACCCGGATAGTTGACCTTAAGCACTTTGGGGTGAGAGGCCAAATATTGCGCAACCTTCAGTGTATTCTCGCTATGTTTCTTAATGCGGATGGACAAGGTCTCCAGCCCCTGAATAAACAGCCATGAGTTAAACGGTGCCTGTGCTGCGCCAATATCACGAATTAACGACAATCGTACACGCAGCGTAAAGAGCGGAAACGGCAGATCGGCATAAACCAGACCGTGGTAACTCTCATCGGGTTCATTAAACTGCGGGTACCGTTCGTTGCCGATAAGCTTCTCATTCAGTCCCTCGCGTTCCACAATGAGTCCGCCGATAGCCAAGCCTTGACCGGTAATATATTTGCTCGCACTGTGTACCACGACATCAACCCCTTTTGTAAGCGGGTTAAAGAGTATGGGTGTTGCCACGGTGTTGTCACAGATGGTGAGCACATCATGTTGATTGGCAATGGCGGCAATTTTTTCCACATTGGCAATGGAGATGTTCGGATTGGAAAGTGACTCAAAGAAAATTGCTTTGGTTTTTGCATCAATCAAAGCTTCTAAATCATCGGCATTATCGCTGTCAAAAGTTTTAGCCGTAATGCCAAAACGTTTCAGCGTATGCGTTAGGAGTGTTGTAGCACCTCCATACACCTTTTCGGCAACAATAATATTATCGCCCGCTTCGGCAAGATTGGCGACCGCATTAAAAATAGCAGCTTGTCCGCTCGAGGTCGCAATGGCAGCGGCTCCTTTTTCTACGGCGGCAATACGTGTCTCTAGAATTTCC
>JAJRVF010000096.1 GCA_024277395.1 Campylobacterales bacterium
CTGTTTTCTATAAGCGCATTGAGCAATGGCGTGAGTACAGGCGGCAGAGTCAAGTGCATGTTAAGGCTCTTTGAACGTTTTAATACTGAAACTAAAGGTTGAGCCTTCGTGTAAACGGCTTTTAATAGTCAGTGAGCTGTTCTGCAGTTTGAGAATATAGCTGACAATGGCAAGGCCGATGCCCATGGAGTTGTCCCAGCTGTTTTTATGGACGCGGTAAAATTTTGAGGTAATTTTCTCTATCTCCTCTTTTTCAATTCCAATGCCGAAATCCTGCACAATGATACTGTTCTCTTTTAGGGTAAGGCGGATATCGTCTTCGGAGTATTTGAGGGCGTTGTCGATGAGGTTGATTATGACAAGTTCTATCATAGTTTTGTCGGCAAATACCTTTTTTTCGGGTCTGCCACTGTAGAGGATGTGGCGATTTTGGTATTTTTTAGACATGTTGGCCACAATATCTTCAAGCAGTTCATTGAGGTCAAATTGGGCAGGTTTGATGCTGAGGTCGTTGTGTTCGAGTTTCACCGAAAGACTTAGGCGATCAAGCATGCTGCTCATTTTACGGCTGTTGGAGAGAATTTTTTGTAAAAATTTGGTGCGGATCTCCTGATTGACTTCAGGATCGTCATGCAGGGTTTCGGCGTAGCCCATAATCGAAGCAATCGGGTTTTTAAACTCATGGGAGATTGCTGAGAGGATGTCGTTGCGCTGTTTGTTAATGAGCCGCAGTTTAGCCGTGTATTTACGCTTCTGCTTCTCGCGTGATGCCAGTTTTTTCACAAGATTTTTCAGCAGCAATGAGATTTGCAAAAATTCATTAAAATAGCGCGTTTTTACAACGGCTTTGTAATTTTTGTTGGAAATGGCATCAAGATATTGGGTAATCTGGGCAATATCATAACGGATACGTTTGCTCATTTTAAAGGAGATGGCAATGGCAATAAGGGTCATCAGTGCAAAGATAATGAGCAGATTGGTCCACAGTGCGTAAAAGTTGTGCATAATACGCTCCAAGCTTATAGACAGACGTAGATAGATTGGATGCTGATGCAGTATCATGCGCTTGGCAACATACAAAAAGTCGGTTTTCAGAGTCTTGGAATAGCGCGTACTCATACCGTACTCTTGAGAATTTGATGCCATTACTTCGGCACGATTGGCATGGTTTTCCATGCTCTGTTTGTCAGTATTGCTCTCAGCAATAACATTGCCGTTTGCATCAATAACGGTAATGCGCAGACTCGCAGCCTGATGGGCTTTTGTAACATAGGTATCGAGACTTTCAACCTTGTTAAGCTCAAGAGCAATAAGAGCAATGGAGCTTTTGAGATGATCTTCATAATACTCTATAACAATATCTTTTAGCGTAATGTAGCTTGCCAGCGACGCTAAAAAGAGGGTGCCTAAGAAGAGACCGAGAAATTTAATAATAAAGACATGGTGAATATTTAGCACAGGGTGTATCCGACACCCCGAACCGTTTTGATGTACTCTTTCTCTTTATTAGGGTCAATTTTTTCTTTAAGACGATTAATGGCGACATTGACCGTACGGTCTTGATAGATCCCGTCATTGCCCCAGACACGTTCAAGCAGGTAGTCACGGTCTAACACTACGTTATGGTTGCTCATGAGGGTGTGAAGCAGGTCAAATTCAAGTTTGGTCAACTCCACCTCATGTTCACCGACATGCAGGGTATGGGCATTGAGATTGAGACACATATCACGGTGCTGCAAGATGCCTTGGGTTGTCTCGCCGCGGGTGCGCCGCAATACAGCTGAAATGCGCAGCAGCAGCTCTTTCAGATTGAAGGGCTTGGTAATGTAGTCATCGCCGCCGCGCTCAAAACCCTCTTCAATATCGCTGTCACGGTTTTTGGCACTGAGGTAAATGACGGGAAGATCAAATCCTTTGGCGCGGATAGCGGCAACAAATTCACTTCCCTCGACACCAGGAAGATTGCGATCCATAATCAGCAGATCAACGGCCTCTTCTTCGAGTGCCTGTTCGACATTTCTGGTATGCATGAATCCGAGGGTTTCAAAGCCTTCTTTGGTGAGATTGTACTCAATGAGTTCCAAAATATCCTCTTCATCTTCGACGATGAGTATGAGCCCTTTCATCCGTTTACCTCTAATAGACCTTGATGCTCCCGCCCTCTTTGGCATAGAGCATTAAATTGGCGATATTGACCGAGCGATCACAGGAGCGTTCAAGTTTTCGCAAGGTTCCCAATACTTTAACATATTCGATGGAGAGCTCTTTCTCGCCGATGATCAGATTCATAATCTCTTTTTCCAAAATAGCAAACAGGTCATCGTTTTTGCTCTCTTCAACCATCACTTTGCGGTAATACTCGTCAATATTACATGTAGTAAAGTCTTTAAAACATTGTAAAAGATATTGTAGCGCATTTATAGTACTTTTATGCAGCTGCACGATGGTATTGTTCAGCGGTGCAAGGTGACATTCGCTTTCGCAGTGCTCTTTCATGCGGCGCGCATATTTTTTGACCCCGTCACCGATGCGGACAATCTCATTGGTCATTTTTAGATAGGAGACAAGCATGCGCAGCTCATTGGCTTCAGGACCAAAAAGGGCAAAAGTTTTAATAATTTCGTTATCAATAGCGTTAGCGTCACTTTGAATGGTTTTGAGTTGGGATTTGACCAGATCGTATTCGTCGCTCTTGTCATGAATGAAGGCATCAAGGGTAAGTTGATTGGAAACAATGATTTTCTCTAAAAGCGCGGTAATCATCTCCTGAATTTCGGTAATTTTGTTTTCGTAACGTTTTAACACGCTAATCTCCTTGCTGAGCATGATGTAGGTATGAAAGAGTATAGGACAATGGTAACAAGAAGGTTACAAGCGGTATTGCCTATTGTAATCAAACGGTTATCTTGCTCCTTTACAATGCTGCCATCTTAAACGAAAGAAGGACAGACATCATGTTAAAACATATTATTTCAACGGCATTGATTGCAGCCGTCACGGTAACGGCATCATTTGCAGCTGAGAAGATTAGCGGTGCGGGTGCATCATTTCCGGCACCGCTCTATTATGATTGGGCCTACAACTATCAAAAAGATACCAAAAATCGCGTTAACTATCAGTCGATTGGTTCAGGCGGCGGTATTAAACAGATCAGCAATCGTATTGTCAACTTTGGAGCATCGGATAAACCGCTTAAAACAAAAGAGTTGGGCAAAAAGAGACTGTTGCAGTTCCCTACCGTCATCGGCTCCATTGTCGTAGCCTATAACATTCCGGGCGTTGCCGATGAAAAATTAAAATTGAAAAACAGTGTGGTTGCCGATATTTTTTCCGGAAAAATTACCAAGTGGAATGATGCGGCAATTAAAGCGGACAATGCAGGGCTGACACTTCCTGATTAAAAAATCATTGTAGTACGCCGTTCTGACGGTTCGGGAACGACCTATAACTTTACCTACTATTTAAGCAAAAGCTCCGATCACTGGAAAAATAATTTTGGTACAGGCAAGGCGATCGACTGGGCTGTCGGTATTGGCGGAAAAGGGAACGAAGGTGTGGCCAATCTTTTAAAGCAGACACCGTTTTCTATCGGTTATATCGAGACTGCCTATAAAGAGAAGAGCAAACTCGCCGCAGCAACACTGCAAAGTGCAAACGGCAAATGGGTGAGTGCCCGCGAAGAGAACTTTAAGGCTGCCGCAAAGTATGCTTCCTGGACGAAAAAAGATCATTTTTATGCAATGTTGGCACTGCAGCCGGGTGACGCCTCGTATCCGATTGTGGCCGCAACATTTATTTTGCTTCCGGTAGAACATGCCGCGATGAATAAAAAAGTGGTCGCCTTTTTCGACTATGCCTTTAAAAATGGTGATGCAGCAGCAAAAAAATTAGGCTATATTCCGCTTCCTGAGGAGACGAAAGCGATGATTCGCGAGTATTGGGCTGTACATATTAAATAACGTTAAGCTATAATGGCGGTATGAGTTTTACCGCCTTTCCCCGAGCGAGCCTCGATTTTTTGGCTCGTATCCGTCGCAACAATACCAAAGAGTGGTTTGAGGCTCACCGAAACGAGTATGAGAAGTTCATACTTGAACCGTCTCGCTCCTGTACGGTAGAGCTCGGTGAGCATCTTCAGGCTTTGGTACCTACCGTTAACGCTATCCCCAAAGTGAACGGTTCACTCTTTCGTATCTACCGCGACCTTCGCTTTTCCAAGGACAAAACCCCCATTAAAAGCCGTATGGGTCTTATCTTTTGGCAAGGTCGCGGCAGACGGATGCAAAGCAGCGCATTTTATCTGCATTTTTCACCCGATGAACTGTTTGTCGCCGTAGGCATACGCGGCTTTTCCGCAGAGATGCTTGCCTGTTACAGAGCGTATATCAAGGTTGCGCGCCATCGTGAGGCGCTGCATGCCATTTTGGAGACGATGCGTGCGCAAGGATTTGTGATACCGCCGCCCCAATACAAACGGCTGCCCCGAGGATTTGATGCGAGTTTAAATCATGAGCCGCTCACTCGTTATGACAGCATGTATGTCTATACTGTTTTTTCTCCCAAATTGATTCACGCACAAGAGCTGATCCCCACACTTTATGCAACGTATGAGGCGATGTTGCCGTTGCAGCAGTGGGTCTATACGATGAGCACAACATGCGATACCTGAATTACATGTAAATGAGTCCTTTAAGAGATGCTGTTACTTCTCTTGGCTATGATTTCAAGAATTTTTATAAAAGAGCACGACTAGATGAAACCAATGACACCGATACGACTGATACTGTATGTCTCTGTATTTTTAGTATTTTTTGACAATGTATCTTTTTTTACAAATGTTATAAAAACCTACTACCCGATAGGTGTGGACAACATACTGCCGCTATTCTCCATTGTTGTCATGCTTACCCTGTTTATTGCTCTGCTCTTTACTCTGGTAAGCTCTCGCTACACTACCAAACCTCTGCTCATCGGCATATTGCTGATCTCGTCACTGGCAAATTACTTCATGAATACCTATCAGGTCGTGATTGACGATAGCATGATCCAAAATATTGTTGAGACGAACCTGGATGAGTCAATAGAGCTCTTTGATGTCAAGATGCTGCTGTATCTGTTGCTGTTGGGAATCCTTCCTTCCTATCTTGTGTATAAGACACCACTCGTATACGGAACATGGCGCAGCGAACTGCTGCATCGATTTAAAGCTGTTGTTATTTTCACTGTACTTATTGTGCTGGTTTTTTTTAGTTTTAGCCGGTTTTACACCTCTTTTTTCAGAGAGCACAAACCGTTGCGTTTTTATACCAATCCCACCTATTATATCTACAGTTTGGGAAAATATATTGGCAATACCTTTCATATTCAAGAAGAGCTTAAGCCGTTAGGACGGGATGCAGCGGTGATAGACGGAAAAAGCGGACGTAAAAAACTGCTTGTAATAGTTGTGGGCGAAGCAGCACGTTCCGATCGCTTTTCACTCAACGGATATCAACGTCAAACCAATCCGCTGCTTGAGAAAGAGGAGGGCATTGTTAATTTCACCCATCTCTACTCGTGCGGGACTTCAACCGCTGTTTCCGTGCCGTGTATGTTTTCTGTTTACAACAAAGATGATTTCTCAGTTAAAAAAGGGCGCACTGTCGAGAATGTCCTGGATGTGCTCCGGCATACCGGTGCGATTGACCTGCTGTGGCGCGATAACAACTTTAACTCCAAAGGGGTTGCCGATCGTATTGCCTATGAAAACTACAGGTTAGCCGAGAACAATTCGGTATGTGACAGTGTGGAGTGTCGCGATGAGGGGATGCTGGTGGGGCTCGAGGGGTATATTGACGAGCGCCCCGAAAAAGATGTGGTGATTGTTCTGCATCAAATGGGCAATCATGGGCCGGCATACTACAGGCGCTATCCAAAATCTTTTGAGATATTTACTCCTGTATGTCAAACCAATCAGCTTGAAGAGTGTTCACAAGAAGAGATCTCCAATGCTTATGATAACGCTATTGTCTATACTGACTATTTTCTCTCTAAAGCCATCGCTTTGCTAAAGAGATATGACGCAGAACGTGAAACGACCATGATCTATATGAGTGATCACGGAGAGTCGCTGGGAGAAAACGGACTGTATCTGCATGGACTTCCCTATTTTATGGCGCCCGATACACAAACGCATATTGCAGGACTGATGTGGTTTGGCAGTACACACTCCAAACACAAGCATGTCGTTGCACGCCGTGATGATGCCCTCTATCATGACAACCTGTTTCACACCATACTGGGTATCATGGATATCAACACTTCGGTATATGATGCCTCTTTGGATATCTCCGGACCCTAGAGGTATCTGTAACCGAAATGTAATGAAGATATTTTACACTGCTGCCTATCAAAACTTAGGAGAGATTTTTAGATGAAAAACGTAGCACTTTCTGCATTAGCATCATTGGTGATGACCCCGTCCCTGTTTGCAGGGTATGCCGAAGCACCAAGCCTCTACACAGATACTGCAACCGGACAGGTCTTTACGACACCCGGAGCAAACCGTATTGCGATGACGTCAGCGAAAACACCGGTGTTTTCCAAGGCAAGCAGCTTGAAGTTCAGCGGGGTTCACTATCTTGGTTTTGTCAGTTCGAATCCCGATAAAAGTGACAGCACTACCTATTTTGAAACCCGTCGTAACTATTTTCAGGTCAAAGCATATCTTTTTGACGACCCCAAAAGTTATCTGCGCACGACATTCGCTACCCACCAAGATGAGACGGGAGACTGGAAAGTACGCTTGAAGTACGCGTATCTCTTTTTAAACGAAGTGCTTCCTTACACCGGTGTCGAATTTGGTCAGGTACACCGTCCGTGGATTGACTATGAAGAGCACCAGTCATGGTTTATGCGCTCCATCAGCAAAGTGTATGTTGAGGCGAGCGAGGCATCGCATTTGACAAACTCGGCGGATTTAGGGGTAAACTTTAAGACAAAAACAGACTATTTTACTTCAGAACTCGGTCTGTTTAACGGCGAGGGTTACCATGGCGACGAAAGTGGTGCCGGCAACTCATTGGAGTGGCGTTTGACAGCGGCAGCAATGGGTAACGGGGCAACAAAACGAAAGCCTAAAAAAGATACCTATTTTGACGCATCGTTTTTCGGACAATATAATATGGATAGCAGTAAAAACGAAGATCAAACGTATATGTTTTACGGACTGCATGCGGTCTATAATATGCCATCACTCCTAATAAGTGCGCAATATATAACTGCTGATAATGATAACGATCTTAGTGATACCAGCCAATACAACGGCAGCGGTTTTTCCATTAACGGAACCTACCGTTTTGGCGATCATAAAGAGTACTCTGTTTTGGGACGCTATGATAACTGGACGGCAGAAAAGACAGTTTCCGGTGAGGAGTACGAAACCAATAGTTATATTTACGGACTTACATGGCAGCAAAATAAAAATGTTAAATGGCTTCTTTCGGGACAAACGTATGATCCTAAAGATGGCAAAAGCTACAAAGGCAAAGATGCCGAAAAACGTACCGACGTGCTAGTGACTGCTGAGGTTCACTGGTAGGAGCAGATGCCTTTTGGCGCTCCTGTAATCTATAGAAACTTAATTTTTTCCTTCAAAAAAATATTTTTTGTTGCTGCTAAGAAATATCCTTTTCCTCATAAAGTTATGTCCGAAAAGTTCTCAAATTAACGGATCTACGTATAATTTTTAATAATTTAATAACAAAGTCAAAACATTATGCTAAAATCAAAAATAGTACTTAAATCTTACTAAAGGGTTTGGAATGAAGATGTTAATTTTAGGTTTGTCATTGATAATAACATTCTGTTCAAGCAGTGTTATGGCGGACAGTGCCAACGGACAAGTTATTTTTGAGGCAAAAGGATGTGTGATGTGTCACCAAAAAGATATGGATACGGTTGGTCCTTCTTTGCGCACCATTGCCATTGGCTATTCCGGCAAGGAAGGTACATTGGTCGCCTATCTTAAAGGGCAGGGTTCACCTATAATTGACCCTGCGAGAGCATCGGTAATGGCACCGCAATTAGTGAAAATACGCACACTTTTTGAGGAGGAATTTCGTGATTTGGCCGAGTATATTGTATCCTCTGCAGATCGTCCGGTCTATTAGAGTGAAAACTCTGTCAAAGTATAAAAAATATTAATGGTAAAGGTAGAATTGTAATGAAACGTAGAGCATTTTACATACTCAGTATATTATTACTGTTGCACTCAGGACTTTTTGCAGCAAAAGCAGATACCGCCGAATCAAACAGTACGGCCGGTCAAAAATCATCACTAACAGAAGATGAAAAATTTTACGGAACGGAGTTGCGATCGAGCAAAAAAGTTGTGCATCCTCCGTATGAATGGGGTGATTGTACGGTCTGTCACACCGATGCCAAAGGTGAGGGCGGATTGGTTCAGGATCCGCCGGATCTGTGCTACATGTGTCATGAACCCAAAGACGGCAAAAAGTTTATCCACGGACCGGTTGCAGCGGGTGCGTGTACAGCATGTCATAACCCGCATGAATCCGAAAACTCGAAACTGCTGGTTGCTGCGAGTATTAATGAACTGTGCACCTCGTGCCATCAAGCCAAAGGGGAATTTTTGCACACAACAACGCACATTCACCCGCCGGTTCAAGACCAGTGTATTAACTGTCATGATCCGCACACCGAAGATCATCTCTATCAGCTAAAAGCAGATCGTTTTATGGATATTTGTGTGATGTGTCATGTGGACAAAGAGGTATGGACCAAAGAGGTTAGCGTAAAACACGGTGCACTGAATCGACCGCGCAAATGTCTGGAGTGCCATGATCCGCACGGTTCGGAGAATCCGAAATTCTTAATTAAAGAGACCTCGAAAGATCTCTGTTTGACCTGTCATAATGAACGACTTGTTACCGATGAAGACGGCTACAAACTGGTCAATATGGCAAAGCACCTTGAAGAGAATCCGGATTGGCACGGACCAATTTTATGGGGAGACTGTGCAGCATGTCACAATCCGCACGGTTCAAACAATTTGCGAATGCTGAAGAAGCCGTTCCCTACAAAGTTTTATGACAAGTTCGATAAAAACCATTACATCTGTTTCGAGTGCCATGAGCCCGAAAAAATTCAAGATGAGTTTACAACCACGGCAACCAACTTTAGAAACGGTGACAAGAATATGCACTTTTTACATGTAAACGGAGACAAAGGCCGTACATGCCGCGCATGCCATGATTTCCACGGTACCAAAGAGTACCCGCACCACTTGCGCAAAAAGACCAGTTTCGGTAAAATCAATTTTCCAATTCGTTATATTGAAACGGATACTGGCGGATCATGTGCTCCGGCATGTCATGCGCGACGTCATTACGATAGAGAGACACCAAAGGTGAATTTAAAATAAGTTGAATGCCATGCGTCTATTATCTCTTACGCTTCTGCTTCTTACCGCTCTTTTCGGTAAAGCAGAAGATGCAAACCTATCTGCAAAGTCGATTGAAATTATTGAACCGAGCAATAAGAGCCTTTATGTCGGAGAGCGAGCAACATTTGTTGTCAAAGTGCTCTCAAAAGAGATCAATAGGCTCATTATTGCCCAAGATGAAGGGACTACAGTAGAGATCAAAGTCCTTCCCGTAAAGCGGACTTATTGCAAAACCATTAATTTACATGTAGGAGATAATATTATTCATGTAAAGTCGTATCGGGGAGAGACCTTGATCGACAGCGTTACAACAGAACTCTATTTTCTTTCCGAACTTTTTGAGGGTCTTGATGACGAGCCTGAAGGCTTTGAACGGCACTACTTTCATTCAGACACAAAAGAGAGCAGCTGTAAAGCCTGTCACAATATGACCTCCAATGTCCCTACCGATGGCGAGCCTTTCGAAGATGTCACCAAAACCACCTGCTATGAGTGCCATAAGGGGATGCTCAATACCAAAAATACGCATGCACCGGCAGCCAATTGGCTCTGTCTGGATTGTCATGACGGAAAATTTGGTGAGTACAATATGCAAGACGAGGGTAAATCCAAATACTTGGTACGTGATCCGGTAGAGCGAAATTGTGATGATTGCCATGATGTACTGCAGGAGTGGAATAGCAAGAAATACTCGCACGGTCCGGTTAATGACGGTCGGTGCATCCGCTGTCATAATCCTCATGGCTCCGAGAATGAATTTTTTCTTCGTAAAAGTATTTGGGATCTTTGCACAACGTGCCATGCAGAAAAAGCAACCGGCAAGCATATTGTGTCAAGTTTTGTATTTGCGCGAAATCAAGGCGCTCACCCTACAAAAGGGCCAAAAGATCCGGCGCGTCCTAAGCGCAGTTTTGCATGCAGTAGCTGTCATAATCCTCACGGTTCGAACGGTATTTTTCTCTTGCGGATGAAAGGCTCCATGCCGTTTAGTGTCTGCAGCCGTTGCCATCAAAAATAGAGGAAGTTTTTCAATAAAGTTACTTATTGTAACAGAATTGTAAAAAATACACTTCTAGCTATTGCTTTTTCATTAACTATCTGTTATCATAGTACTAGTAAACATTATATAAGTTTTTTTTATATGGTGTGATAAGGAGTTATTATGAATAAAAAGATAAATATACTTACAAGTTTATTAGTTGTTTGTTCACCATTTGTTTATGGTGGTTCAATTGTAGGGAGTCCCCATGATATCGGTGGCGGCGGCAATAATGTTGCTGGCGATAACGGTGAAATATGTGTCTATTGTCACACCCCTCACGCAGCCAACGTGGCGTTTGACGGCGCGCCGTTGTGGAATAAATCAGGAACAGCAACTAACGATTACATGATGTATGGTGCCACAACAGTTAACACGGCAGGTACTACGATTGCAGGAAATGCAACAGAAGCGACGCCGTCAAGTCCGTCATTGGCATGTTTGAGTTGTCATGACGGTATTAGTGCGATTGATTCCATCGTGAATGCTCCGGGTTCAGGACCGGGAGCCTTGGCTGCCGGTACAAAAAATATTGGTGAGCTGACCACAATGTTTGGCGGAAATATTGGTGGTGATACAGGTGCGCCGACGGCAGGAACAACTGTCAATCTGGCTAACGACCACCCTGTTTCTATTTTGTATGTGGAAAATGCAGCAAGCCTGAGAGCTAAAACGACGGTGTTGAGCAGCACCAACTCAGGCGGTACCTCATGGGTAGGAGCAACGACCATCAATGATCTTCTTCGTGCCGGTCGGGTTGAGTGTGGCAGTTGTCATGATCCGCACAACGGCGGTAATACGCAAGGTGTAGATACCGAGGTCAACTTTCTTCGCCACAGCAATACCGGCAGTCAGCTTTGTATTGGTTGCCATAACAAATAATAGCACGTGGTGCTGGTCAAAATCGAGAGGGTTTTCCCCTCTCCTTTCTCAATCTTCATTAAAGTTTTTTTGATATAATAATTAGACATTTACTTAAGAAAAAACGAATCGTAATGGGTACGATTAATTTAAAAAAGAGAAAGAGGTAAAGGAGTTATTGTATGAAAAAAACTTTTCTTTTTCTAACTATTTTTATAATGCTTTTTTTCACGGCATGTTCACCAAAAGTTGCCGAAGTGAAGCCGAATATTGTTTTTCTATCGTATCCCGATGAGCCGAAAATTGTCTACTTGGATACGTATAAAGGCGGGGTGACTGCCGAGGATGACAAAGGATTGGGCGGCGTCATCGATGTTTTCTTGGGAGAAGAGAGTGGCGGTGCCGGAGTATCGAATATCATTAAACCCTACGGGGTCGGACTGCTTAATGGCAAAGTCTATGCTGTAGACACCGGTTCTGATGCCGTCTTTATTATGGACGAGAAGACCAGGGAGGTAGAGTTCCTTGGAAACAAAGCTCGAGGACGGTTGGTAGGGCCGGTTGCGTTGGCGTTTGACAGTAATAATACGGTATATGTCAGCGATGCCAAGCAGAAAGTTATCCAAGGCTATGACAAAGACGGAAAGCTGAAGTATGTGCTCGGAGGAAGATTGGTGTTTACCTACCCTACCGGTATTGCCATCAATAAAAAACTCAATCGTCTTTATGTTGTTGATACCAAACAACACCACTTTAAAGCATTTGATTTAAAAACAAAAGAGCATCTTTTTACGGTGGGCAAACGCGGTAAAGGCGATGCTGAGTTTAATTTTCCTACCAATGTCGCTGTGGATCAGAGAAACGGCAATGTCGTTATCGTAGATACGCAAAACTTTAGGGTTCAGATATTTGACAAAGATGGCAATTTTATTCGTCGTTTTGGAAAAATCGGCGACAAGCCGGGAATGTTTGCGCGGCCAAAAGGGGTGGGAATTGATACGGAAGGACACATTTATGTCAGTGATGCTGCATTTAACAATGTTCAGATTTTCAATGATCAAGGACAGCTCTTGCTCTATTTTGGAAGTGCAGGCTATACTCCGGCAACATTTCGTTTAATTGCCGGGGTCTATATTGATGAGAATGATAAAATTGTTATTGCGGACGGATTCTCCGGCAGGGTGCAAACCTTTCAGTATTTAAGTCAAAAGTGGAAGCAGGAACATCCGAAAGAGTATGAAAAATTTAAAGAGTTTCAGCCTGAGATGTAGGCAGTTCTAAAGGAAATTAAGTGAAAGCAATTTTTTTTGTCGTGGGATTACACTGTTTTTTGATGGCTCAGGCTGCATCGTTGCCAGAGTCAACAGCAGCCGTTGTCAATGGCATAGCAATTTCAAATGATGAGCTCAATAAAGAGGTGGGAAAAGAGCTGCCGCGAACCTATTATCATGCCACGCTCAATGATGAAAAATTGGCGAAACTTAAGAAAAAAGCATTGCAGTCGCTGATAGAAAAGACTCTTTTGTATCAGTATGCGCGTTCACAGAAAATAGATGTCAGTGATGATGAAGTGAACGATGTGATGGAAAAACTTGCAGAAGCATATGGATCAAAGAATACGCTTGAAAAAGCATTTCGACAGTTAGGTTTTACGCCGGAATCATTTCGAAAAGCCATTGAGAGAGATGAAGTGTTAAAAAAGCTCTACAAGAAAGAGATCGAGGTGAGCATTAGTGATAGCGAACTCAAAGCATACTATGAAGAAAACAGGTATAAATTTAAAGAGCCTGAAAAAATCAAAGTACGTCTGATACATGTAAGAAACGATCCAACAGATCCTAAAGGAAAGCAAAAGGCCAAGGCAACAATAGAGGCGGCGTATGCAAAGCTTAAAGAGGGAGTGGACTTTGCTGATGTGGCGGCACAATATTCGACAGCAATGAGCCGTATTAAAGGAGGCGACATGGGTTATCTTCACAAGGGACGGCTGGATGCTGCCGTAGAAGAAAAAGCATTTGCTATGGATGTCAATACTACCAGCAATATCATAGAAGATACGATCGGGTATTTTATTGTCAGAGTAGAAGATAAGCTCAAACCCAATCAGCTTCCTTTTGAGAAGGTGAAAGAGAGTCTTAGAAAAGATCTGAAAAAGCGTTTTGAAGAAGA
>JAJRVF010000001.1 GCA_024277395.1 Campylobacterales bacterium
CCCAGAATCACTCTAACATCAACATCTGGATGCTGTTTCTGAAACTCCTGCTTTAACGCATCCATGACATAGCTGACATTGGCGGAAACAGCCACATGAACAGGTTCTGCTCCAAGCAGTGTCGTGATCAGTATCATCAGTGCTACATGTATTTTCATCACATCCCTTTACCAAAACAGATAGTTCAGCTCCATACGAACAAGCAGAGCATCACGAGACAACAAGGTGCACACTTTTAGCGTCCTATCATAATATCGGAGGCATCTACGCTAACCGTTACATCACTTCCGATACTCACATGCAGTGCTTCTGCTGCTTCAATCGAAAGCAGTGATACCATGTGCTCTTCATCACCAATATCAATAACTGCCTCGACACGGTGAGCGCTCCTCTTGAAGTGTTTTAGTGTACCGACAAAATAGTTTTCTCGCTCAGCCTCTATGACTGTATGCAAGTGCACTCGATTTGATTTAAACAGTACACTCACTCTGTCGTGACACTGCAATGCCAATGCTTTAACCGAATGGTTCGTAATCACCGATGCTACACGGTTACCGCTTCTTAATTTTACATGTATTTTACTATTTAGTACTCCCGTATCAATACATTCAATGGTACCTTGTATCTGATTTCGTGCACTAATTTGCATGGCAAACCGTCCTATTGTCTTAAGTGTTGCCGTATCAATATCTGCACGCGCTTCTAATCGCTTTAAAAAACACTGTTGCTCCTCTTTGAGGAGATCATACATCTTTAAGAGATTCTGACCGTAAGGGGTGAGTCTACTGCCTCCGCCGCCAACACCTCCTGCAGCTTTGGTGAGTATCGGTGTGTGGGAAAGATGATTCATTGTATCAAGCGCTTCCCATGCTGATTTGTAACTCATAGCAATCGATTGTGCCGCCTTACGGATCGATCCGGTAACGGCAATAGCGCGCAACAGCTCAATACGCCTCTCAAGCAAAAACGGCTGCTCGGCGAGTTCTAATGTTAAACTCGATGCGATCTGCATGACCCTCCTTCTACGTGCGTCAATACATAATATTCTCAGCAGTATAGCGCGATGTTTCTTAATATATAACGCCATGTTGACAGACGTATCGCTTTGGTGTTATGATATCTCAACAATGCCACAACAAAGAGAAACCATGCCCGCCTTAAGCACCATCACCCAAACCCTAGAAACCGAACGTAGCGTTATGCTCTATTTTGGCACTCCCTCATGCAGTGTCTGTCATGCTCTTCGCCCCAAACTTTTTCGTGCTGTTGAAGAGTGCTTTCCGAAGATGCTCATACAGAGTATTGATACCTCCAGTGAACCTGAAGCTGCTGCTGCGTTTCAAGTCTTTGGTATTCCCACGGTACTCATCTTTTTTGAAGGAAAAGAGTACCTGCGTAAAAGTCGCTACATGAGTGTTGATGCAATCATTCAGACGTTAACGCGACCGTATGCATTGCTCTACTCGTAACACTACGGTTTAAAGGCAATCAGCGCGGCTGTCACCGCAACATTGAGCGACTCAACCCCGCGATTCATAGGAATGGCAACCGAGTGGCTGCACTCTGAAAGTACCTCAGCGCTTACCCCTGCGCTCTCGTTTCCCAGAACAAAAATGGACTTCTGCTGTAGCGTTAGTGTCTCCAGGCTTTTGAGCGCATGTGAACTTAAAGCAAAAATCTCTGCCTCATTGGAAAGTGATGCCAACGCCGGCGCTAGCGTATCACAATAGAAGATCTCCATCTTAAACAGCGTTCCCGCACTCGCTTTCATCACCAAAGGAGAGATCTTGGCACTGTTACGTTTGGGAAGAATAATGCCGTCAATATTGCCGGCAGCAGCAGAGCGAATAATCATACCCAGATTTTGCGGATTGTGAATCCCATCGAGTGCTAAAAGGCGATATTGTTTAGGAAAGTACTCGGCAATAAAATTTACATGTAAATAGTGTGCCGAGAGGACATCAACAGCCACTCCCTGATCTTGTTTGGCGTTTTTTGAGATACGCGAAAGTGCTGCTTTATCGTGGTAGACCACCTCAATATCACGCTCTTTAGCGCGTTGCAGAATTGTTGCAACAACTCCCTCTACCTTGTTCGAGCGGCTTAAATGCACTTTATGAATTGTAATTTGCAAATCATCTAACAGCTCTAAAGTGACCTTTCTGCCGTAAAACGTCATTAAGCGCTCTATAAAGGCTCGCTTCTTTAAATATTCCGGTGAATCCTTCAATCCAGCAATCCTTTACAATGCTCAAACAGCAGCGTTCGTGCATCATCTATCTTAATTAATCCATTGGCATCGTTGGCAATCAAAAGGGCAGTCACTCCACCGATGCTCTCATCGAGTTTTACATCGCGTACGGCACTGCGTTGGGCAATATCACCCGATTTAAAATAGGCAACACCGCACAATCGTGGGTGCCGGCTCTCGCTCACGTCTATAATTTTCAGACCGCCTGTAATATCGGCAACAAAAAGCGCTTTGGCATTACGTGAGCGGTCGACTTTAACCGTCTCACCCAAAGCATTGGCACGGCTTCCTTCGGTAGCATAATACCCTCTGTAGACTAACACACCCGTATCATCACTGCTAAAAATTTCAATACCGGTATCGGTAGAAACATAAAGTTCACTGCTGTTGGGTGCCAAATGAACCTGATACGCTTTACTTCCATGCTGCAGTGATATGGTATCAAGAAGCTGTGGTAAAGCTCCTGAAATATCTACCGATTTTACCCCGCCGCTTCCATCGGCAATATAGATGATTTTACGATTGTTTGAGATCGCTACGCCGTAAGTCTCCACCCCAACAGAACTTGCGTTGAATGCATAAGAGCCATTTACATCTTCAAGCCCCTGACACGAGAAATCGCCGATATCAAGTATCTGAAGTCCTGCACTGCCCTCGGCAATCAGAAGCAACTCACGATTATGCGCATTGGTGCTGGCATAAAGAACATCATATGCCCTAGCCCCTGTCACACCCGAAGCAAAATGACCACTATAGACAATCTCGTCAAAATTGTAATAGGGTGCCTCATAAAACAGCACTTCATTTTCTAAAGACGCCACCACAATACAACGGTTGTCAAAACGATCAAAATAGGTAATTCCTATACCAAATCCGCTGACATTTTGTTCATAGTTTCCCAGTCGTTGCGTCGGCATGCTCGTATCAATCAGATCAAATCCGTCATTGCCTGCTGCGACATACGCACGTGACATACCGGCATCATAGGCAATATCCCAATAGGCTAGATTTTGAGATCGGTTATATGACAAGGAGAGTTGATTGGTATTGTTTACATGTATTATCGTAGCATTGTAATCACGATTAAGGTACGGGGGAATAAACGGAGTTGCATTATTGACAAGGGGCTGCAGTTTCTTAGCATCAATCAGTTCCAACACCACTAGCGATTCATAATATTTGGCAGCATCACTCGCATTCATTGTATCCAAATAGCGGTTGTAAAATGTCTCTGCAATATTAAAGTAGGCATCAACCTCGGCAAAATTACTCATATTGTAATCATTATGCTGACGGGCTTGAAACAGAGCGTCATTAAGCATAGCGAGGCGTTTATTCGAGGATGTTACAGGTGTCGCATTCAGAATAAATTGCGATGGCAACGAATAGCGATGTACCATCTCTCGCAATGCCGTGTCATATTGTGTTCGATTAAAATCCAGTGTCGTCGTATTGATATGAGCCAACCGTAACAACGCCGTTGTTAGCTCGCTAACACTTGATGAGTTTGAATAAAGTGTTGATGTTAAAGCAATATCAGAAGCACTTTTCATCCCGTCAAAATCAACATCAATATAGCTCTCTTTGCCATCCGTTGTTGCCGTAACGGGCCAAACAATCTTTTGAGAAAAAGTATAGCGGTTGTGACGCATATCTTTTTGTATGGCCAGCTGTCCACTGGCATCTTTTACTACGGCTCGCAATACCGGAGCAATAGAGTAGACCGAAACATCATAACTTTTACTGTCGCTTCCATCAGTACCACAGCCTAGAAAAACGGCTGCAAACAGCACAGGAAGCATGGAGTATAATATAACTTTCATAAACGGATTATATCAGAAAAGATGCCGAAATAATATTTACATGTAAATAGAGCCGCTCAGGTCTATATTTTCACCTGACCTCGCTCCTTCAAAAAATATATTACTTGATATATTCAGCGATGTGTTGCGGGGTAAATCCAAACTTGTTAAAAAGTTCGTTAGCAGGCGCTGATGCACCAAAACACTCCATAGCAATGACCTCATCGGCAAGTCTATACCACTCCATACCCCGCGCTGCTTCAATAGCCACCGCTTTAGTATCGGGTAAGATAATCGAATCAATATAACTTTGTTCCTGTTCAATAAAAAGATCAAAGCAGGGAATACTGGCAACATTAACTTTAACGCCCTTATTCTGTAATAGCTTTTGTGTCTGCAATGCCAAGCCCACCTCAGATCCTGATGCCATCAGGGTTATAACGGCATACTCATCTTTACTAAGCAGGTATCCTCCTTGCAACGCACTGCCTTTCACTGCACCTGGCAACAACGGAAGACTCTGGCGTGACGCAACAAAGGCCGAAGGCGAATGTTTCATCTCAAGTGCCTTTTGCCATGCCGCCACATTTTCATTGCCGTCAGCCGGCCGCCATACGTAAAAATTCGGCAGGGCGCGAAACTGGCTCAACTGTTCAATAGGCTGATGCGTCGGACCGTCCTCACCCACGCCGATACTGTCATGTGTCCAGACAAAAAACTGCTGAATTCCACTGAGTGCGGCAATTCGAGCTGCCGGTTTTAAATAATCACTAAAGACAAAAAAGGTAGCACTAAAGGGCATCAACGGGCCATACAGTGCCATAGCATTGGTAACAGATGCCATCGCATGCTCACGAATACCAAAGTGAATATTTCTGCCTTTTGGAAACACACCCATATCGTTGAGGTGGGTTTTGTTTGAAGGACTCAAATCTGCTGATCCACCCAAAAACCCCGGTAGTGCACGCGCAATGGCATTCATGATCTTGCCGTTGGTACTGCGTGTTGCATCAGCAGCATCAAAGTGTGGCCACTGAATGCGCGATATGTCCGGATGCAGCAGTGCATCAAGTGCCTCATTCTGTTCGGCCAAAGGCAAGGTTTTAAGCGAATGGTTCCACTCCCGCTCATACAAGTCACCCTTCTCAACAGCGCAACGAAAGCGCGCCAATACATCATCACTCACCGCAAACTGTTGATGCGGGTCAAACCCTGCTGCTTTTTTTGCTTCGGCAATAACCTCGGCTCCCAAAGGCGCGCCGTGAGATGCGGCCGAACCTTCCAGCGGTCCGGCACCTTTGGCAATAGTCGTATGGGCAATAATGAGTACGGGCTTGGTTGCTTTTTCAGCCTTGCTAAAGGCTGCATCAATGGCATCATAATCGTGACCGTCGGTCTCCAGAACCTCCCACTCCTGCGCAAGAAAGCGGCCGCGTATATCTTCGGAAATGCTTAAATCGGTAGAGCCCTCAATGGTAATATGATTGGAGTCGTAGATAAGAATAAGATTATCCAGCTTATTGTGACCGGCCAGCGAGCACGCTTCATAACTAATACCCTCTTCAAGATCTCCGTCACCACACAATACGTAAACTTTATGGTCAATGACGGGTGCCGTCTGGGAATTGACCTGTGCTGCCATAAACTTTGCTGCCATCGCAAAGCCCACACCGTTGGCCACCCCCTGTCCTAATGGTCCGGTGGTAATCTCTACCCCGTTGGTATGCCCATACTCCGGATGTCCGGGAGTTTTGGAGTCGAGTTGGCGAAAAGCTTTCAGATCATCCAATTCCAAACCGTACCCCCAGAGATAATAAAGGGAGTAGATGAGCCCGGTCGCATGACCGCCGTAAAAAACCAGACGGTCACGATTTAACCATGAGGAATTTTTAGGGTTGTGTCGCAGATGCTCGCTTAAAATTACAGCAATGTCTGCCAATCCCATTGGTGCACCCGGATGCCCTGAATTAGC
>JAJRVF010000097.1 GCA_024277395.1 Campylobacterales bacterium
CATGACCAATTGAACACTTGAATCTCGAAATTCTCTTGTGTATTTACTGTTTCTCATCTTCTTTTTATCCTTACTCATACTGATATTTTATCTCAGAATTGCTAAATGTTCTGAGTATGAATAAGTGTAGCCACATCACTTTGTGAACTATTTTACGAAGATTATCCCAATCAACAAAAAAAAAGCAACTTTTACCATAATCGCAACCTTATTAACGAAAAAAAGGGTTAAATCAATGCCAAAGCCTACTAGTGGATTATCTCGTAGGACTAACATGGCACTAATTTAACCCTTCTTGTTGGATTAAAATTATCCTAAGTTTTTATCAAAAAGTCAATATTTAAAAATGGTGGGCTTAGCAGGACTCGAACCTGCGACAACCCCGTTATGAGCGGGGGACTCTAACCAGCTGAGTTATAAGCCCATTATTAAACAAGAAAAGGACACCCAAGGGGACACCTATTAAAATACAAAACAGTTTAAAGCCTTATTTTAGGGCTAAAAAGAACTTTGCTCATATCCGTTATGAGCGGAGGGCTCTAACCAACTGAGCTAATGACCCGTTTGAGGAGTGCAATTTTACGTAAAAATATCTTATAAACTACTGATTTGTACACCCTGCTCTAAATTAGACGGCAACGTTCTGTAATTTCCAGCTCTTTTTCCATAATGTATATACGAGAACGTTCAAGTTCTTTAGCATAAAAATCTACATCTGCTCATAATACTTCATCCATCTCAATGTTATGGCTTTTTTCATACACATCATCACACAAAACTTTTCTTGCCGCGGTCATCGTACATATGGCGAAAGCGAAAGACAATAAGGTTCTGCATAATAGCAAAAAGGACAATAAAGTTCACAAAACTGCTCCCCCCGTAGCTGAACATAGGCAACGGTACCCCTACTACCGGCGCAAACCCGATGGTCATGGAAATATTAACCGTCATATAGATAAATATTAAAAATGAAATGCCCGACGCCAACACTTTAATGTAGTAATCCTGATTCCATACCGCCAGACTCAGAAGATGCAAGATGAGCAGTGCATAGAGCGTAATTAAACCCAGTGCCCCTAAAAAACCAAAGCGCTCCGCAACGTAGGCAAAAATAAAATCACTCGACGCAATGGGCAGAAACTTCATCTGTGTCTGGGTGGCATCTTCTTTATCTTTGCCCGTAAAGCCTCCCGAACCTACCGCAATAATGGACTGCTGTACATGGTAGGAGGGCTTCTCTGCTACAAAATCGGTAATACGCTTTTTTTGGTAATCATGCAGCTGCGTGTAAAGCAGCGGCATGGAGATCACCAGCGTTCCAATCAGGGTTGCCCAGACCTTCCAGTTTACCCCGACAAAAAAGAGAATAGCAAAACCCAGGAGCAGCAAAACAATCGCCGTTCCCAGATCGGGCTGCTTGGCAATAAGAAAAAAGGGGAGTAGAATATAAAACGAGATTTTGACAAATTCTTTGGCACTGTAGCCGCGAACTGAAGGAGGATTTTTGCTAATAAGATACGCCAACATCAAAATAAATGCCGGTTTCATAATTTCAGAGGGCTGAACGGTAAAGTCTATAAAGGGAATCTCAATCCATCGTTTTGCCCCAAGACGGGCATGTCCAAAGAATTCTACGGCAATGAGCAGTAAAATATTCAGCCAGTAAAAAATAGGAATAAGCCAGCTGAACCGGCGAATGGGAAGCAGAAAAAAAAGCATAAATACAATAGCCGCCACAGCGACATAAACCAGATGTTTTTGTGCCAGTGTCGGTGCAATTTCACCAATAAGCCATTGTGAGATCACCACCAGAGGAATAATTAAAATAATGGAGATAAAATCAAAGTGTGCTAAAATACGCCGATCAAGTTTCCTCAAGGATTCTACTCCGATTATCACCAATTTACAGTCAAATTGTAACACACTAAAGGTAATGCCACTATGAAGCAACCCTCCCTCTTTGAGGTCACCGAAACAGCACGACTCGACTCTTTTTTGACACAAGCACTCCAGGAACCTCGCAATCAAGTTGCACATCTCATTAAAAACGGTAACGTTACGGTCGATGATGCCGTCGTACTCAAACCCGGACTCAAACTTAAAGCACAACAGCATGTTAGCGTACACTTTCCGGAACCTGAGATCACTCCGGCACAAACCATTGACTTTGAGGTGGAAATTCTTTATGAAGATACGCATATATTGGTCATTAACAAACCCGGCAACCTGACCGTCCATCCTGCTCCCAGCGTGAAAGAACCGACACTGGTCGATTGGCTCAAACACCAAAACATCCGCCTCTCAACCATCAGCGGTGAAGAGCGTCACGGTATTGTTCACCGGCTTGACCGTGGTACCAGCGGTGTCATGGTGATTGCCAAGACCAACGAAGCGCATGAAAAGCTCTCGGCGCAACTGCAAGACAAAAGTATGGGCCGCTACTATTTAGCCGTGATCTCCCCACTGCTCAAAGAGGAGTTCACCTATATTGACAAACCCATTGGACGCAGCTCACACAATCGCTTGAAAATGGGCATTACCGAACATGGAAAAAGTGCCCAAACCCTCTTTAAAAAGCTCTACCCCAGCCGTGATGAACGACTTGAGCTAATTACATGTAAATTGTTCACCGGCCGAACCCATCAGATTCGTGTCCATTTGGAATCCATAAGCCGCCACATTGAAGGTGATCATTTATATGCTCTTAAGAGCAAAAAAGATAAAATCAATCGAATTTTATTACATGCGTATCTGCTCTATTTAGTGCATCCGCTCTCCGGTGAGACTATGGAGTTTTGTGCTCCTCTTTCCAGTGAGATGCAGACATTTATTGACCAAGAATTCGAGAAGGAAATTATTCATGAGATCATTGATCCACATCATTTTGACCGCCACTTTAGCGGTTTTACTTTTTAACGGCTGTTCTAAAACCCCTTCGGCAGGAAGCAAAACGCTACGGGACTCTTCCTTGCCCAAAGTCAGCATTAACGGGACCCTTGTTGACATGAATGCCATTGCTTTTGAGTGGAAACCCTTGCAGCATCCCCGTGTTGTCGGTGTCGCCATCTACAGAAACAACCCTAAAAAAAATGATGCCAAGCTGCACCTTATTGAGCGCATTCACAATAAAAACGTCACCCACTATGTCGATACCGATGTCCGCCCTAACACCAAATATCAATATATTTTTACCTCCTTTAACCAAGACGGTGCCGAGTCGTACCCAAGTAAAACCGTCACCGTCTCTACGCTGCCACGCTTAAAATCGGTCAGTTTTTTCACATCTATCGGCAATATGCCGCGCAAAGCCAAGCTTATCTGGCGACCGCATACCAACCCAAAAGTAGTCGCCTATGAGATTCAGCGTCAAACTTTAGATGATCCCGAGTGGGAGATTATTGCTACGGTCAAAGGCCGTCTCAATGCCGAATATATCGACGAAGATCTTGATGACGACACGGTTTACAAATACCGTATTCGAGCCATTACCTTCGATCATTTAAAGTCCTTTCCGAGTCAGCCGGTACAGGTAACGACCAAGCCGCTTCCTCCGACAGTAACGGGCGTAACGGCGACAACCGAAGCGGTCAAACAGATTACCGTATCGTGGAGTCCAAGTACAACCCGGGAGCTGGACTACTACAATGTTTACAGATCCGGCAGCAGCGACGGGTATTACAAGCGCATTAAGCAGACCCGCCAAACCAGCTATGTTGACCCTATCGGAAAAGACGGTGTGGGTCGCTACTACCGCATCAGTGCGGTCGATCGTGACGGCTTAGAAAGTGAAAAAAGCGCGCCGCCTACTTACGGCAGCACCTTGGGAAAACCCAAAACTCCGAAAAACTTCAAAGCAGAACTCATTAACGATGCCGTCTATTTAAGCTGGAAGCGAGCCGATAACCGTACCAAAAGCTACACCTTGGTCAAAACATCACGAAGCGGCTGGCTCTCAAAAAGTACCAGTCATGTCGACAACATTACCAAAACCGAGTTGACCGACACCAATATTGCGCCCGATATTCTCTACGAATATAAAATTTTTGCTGTTGATGCCAATGGCGTCAAATCCAAACCTTCAGAACCGATTGAGATCTCTTTTGAATCCAAATAGGTTCTAGCCTGATGCCCCATATTCATCTCAAAGAGTATCAGGAAGCAACGCTTCCTTGCCAAATCGGCATGAGCCGCTTTCTGTTTCGCGCCACCAATGTCAACCACCGCAATGAGCAGCTTATAGCAGTCGAAGTAGAAGGAAAACCATTCTTTATTCTTCGTAAAGATGAAAAAAAATGTTTGATCAAAAGTGATAAAATCACGCGTCCCTCTCCCACCTATCTTATTCATACGGCACTGTTGGATTATGTATCACTTACCGATGCTAAAGTACTCAGCTCCAATGTCCATACTGCACACAAAAGCATCCATTTCCAAGAGACAACAGCACTCAAACCAATTGAATTTTTTGTGACACAGTTTCCCCAAAATGACAGCATGCATATTGAGGTCGGTTTCGGATCGGGCCGGCACCTGATCCATCAGGCTCTGCAACATCCAAATACTACATTTATCGGCATTGAGATCCATCGACCTTCAATAGAACAGGTACTCAAGCAAATTAGCATTCAAAACATTGACAATATACTACTGCTCGATTATGATGCACGTCTGTTTATGGAGCTGATTCCTTCTAACAGTATTGAAAAAATATACGTTCATTTTCCTGTCCCCTGGGATAAAAAACCACACCGCCGTGTTATCTCCAAAGCTTTTATTGAAGAGGCAATCCGTGTACTCAACGTCAATGGCAAACTGGAACTTCGTACCGACAGTGAGAACTATTACATGTATTCTTACGAGACGTTCATGGGACTGCGGCAACTCTCTCTGGAGATTCATAAAAATCGCTCTATTGCCGTAAGCAGTAAATATGAAGACCGCTGGCGTTTAATGGAAAAAAATATCTACGATCTGATACTCATCAACACCGAAGAGAGTCCAAAACGCAATGCAATACTGCACTTTAAGTTTCCAAAAAAACTCTGCAACTCCAAACGCTTAGAAGCGCTTAACGGTACTACGGTGACCTTTGAAGAGGAATTTATTCATTATGAACGGCTCTACCGCATTGAAAATGACGGGATGCTATTGCGTCTCTCTTTTGGCAATTTTAAGCAGCCGGAGCATCTCTATTTAATATTTAGAGATGATGAGACGATATACTTCCCGCAAGAGCCCATTGCAACCCCGACAAACTATAAAGTACATCAACGTCTTATTAAGGAACTTCATGGATAAGGTGATCTATGCCAACAATCTCTCGCTTGCCTATAACGACAGAGAAACCATCATTAACGACACCTCTTTTTCTATTGAATCGGGAAGCTTTGTCTTTATTACCGGTGCAAGCGGCAGTGGAAAGTCAACCCTTCTGAAATCTTTTTACGGAGCTATTAGCCCCAAACGCGGCGATCTGATTGTCGGCGGTGTTGAACTCAGCAACATTGCACCCAAAAAACTCAATTTGCTGCGGCGACACATCGGCATAGTCTTTCAGAACTATCGCCTGGTCAATGAATGGACTATTGAAAAAAATGTCATATTGCCACTCATTATTTCAGGTTATTCCAAAGAGGTAAGTACCTCGCAAGTAGAAAAACTGCTTCGTCACGTCAAGCTCAGCCACCAAACCGGAAAATACCCGCAAGAGCTAAGCGGTGGCGAGCAGCAGCGCGTTGCTATGGCGCGTGCACTGTCACACAACCCTATTTTGATCCTTGCCGATGAACCGACGGGAAACCTAGACGACTACTCCTCACAGGTCATTTGGAACTTACTCCAAGGTGCCAATCTTCAGCTGAAAACAACTGTTGTAGTAGTGACGCACAACATTCCTAAGACACTCAACCTTGAATACAAACATTTTCATTTAGAAAACGGGGTGCTTAATGAAGTCCTTTAAAAATCACCTCTCTTTGATTATGGCAATTGTCACCGTCTTGTTTTCGCTACAAATCTTTACCATTACCGAACGCGCCATTGATGCCTATGAGAATAACTTAAAAGCGAACTACTCCATTGTTGTTGTGTCGGAAAAAAAGATTTCGCAAAAAACGTTTCAGCAGATGCATCCGCTCATTAAAAAGAGTGAACTGATTGCTGCTGATCATGTACTAAAAAATATTAAGCTTCAGATGAAACAAACCAATATCAAGCTGTTAAAAACGGCGCTGCCGAAATTTTACCGCATTCGCCTCTCCAAATTTCCCTCTCCCGACCAAATTGACACCATTACCGATGCCATTAAACAGCATGCCGGTGTGACCCGTGTGGAGAGCTTTGAAAACAGCCACAATACTACCTACAAGCTGCTGTTGCTATTTAAACAGGTAGTTCTGGTGTTGGCGGTATTTATTTTTATTGTCACCTCTTTGCTCATGCTTAAAGAGATGCGTATTTGGCAGTTCCAACATACCGAACGCATGAGCATTATGGCATTGTTTGGTGCTCCCGTTTGGTTACGTTCGGCCGTACTCTTTCGACTGGCTGTTGTGGATGCTCTATTGGCAACACTCATTACCAGTATTGCCTTTGTCGGTATTGTCAATTATGGATGGATTGAATCAGAACTCGAAGTGATTGGAATTCATATCACTATTTTTGACCTTTTCGGTGATGGGTTTTCTATGCTGGTACTGGCCTTGGGGCTTTCCATATTTTTGGCGACCATGATTGTTCTAGGACACAAAGAAGAGGTATGATTCGTTTATTTATAGTTCTTTTTTTCATTACGCTCAATGCAGGTGTTGCCAAAAATATCGATGCAGAAATTCAAGACACCTCCAAGCGGCTGAAAACATTTGATAGAGACAATGTACTGATGAACTCTAAAATGGCAAAAAATGCCAAAGCGATTCTTAAACAAAAAAATATTGTTCTTAAGCAGACCAAGGAACTGCAAACTTTAGAAAAAGAGCTGGCCAACAAAGAAAAAGCCTATAATGATCAAAAAAAAGAGCTAAATACCTTAAAACGCTCCAGCAGTAAACTCAATGAAGAGCAGCAAAAAATTGAGCAAGCCTTAGTCTTTGCCATTGCTCGCAATGCCTCTCTCACGGCAGTATTGGACAAAGACGATCCGGTCAATGAGCTCTCACTCATTACTCAAGAGGCACTCAAAGTATTGAGCAAACAGATTCATCATGAAATTCAGGCACTTAACTCCAATTACCAAGAAACTGCCCAAAAAATGAAGAGTCTTGAACAGCGCATTCAAGAGCTTCACAGTGCTATTGCCATGATTGATTCCAAAAAACAGACACTTTTGGTACTCAAACGTTCCACCGATAAAAATCTTGCCCTGCTCGAACGCAAACAGCTGCAATATAAAAAATCGTTTAAAAAGCTTCAAGATCAGCAGCGTTCTCTGCGTAAAACTTTAGCCAATCTCAATATTATTAAAGAGAAAGAGAAGGAGCGCCTTGCTCGGGAAAAACGTGAACGCAGGGAGGCTCAACGTTTGGCAAAACTTGAAAAAGAGCGTCAAAAAGCACTAAAAGCGGGAAAAAAACTCCCTGCTGTCAAAAAACAGAGTATTTTTCACAGTGTTAAAACCAAACGTTACCGCGGTAAAAAGACCATTGCACCGCTCTCAGAGTACACCCTTACCAAAAAATTCGGCCCCTATACCGACCCGATTTATGATATTAAAACCTTTAATGAGTCCGTCTCATTAAAACCGAAAGCTCGTAACGCCAAAGTTAAAAGCGTCCTTAACGGCAAAGTAATCTTGGCAAAAGAGACGCCGCTTTTAGATAATGTTATCATTATTGAACATGCTAACGGTATGCATACCATCTATGCCTATTTAACCCAAATTGCACCCACTATCAAAAAAGGAACACGCCTTAAAAAAGGTTCGGTCATCGGACGGGTTAACAAAGAGCTGATGTTTGAAGTCACCCAGCAGAACTACCACATTGACCCCATGCAGCTGATCCGCTAAAACGGCCAGATTGCTTTTATGATCTTCGTACCCCACCCTTGTTGTGTCGCTTGATCAAGTGCTCCTTGCGAGCTGTAAGAGATCTTGGCATCGCTGATTTTATCGGAGCTGATCTGATTGTTCTGATCAATATCGTACGGGCGAATCACCCCGCTTAACTGAATGATCTGTTTCTCATCATCAATAAGCATCTCACGTCGTCCCGCAATAAAATAGTTGCCGTTTTCAAGCACTTTGATAATACGTGCTGATATAGTTGTTTTAAATGATGCCGCTTTGGAGTAGGAACCTTTTCCGGAAAACGAGCTGCTGGAGTTGGCATTAAACCCGATGTTCGTCAGTCCACTCGCCTCTTTTGCCAGTGAGGAGACAACGCTGTTATTGCCACCCGCACTGAACGTACCCCCACCCAATTGTGTGGTATCACTCTCTGAAATCTTTTTATTGACGCTGTTGGAGCTGTTGGTATTTTCGGTAATGCTGACCGTGACAATATCATTAACATGCATCGCTTTATGGTCTGAAAAGAGCGGATTATCGCCCTGACCGAAAATACTGCCGCTGGAAGCATAGTTGTTCTCTTCCTCCTTCGAAGGCATCTGTTCAACATACTCCGGCGGTTTGAAATCGAGTTGCGGATCGCTTAGTTTGGCGCTGCAACCACTTAAAAGCATCAGTATTGCCGCCAATAGCAGTAGTTCTCTTATCATTCAATTGTCTCGCATTATTATTTTGATAAAATTAAAGCAAATTTAGTTCCAAGGGAAACCATGACACTTCGCAATCAGATTAAAGAAGATATTAAAACGGCAATGAAAGCCAAAGAACATGCCAAACGCGATGCATTGCGCCTGCTTGATAGCGCTATGAAACAGATTGAGGTTGATGAACGCAAAGAGCTCAGTGATGATGACGTCATTGCCATTATTGCCAAACAAGTGAAACAGCGTCAGGACTCCGCCGCACAATATAAAGAGGCGGGACGTGCCGACTTACTGGAAAAAGAGCTGGATGAAATTGCTATTTTTGAAGCCTATCTGCCACAACAACTCAGCGATGAAGAGCTGCATGATGCTGTTAAAGAGATTATTACACAAACCGGAGCGCAGAGTATGAAAGATATGGGCACGGTAATGGGCGCAGCCAAAAGCAAAATCGGCACGGTTGCCGAGGGCAAACGCATCAGTGCATGCGTCAAAGCGCTACTACGGTAATTTACATGTATTTTACATGTAAATTACGAACACCCCTCACCTGTTTTTAAACAGTGCAGTGCCGCCTCGACATCATCTTGGCGCATAAGCGATTCACCTACTAAAAAAGCATCTACGCCGGCTTTGTGAAGATCCGGAAGCTGTCCATGCTCGTAAATACCGCTCTCTGCAACAATAATTTTACCGTTGGGAATGAGCGGAATAAGTTTGTAGCATAACTCCATATCCATCTCAAACGTCTCCAGATTCCGATGGTTAATACCAATAATATCAGCTCCGGCATAGATGGCCTTGGTCAGATCACTCCTGTCATGAATTTCTACCAAGGCTTCCATTCCCAAATGACGGGTATAGTTCAGCAGTGACTTCAGCTCTTTACGGCTGAGTGCTTTGGCAATTAAGAGCACAAAGTCGGCTCCATATACCAAAGCCTCTACTAGTTGATACTCAGAGACAATAAAATCTTTGCGCAACAGCGGAATACCGACATAACGGCGGATTCCCGCCAAATACTCCAGCTCTCCTTGAAAAAAATGGGGTTCGGTCAAAACTGAAATGGCATTCGCACCGCCACGCTCATACCCCTGTGCAATGGCGAAAGGGTCAAAATCTTCACGAATAACCCCTTTTGACGGGCTTGCTTTTTTTACTTCGGAAATAATACGGTACGGCTCTGCTTCCGTCGATTGCAAAAAAGGCTTCACCTCTCGCGGTGCACGAGCATTAAAAGCCAACGAACGTCCCAACCAGTCAATGGTGTACTCTTTTTGGCGTACGGCCAAATCCTCTTTTGTTTTTTTGATAATATCATCTAAAATCATCTACTTTGCTTCCTCTAAACATTGCTCTATGGCATGAATGTGCTCTTGAACCTCTTTGTCTTCCATGCCCAATACGGCAATTACTTTTTGCATAATATCATAGGCCTCCCGGCAGCGGTGCAGCTTATAGTATCCCCATGCCAGCGAATCCAGATAAAATGAGGACTCCGGCTCTATTTTCAATGCCCGCTTCACGTATTCAATACCCTCTTCAACGCCCAGATCATGATCAATCATCAGGTAGCCCAAATAGTTCAAAAAAAGCGGATCTTCATTTTGAACTACCACATCTTTTAAAGTGCACATGACCTTGTGAAGCATATCAAGATTCTCTTTATTGTTGCTTGCTTCATACGCAAAAATAACACTTTGTCCTAAAAAAGAACTCTCTCCGCTCTCTTCATAAATCTTTTTTGCCAACACTGCTGCTTGGCTATAGCGTTGCGCATTGACATACAGCTGCAGTAGCATTTTATCATTGGCATGATACTTTTCTAAAAACATAATGAGTTTTGCAAATTCCTGCTTATAGCGGTAAATATTAATGATTGCCTCAGCAACACGAGGATTTCGTCTGTTTTCATACATACGCAGGTAAATTGAGAGCATTCCCTCAATATTATTCTGATTACTGTAGAAGCCTGCCAAACGGCTGCATACTATTTGGGAACAGCCGTGGAGCCTGTTGTGTGTTTCCAAATAAGAGATAGCGTCTTCTTTGCGATCGAGATTAACATAGAGTGTCACCGCCAAGGTATCTAAAATTTTCTCATCATAAGCAATGGCATAGGCGCTCTCGAGATACTTAATGGCCATATCGTAATGCTCTTCTTTTTGGTAGATCTCGCTTACCAACAGGTAATCGCCCTCTTCTTTGGTTATATCGAGCAGTTGCAATGCAAGCTGTTTTGCTTCGTCCAGGCGATCTTGTTTCATTAATGCCGCAATTTTAAAACGCATCAGCTGGGGCAGCGGTGTCGTTTCTTGCTCCAGAAAGTGCGTTGTACGGGCGATAACCTCATTATAATTCCCGCTATCTAAAAGCATCATAACACTACGATACAGATACTCCCTGTTATGCGTATGTTGATACAGTGTGTCGTAATAACGTGAGGCAGCCACATAGCGCTGATTGACCTCAGCATCAAGAGCGTACATTATATATTCATCTTCTTGGGCAAAAGATTGTGTGGTTTGAACTTCAGGCTGCAGTTCATGACGCACACACCCTGAAAACAGTAGTAACAATAGTAGTATCAGTAGTGATTTAATCATCAACAATCCCCGGGCATTCATCACGAAGTTCTTGCATATTGTTCTTAAAATAGTCCCAAAACGGAAACGTACGACACTGCTGCGGGCGCACATCATACACCAAACATCCCCCCGCGTCCCGGGAGTAGAAAATACAATCATGCGACATGCCGACTCTTTGCTCTTTAAGTGTATATTTATACCCTTTTTTTAGTAAATAGTTTTGGGCAAAGTGCTGTTCGTCCATCTGCAAATACGTTGCCATGGCCTGAATCTCGGAACGTTTCATGAAAATATTGCCACTCTCTCCCGTACAACAACGTCCGCCACACTCTGCGCACGCACTTGAATCAAATGTATAGCCAAAGCCCTCTTGCCTCATTAAAGTTGACATTTTATGCTGTGCGTCCTTGCTCTTTGGTAAATCTCTTGTGCCTCTTGAGAAAACTCATTGCCCTCAAATGCAATAAACGGCGGCAGGGTATTCATGAAGGACTTTGAGTTATTCCGTGCATGAACCATTACCAGCGAGGCTTTTCTATCGGCTTTTGGATGGACAAATTGTACCGTAACAACCCTTAATTTCACGGCACTTAATGCGGCGCACACCAAAGCAAATTGAGATGGATCATAACAAAACATAAAATGTCCTTGAGGTCGAAGCAGTTTGGAAACTTTGGCAACAAAATCATACAGCGGCAAATGGATGTTATAGCGTGCCGTGTGACGCATGGCATCGCTGCTGCGCGAGACCCCTTCATGATAAAACGGCGGATTGGAGATAATACAGTCATAACCGTTCGCATCTTGAAGCGCCAACACATCACCGTGGTATATTTTACATGTAATGTTATTGACGCGGGCATTATGGGTTGCATACGCGACAAACGCCTGTTGCTTCTCGACCATCTCCAGTGTCACCTTGGGAAAATCACGGGCCACCAATAAACCGATCACCCCGCTTCCCGAACCGATATCAAGCACTCTTCCTTTGGGTTTCAAACGAAAAATAAAGTCATATAAAAAGAGAGAATCGCTGTTGTAACAGTAACTCGATTCCGGCTGATAAAGCAGCATCCGTCCCCTTCTTCGGTATAATTTTGCAATTATACAACGTCAAGGTTAAATCATTATGATAATTATTCCCGCACGACTCGCGTCCACCCGATTCCCTCACAAAGTTCTCGCCGATATTGGCGGCCTCCCTATGGTTGTGCGTACTGCCAAACGGGTCGAACATCTCGATGATGTCGTCGTCGCTGCCGATGATGAGCGCATTATGAGCACCTGCAAAGAGTATGGCATTGCCGCCATGCTCACCTCAGACACCCACAAAAGCGGTACCGATCGAATCAACGAATGTGCCAACCTGCTGCAGCTTCGAAATGATGATCTCGTAATCAACATTCAAGCCGATGAACCCTTTATTGAACCTGAGGTAGTTTCCAAACTCATAACCCGCCTCAATACACTCAAAACAGCGCAGGCGCCCTTTATTATGGGCAGCTGCTACAATGCCGTTAATGCCGAGGCCGCCAAAGATCCCAATCTGGTGAAAGTAGTTTTGGACTCCGAACATAACGCCATCTATTTTTCCCGATCACTCATCCCTTACAATCGTAGCGGCAGTGCTACCTATTTCGGGCACATCGGCATCTACGGTTTTACTGCAAAAAGTCTGAATGCTTTTTGCGCTTTGGATGATGCTCCTATTGAAGATATCGAAAAACTTGAGCAGCTTCGTGCGATCTATCACGGGGAAAAAATTAGCATGGTTAAAGTCGCCAGCACCGGTTTCGGTATTGATACGCCTGAAGATTTAGAACGTGCCAAAGAGATATTTTTGGTCTAAATTTACATGTAAATTATTTACGAAGACAGCGCCATCATAACGATGACGCCGAATATTGCAGATATTTAGATATTGTCGCGAAGATTGAGTGCGTCAATCAGTTTGGTGTACTCATCGCGTTTCGTACGCTTCAAGTAACGCATTAAACGACGACGCTGCCCTACAAGTTTTAAAAGCCCCAAGCGCGATGCATGATCTTTTTTAAATAATTTTAAATGCTCTGTTAATTCAGTAATGCGCTCTGAAAGCAGTGCAATTTGTACCGGAGTTGAACCCGTGTCTGTTTCTGATTGTCCGAATTGTTTAACAATTTCTTGTTTTTTCGCCGAATCTAAAGCCATAATGACCTCCTGATAGGTATAGTAAATTTAACTCAGAACACGTGACTGCCCTTTTTGTTGGGCGAGATTATATCTAAAAAGCGTGCCCTTTACAAGACAGTACTGTGTTTTAGACTAAGATTATTTTAAAAATTTAAAAACTTTATTGTCTTTTGATATTGAATCGGTATAATATACCTTACTATATAAATTTCAACAGGAATATACAACGATGTTAATGACTCGAGCTAGCGAATATGCACTACTCTCTTTAATTGTCTTGGCTCGCTCAAACAAGCCGCTCGGTGCCGAGACGCTTTCGAATGAACTCAATATCTCTAAAAGTTTTTTAGCCAAAATCTTACAGTCCATGGCACGAGCAGACATTCTCAACTCTTACAAAGGGGTTAACGGCGGGTTCACTCTTGCTAAAGAGAGTCAGGACATTACAATTTTAGAGATTCTAAAAGCGGCTGAGGGCAAATCTCCGGCAGTCTTTGACTGCTCGCCCTCACAAAGCTGTTGCCCTTCTGATATTGCCAACAGTTGTGGTATCTGGCCCTTTCTTAACCGACTACAAGGCAAAATAGATAGCTTTTTAGACAACCTTACTTTAGCCGACATTTTAGAGGAGTAAGCGTTTGGCAAAAACGAAAAAGGGGAGCCGCCAGTTAGGAGTATCTCTTAACTTTTTAGTTCAAAACAGAGATCTGAGTATTGTACTCTTTGTAATGGCTATTTTAGCCATTATTATTGTACCTTTACCCAGTGCTATTTTGGACTTTATGCTCACCATCTCTATTGCCGTTGCCGTACTTATTATTTTAATTTCGCTCTACATTCCCAAACCAACCGATTTAACAACATTTCCTACGCTTATTCTCATCGTGACCCTTTTTCGTCTCTCGCTCAATGTTGCCACGACACGTATGATCTTAAGCCATGGCAATGAAGGACCCGATGCCGTCAGCGAGATTATCAGCAGTTTCGGTAACTTTGTTGTCGGTGGCAACTATGTCATTGGTATTGTGGTCTTTAGTATTTTAGTGCTCATCAACTTTATGGTCATTACCAAAGGTTCGACCCGCGTTGCCGAAGTGGCCGCACGTTTAACCCTCGATGCAATGCCCGGAAAACAGATGGCCATTGATGCCGATCTCAATGCCGGACTTATTGATGAAGAAGAGGCTAAAGCCCGCCGCGCCGAAATTTTACAAAGTGCCAACTTTTACGGTGCTATGGACGGATCCAGCAAATTTGTCAAAGGGGACGCCGTTGCGGGGATTATTATCACCCTCATTAATATTATTGGCGGATTTTTAATCGGTGTCTTTCAATTTGGACTCGATGTCGGCACCAGTGCGCAGACTTACACTGTTTTAACGATTGGTGACGGCTTGGTTTCACAAATTCCGGCACTCATTATCTCCACGGCAACGGGCATTATGATTACACGCTCATCCGATGACGGTGGCAGTTTTGCCGATGGTGCCATTAATCAGCTTATGAGCAACGCTAAAACCCTCATTATAGTGGGTGCTATTATGCTAATGTTTGCATTGGTTCCCGGACTGCCCACGCTCTCTATGGGGTTTGTCGGAATCATTTTTTTACTGCTTGGCTACTCCCTTTACAAATACGACAAAGGAGAGCTCTCTTTTTATGATGATGCCGCCAAAAAGCAGTCCGATCTCTCAGCCGTAACAGAGAGCAAGCCACAAAAAAGCCAGCAAGAGATTGCCAAAGATGAAGAGCGTGCCTTGGAGGATATTTTAAAAGTTGAAATGCTCGAACTCACCCTGGGCTACCAGCTTATCAAACTTGCCGATGCTTCTCAAGGGGGTGATCTGCTGGAGCGTATTCGCTCTATGCGTCGTAAAATCGCATCGGACTTGGGCTTTTTAATGCCGCAGGTTCGCATACGGGACAACTTGCATCTGCAACCCAATCAATATCAAATCATGCTTAAAGGAACAAATAGCGGTGAGGGCACAATCGATCCGGAGTGTTTTTTAGCCATGGACAGCGGTATGGCAACGGGCAAGATTGAAGGAACACCGACAAAAGAGCCCGCTTTTGGACTCGATGCACTGTGGATTAAGCCTGAACTAAAAGATGATGCCATTATGAACGGTTACACTGTGGTTGATCCGGCGACAGTCATCTCAACCCATATGAGTGAATTGGTTAAAAAACATGCCGAGGAGCTCCTCTCTCGTCAAGATGTCCAAACCCTTATTGATAAAATTAAAGCAGATTTTCCTGTCATTGTCGATGACCTGCTTAAAGTAGCAAGCGTGGGGCTGATTCAGCGTATTTTCAAAGCACTGCTGCATGAACACATCCCTCTTAAAGATATACTTACTATTTTAGAAACCATTGCCGATATTGCCGAATACACCAAAAATGTCGATATCATTACCGAACAGGTACGTGCCAAACTCTCCCGAACCATTACCACTATGTATAAAGGTGAAGACGGTGTGATTAAGCTCTTGACCTTCGATACACAAAGCGAACAGAAACTTTTGGAAAAATCTCATGAGCAAGACGGTGTACGCAATTTTCTACTCAATGTCGGTGAGATTAACCAGCTTATTCAGGCCACCAGCGATAAAGCGGCAGAAGTCCTTCAAAAAGGCGTCTCGCCGGTTATTATCATTGTTGACCCGTTATTGCGTCGTCCGCTCGCAGAAATTTATGAACGATTTGGTCTGGATGTGGTTACACTCTCACATGCGGAGATTGACTCCAATGCCAAATTCGAAGTTTTAGGATCTATTAATATTGAAATCGAAGGAACCTCTTGAAAACAATCTATCACCTCTCCCATATTGATCTTGACGGCTATGGCTGCCAGCTGGTAATGAGCTATACCCCGTATACCGTCACCTCCTACAACGCCAACTACGGTGCCGAGGTACTCGAACGCCTCAATGAAATACTCGAAGCAATCAAAAGCCATCATGAAGATGCCATTATTCTCATAAGTGATTTAAACCTCTATCCGGATGAAGCACGTATGCTTGACAGCGAGGTGCAACAACTCTGTGATAAAGGGAGAGATGTTACTATTGTCCTTCTGGACCACCACGGTAGCGGGGAAGAGTCGGCAAAAAAATATGCATGGTACTATTTAGACACCTCACGCTGTGCCACTAAAATTGTCTATGACTATGCACTCGAACATTTTGAACTCTCAAATTATGAACCACACTGGCTTCGCGGTTTTGTCGACGTCATCAATGCTGTTGATCTCTGGCATCAGGACGATGTTGACAATTTTGAGTATGGTAAAGTCTGTATGCGCCTCATAAGCGAAACCAGAGAGCTCAATCGTGTCATATTCAGCAATGAAGATCGACACTACAAACTCACGCTTTTAAAACAAGCCGCCGCACTGCGCAAAAACACGCAATCACATATTGAACTTGATGCCGCAATTCATCATTTTAAAAAAAACTTTTTTATCGATGGAGAAGACAATACTCTCGATAACCTTGCCACCGCCAAGGTCGTCTCTTTGCTTGGCAGCAAACGCGACATCATGACTATTTACTACAAAGGATACCGTGGCTTTTTGAGTTATGGTGTCGGTAACACCTCTATTATCGGTAACGGTTTTTTACTCGCATACCCTGAGTATGACTTTATTGTTGATGTCAGTTACCGTGGGACTATGAGTCTGCGTGCCAATAATGGCGTTGATGTCTCGCTCATTGCCAAAGAGTGGGCTAACGGCGGTGGACACCCCAATGCTTCAGGCGGACGTATTCAAGGCTTTAAAGAACAATTTCGCTATGACAAAGTCAAGGAGCAAATTGAAAAAATAATCAACAAAAATGAGTCCGTTGCCGGAAAACTTGCAGCAAAAACAGAAGCTTAAGGGTTTTTCAGAAAATATCGTTCAATCCCCTCAGCCAATCCTTGCGCCAAACGTTTTTGATAGGTTCGGTTCATCAGACGTTTTGCCTCCATAGGATTGCTTACAAATCCTACTTCAACCAACGCTGCCGGCATTTGGGCGCCTACAAGTACCCAAAACGGTCCTTTTCGCACGCCGCCGTCTTTGATCTTTGAGTAATGCTTTCGCAGCGCTCGCAATACCGATTGCTGTAAATCTATGGAGAGTTTGTTTGAAGCTAAGATCTTCTCTCGATTTAAAAAGTTCAAAAAACTATCTTTTCCAAAACGGTTCATATTGTCCATATCTTTAATATTCTCTTTCGCAGCCACCCGTTCCGCCCGTTTACTGTTCGATGGCGAAAGAAAGTAGGTTTCAATCCCGTAAGCTTGGTGAATTTTGCCGCTTCGCGGAATAGCATTGGCATGAATAGAAATAAAAATATCGGCTTTTTTCTTATTGGCGTACTCAGTCCGTTTGTGTAATTTTACAAAACTATCACGCGTTCGTGTCAAATGAACCCTGTGACCCCTTTTTCTTAAGATTGCAGCCAACTCTTTTGAAATATGAAAGACAATATTTTTTTCATAAATATTCTTTTTATACCCAACAGCGCCGCTGTCTTTTCCGCCATGTCCGGGATCAATGACAATAGTTTTTTTAGGAAGCAACTCCTCTTTTTTTAGTGACACATTTTGATGAACACTCTTCGCTATACCTGGTTTAATGAGTAGTTGCTTCTGCTTATACCAAAAACGCAAGGGGAGCCGTGTTGTACTTTCAATTACAAGCCGTACCGTATTGCGCTTGTACTGCGACAGAGAAACACGTTTCAACGGTGTTTTTCTTAAGTTGTAATTTTTCTCTAATAGTGAAGTATGAATATCGAATATATAGCGATAACTCTTTTTTGCAGCATCTTCAAGTTTAAAATAGTTCACCCGATTTTTTGTGAGATTTTTAGAAAAAGTAATAACCAGTTCATTCCCTTTCCATTGTGCTTTTGTGATACTGTGGGTATGGATTATCTTAATTTTTTTCTTGGTATTTTCAGGTTTTATGGTTGGTTTCGTTACACTGACAGGTTTGACAAAGCGCTTGACTTGAGGGGTTGAAATCACAGGTTTTACCGCACTTTGCAGATGTTTGGAGAGTTTTTTTTGATACTCACTGACATCAATATGCAATTTTTTTCCCGAAGCAACAATGCCTTTCAGTGCTTTTTTCTGAAGTACGGTATCGCTCTCTATCAATGCTTTCAAGTAGAGATTTTTATAGCCATTGTAAGCAGTAAAGACGGCACTTTTTTTACTGCTTTTCAATGCTGCATCAGCACGCTTTAAAAGATCTGCATTGGAAGCTCCGTAAAGACTTAAGCTAAGAAAACAAAGCAATAGTAGGCGTACAATCACGCTAGTCTTCACCTTCTACAAGTTTTTGCATTAACACTTTTACCGAGATAAGTTCTCTCAGGCGGTAGCCGTTGGTTCCGGAAAAAAAAAGTCCAAATTCCGTATTGCCCAAAAAGGCATCGCTTAAACGATCGGCAATACAAAAACCAACCTCTTTCGCTTCCACACCGCGATTGCAGGGTGCCACACAATTGGAGATGCATTTAATAGCCGGACCCGTTCGCGTTTCAACCAATTTGGTTAAATTGGTACGAATACCTTGCGCCGGATAGCCCACCGGTGAACCCATAAGCTCAATGTCCTCTTTTTTGGCATCGAGAAGCACCTGTTTAAAATTTTCATGGGCGTCACACTCAAATGTTCCAATAAACCGTGTACCCATCTGAACACCGGAGGCACCCAGTGCCATCATCTGATCAATATCATTTTTATCCCAAACTCCTCCGGCAGCAAATACCGGCATATTGCCCCAATTTGCTGCTTCTGCAACAACGGGTTCTACCAAGTTTTCAAGCTGGTTTTCGGGTAACTTGCACTGCTCATAGGTAAATCCTTGATGGCCTCCACTCTTGGGCCCTTCTAAAATAAAAGCATCAGGTAGTCGATTGTAACGTTTCTGCCAACGCTTGCATATGATTTTCATAGCTTTCGCCGAGGAGATAATAGGCACCAGAGCAACATCAGGGTAGTCCGCTGTAAACTCCGGCATATTGGTTGGCAGTCCCGCACCGGTAATGATAATGTCCGCACCCGCGTCACAAGCATCTTTAACAACACGTCCATACTCACTCATCGCATAAAGAATATTACAGGCAAGCGGTTTATTACCGCAAATTTTTCGAGCATTTTCAAAAATTTTCTTGAGTGCTAAAGGCGAATAAAAATTGGCAGCTTCAAGCGGTCGATCGGCAACAAGCCGTTCTACATGTATTTTATTTTCATAGTATCCTGTACCTACGGAGCTAATAACACCCAATCCACCCTCTTTGGAAACATTTCCAGCCAGCTGATCCCAGCTAATACCCACACCCATACCGCCTTGAATAATTGGTATATCTATCTCATATTTACCAATCTTCACTGACTTGTAACTCATTATTTCACCTTTACCCGCGCAAATTTTCGCTTTCCAACCTGTAAAATGTATTCACCGCTTTCAAGCTGTAACTGTTCATCACTCAGTTTATTTTGGTCTATTCTAACAGCCCCTTGCTTAATATCTCGTCTTGCCTGCGAAGTAGACGGTTCAAGTTGACACTCCTGCAGTGCTTTTGCGATCCACAAAGGACCCTCCAGCTCAAAAAGGGCAATATCGGTCGGAATATTGCTTTTTGCATGGACTTTTTCAAATTCTTCCTGTGCCGCTTTGGACGCTTCGGATCCATGAAAACGACTCACAATCTCTAAAGCCAACATCTCTTTCACTTTTTTAGGATGCAACGACCCTGCTTCAACACCCTCTTTGAGGCATGCAATTTCTTTTAACGATTGCGCACTCAACAGTTCATAATAACGCCACATCAGTGTATCGGAAATACTTAAAACTTTACCGTACATATCGTTAGGAGCATCAGACACACCAATATAGTTGTGTAACGATTTGCTCATCTTTTGAACTCCGTCAAGCCCCTCTAAAATCGGCATCATCAATACAGCTTGCTGCTTCTGTTTTTCATAAGCACGCTGCAAATGACGTCCCATCAATAGGTTGAATTTTTGGTCGGTACCGCCAATTTCAATGTCACTCTCTAAATGTACACTGTCATATCCTTGCAGCAGCGGATAGATAAACTCACTAATAGAAATTGATGTACCGCTTTTGTAACGTTTCTCAAAATCATCTCGCTCCAACATGCGTGCGACATTGTAGGTGGTCGTCAACTCCAATAATCCTGTTGCACCCAAGGGGTTGATCCACGCCGAGTTAAATACAACTTCAGTCTTCTCCTGGTCTAATATTTTGAAAACCTGCTCCTGATAGCTTTTGGCATTGTGCTCAATATCCGCCGGAAGCAGTTTTTTACGAGTCTCGCTCTTGCCTGTCGGGTCACCAATTTGTGCGGTAAAATCTCCAATTAGAAACTGAATTGTCGCGCCATATTTTTGAAAAGTTGCCAATTTTTGAAGCAGTACCGTATGTCCTAGGTGCAGATCGGGTGCTGTAGGGTCAAAACCTGCTTTAACCGTATAGCGTTTTCCCTCGTTAAAATAGGCTTTAAGCAGCGTAAGAATACGTTCTTCGTCTATAATTTCAGCCGTTCCGCGTCGAATCTCTTGTAAAGCTTCTTCTATCATCATTGTCATTCCTTAGTTAAAGACTGTTCTGTACGCATCGTCCGTTCGTACAAATTGAATAATTTTTATTTTTTTATCCCGCTCAATTTTGGATCGGATCTGATTGCTATCGGCAACATCACTCTCAAATTCGATTTCACAATATTTTGTATGCTCTTCTTGTGTTTTGCCCAACTCTATACTGGTTATATCCAACCCTACTTTAGCCAAATGGGTCAGCATTTCCGCCAAAGCACCCTTGGTATTTTGCATACTGACAATCAAATGATACCGATACGTTTTTTCCCGTGCCCATTGAACAAAGAGCATCTTCTCACCCTCATCAATCATGGAAGAGGCATTTTTACACATTTTATGATGCACATGGGCTTTGGAACCCTGAAGAAAAGCTACAATTTCATCTCCGCTTTTAGGATGACAGCAGTAATCAAACACAACATTCGAGACAGCACGGTTGGTATAAATATTCAATCCGCCAAATTGATATGCTTTCAGTTTAAAACGATGCCGCATCAAAAAACTTTTAAAGCGGCTATTTTTACGAATCTCATCAGTATATTTATGCAAAATTTCTTTAAAATTATCCAATTCTCTAGGGATCTTGGAGCGGTGTGATGCACAGTTGCACTGCTTAAACCACTCCTCAATACGGCTGTTCTTTAAGCCCATTGCCGTAGCAACAATATTGACACCGCTCTTAGCATCAATAGTACGAATACGATGATTACAATTGGTACGAATATTACTCTTGGCCCGAGACGTTTTAACCGCATCAATCCAGCTGCATCGCGTAATTTTCTCATGTGATGTTACTATTTTGACAATATCACCATTAGTCAGCTCCGTCAATAAACTTGCCTTCTCTTTATTGATCAGGCACCCTTCGGCACGATCACCTACTTCAGAGTGCACAGCATAAGCAAAGTCTAGTGCCACAGCTCCGCGAGGCAGTGTATAGGACTTTCCCTTTGGTGAGAAGACGCTAATATCTTCACTGTAAAGATCGTTTTTTATCAGTTCATAAAAATCCTCTACCGATTCATTTTGATACTGAAGATTATGCAGCCACTCCAGATTCACACCACCCTCTACACCCCCTTTGTATTTCCAATGTGCCGCAACACCGAGTTCTGCAGTATTGTGCATTTCAAAGGTACGAATCTGCACTTCAAAAATAGTGGTACTCGAAAATACCGTTGTATGCAAAGTCTGATAACCATTATCTTTAGAAATAGCAATATAGTCTTTAAACCGTGAACTCAGTGGCTGAAAATTTAGATGTATGAG
>JAJRVF010000098.1 GCA_024277395.1 Campylobacterales bacterium
ACAAACTTGAAACCGACAAATGCCGCATGGTTAAATGCCACGTCACCGAGTTCATAATTGGTATCGATATAGCGATATCCCAAAGTAATCAGCCCGCGGTCAATCACTTCAATATCAACATTGGCTTTCCACTCAAAATAGCTGTCTGCATCGCTAAAACTCAAAACCGACGGAGCATAATAGAGTTTCGAACCGATGTAGAGCGGCACAATGGTCTCAACAGGAAGTCGGTAGCGCGCTTCAAGCCCTAACGGCAACGAAACAAAATCATACGAATCCGCCGAACTGTAATTAAGTTTAAAGCCAATGCCAATACGCAGATCGGGCATTTTCTCCAGCGGTTTTTGCATCAGGTAGGAGATCTCAATGAGCTCATCGGCATCACCCTTTTTATCGGCGTAAATATACCGCCCCCCTACATAGATGCTGTCCACATCAAGCTGGGAGTTAAACTGTCCCATATCAAACTTTAGTTCGGCTTCAATATCTTCATTGTTAATGTTGATCTCTCCGGTATGCATGGCAGATGCTGTCGCCACGGCAGCTGTTATAAGTAGTAATTGTTTTAACATCGGTTTCCTTCAATTTTTTCTATGGTTTTGGTCGTGCTCTTTCCTTCAACAAAGGGCACGAGTTTCAGCTCATCAGCAAATTCGGTTCCAACCACCGTTTTACCTTCATAATCACCCCCTTTGACCAAAGTGTTTGGGGCAATCGTCCTAATAAGCTCGTAGGGGGTCTCGTCCGAGAAGATCACCACATAATCCACGGCATCCAGAGCTGCCAACAGATAGGCACGGTCCTCCTGGGTGTTAATAGGACGCAAATCACCCTTGAGCGTACGTACCGAAGCATCGCTGTTGAGACCGACTATTAGCAGATCGCCAAAACGTTTTGCCTCTTGCAGATATTTGACATGACCTACATGTAAAATATCAAAACAGCCGTTGGTAAAGACAATACGCTGCCCTTGTGCCTTGGCGTGCTGCACAATTGCCGCAATCTCCTCACTGCTTTTAATATGTGCCTCCGAGCTGGTCTGATGCAGACTTGACGCATAGCTCTCAATCTCCTCCATTGTTGCCGTCGCCGATCCGATCTTGCCTACTACAACCGCCGCAGCATAATTGGCAAAGGTCGCCGCCGTGTCGATACTTGTACCTGAAGCCAGAGCAAATGCCAGCGAGGCAATTACCGTATCGCCCGCACCGGTCACATCGTAAATCTCCCGTGCAACGGTAGGGAAACGGCGCATTCTTGTATCATAAAGTGCAATGCCCTCGTTAGAGAGCGTCACTAGTGACGTATGTAATTTACATGTAGATTGCATCTGCAGCAGTGCCGCTTTAAGCGATGCTTCATCTACAATATCAATGCCCGTTGCCAACACCGCCTCTTTTTTATTAGGGGTTAACAGATAGGCTCCTGTATACTTGCTGAAATCACTTCCTTTCGGGTCAACAAGCACCTTTTTATGCTCGCGGCGACCCAACGCAATGATGCCTTGTGCCAGATACGGCGTGACCACTCCTTTGGCATAATCGGAAATAACAATAATGTCATATAACTGAATGTTGCTCTTGCATGCGCTTATAATGCGATCTGCCAAGAGGTCTGAAATGGCTGCTTTGCTCTCGTGGTCGTAGCGCAGTACCTGCTGATTAGAGGCGACAATACGGCTCTTCTTGCTCGTCACTCTCCCCTCTTGTCGCAACAGTGCTTCACTTTCAATACCGACAGATTGTAGCATTGCCGCCAGCTCTGCGCCGTTTTCGTCATCTCCGATAACTCCGGCAACACTCACCCCAGAGCCAAGTGCCAAAAGATTGTTCACCACATTACCCGCGCCGCCTAGTACTGTCGTCTCCTTCTCAATAGCTACAACCGGCACCGGTGCTTCGGGGGAAATACGCTCACACCCTCCCCAAAGGTAATGGTCTATCATTAAATCACCAATAACAAGAACATTCGGCTTATTAGCGCTAAAAATTTCTATCATAATGCATCTTTATATTAATAAGTGTTATTATTATATCGAAGCAATCATTAACAGAAGGTTACTTCAAATTCCTCATCTTGATTTAAGAAATGAACCACTATAATTTGTGTGAAATTCAATTAAACGGAGAAATCGAAAATGAAAAAAATCGCTCTTGCAATGCTAGTGGCTGGTGTATCTTTAATGGCAGCTGACGGTGCAGCTCTTTACAAAAAATGTGCAGCATGTCACGGTGCTAAAGGTGAAAAACACGCTCTAGGTAAATCAGTACCTATTCAGGGTGTAGATACACTTCAAATGCTTAAAGACTATAAAGCGGGTACGCGTAACGCTCACGGTATGGGTGCGCTTATGAAAGGTCAAGTGGCTTCTTACTCTGATGCTGATCTTGAAGCCGTTGCTGAATACATCAAAGGTCTTTAATTAGTACTTGCATATCATCGCACTTGCGGTGATACTACAACATTCTCTCACGTAACTTATTCCGGTTTGTAATTTTTCTTTTGTAGTATTTTCTTTTTACGCTCTTGCTCTGCGGCATCATTAAGTTCTGACTCATCATCATACAGCGCAGCATTAAGAAACTTCTCTTTGTCGTCAAACTGACCGCTTTTAATACCCCATAGAAATGCAATAAGAGCCACACCGCCCAATAGTAACGAAGCACCCAGCATCATGGCAATAACCCAGCTGTCCATTGTTTTCCTTTACATATAATATATTGCTTACTTAAGGATACTCCAACGCACCCGCATTGAGTTTCCGACGACCAACAGTGAGCTGACCGACATCGATATAGCAGCAATTAATGGAATAATATACCCCGCCATAGCTAATGGAATCGTAATAGCATTGTAGAGTAATGAAATACCCAGGTTCTGTTTAATCAATTTAAAAGTAGTTTTTGAGATGGTAACAGCTTCACTCAGTGCAGTAAGATTATCATTTAAGAGTACCACGTCACTGACCTCAATAGCAATATCACTGCCACTGCCCATAGCAATACCAATGTTGGCATTGGCAAGTGCTAAAATGTCATTCACACCGTCACCCGCCATAATGACACGATGTCCTTCACTCTGGCATGTTTCTATATAGCTTGCTTTTGCTTTTGGCGTAAGCGAATGATACACCTTCTCAATGCCTACTTCCTGAGCAATGTATTGTGCACTCCCCTCATGATCGCCTGTCAACATTACCACTTCAATGCCGTGGCGCTTGATGGCTTCTATTGCCTCAGCCGAATCTTCTTTAGGTACATCACTCAACTCAAATACTGCATAAACCTCTCTCTCTACAGCAAAATAAAAAAGTGAGTGCCGGCTGACTGTATTGACATCTATGTCATATTCTTGCATGAGACGGGCATTACCGCCCAGCACCTGTTTGCCCTCAAATTGAGCGCAAATTCCTTGGGCATTTCGTTGCTCTACATCATCCAAACTCTGCGCCGTTTTAAGATCCAAGTAGCGGGCAATTCCCTTTGCAACAGGATGATTGGAGCTGCTTACCAATGAAAACAGCAATGACTCATCAAATGTTTTAAGCACATTGACCTGTACCACCTCAGGCATTCCCTTGGTTATGGTGCCGGTCTTATCTAAAACGAGAATATCGGCCTGTGCCATCGTTTCAAGTTGCGCCGCTTCTTTAAAAAGAATACCGCGACGCGCACCCAAACCCAAACCGACCAGTGTAGCAACGGGCGTTGCCAGCGCCAAAGCGCACGGACAGGCAATAATAATGACCGAAATACCCACAATAAACGACGTCTCAAAATCATGCGGCCAGAACCACCATACCAGAAACGTCAATAGTGCAAACAATAAAATGGCAGTGGAAAAATGTTCTGAGAGGCGGTTTGCCATCTGCTCAATACGTGGTTTTTTTCGCATTGCATTTTCTAAAAGTGCTACCAAGGTTGAAAGTGTTGAGTGGGCAAAGTCTTTGGTTGTTCGATACTGAAGCAGTGCATCAATTGAGGTAGTTCCACTCACCAACGTATCACCGACGCATTTATAAACAGGTCGACTCTCTCCGCTCAGGCTCGATTCGTCAATGCTGCCTTCTCCTTCGATCACCTCGCCGTCAAAAGCAATTTTCTCTCCGGATTTCAGCAGTACTACGGCCCCTTCTTTCACCTCACCGACAGGCATGAGCCGTACCGTTCCTGCCTCTACAACACTTACCTCCGAGGGAATGTGTTTGCTCATAATATCGAGGGTATCGGCAGCATTTTTCTTGCTTAACACCTCTAAAAATTTACAGAAAAGCACAAAGGTAATAATCATCGCTACCGAGTCAAAATAGGCTTCTCCCTCCTGATTAAGCGTAATGTAAATGGAGTAAAGATAGGTCAGCAATGCGCCTGTGGCCACTAAAATATCCATGTTAACCACACGGTTTTTTATGCCGTAGTAGGCTCCTTTAAAAAAAACCCAGCCGCTGTAAAAGAGTACCGGTGTCGCCAACACCCACTCTGCCACATTTAAAATCGTTTTGACATCTTGGGTGATTCCGGTGAAATACCCTGCATACTGTGCCACGGCTACCCACATAATATTCATTGACGCAAAAGTTGCTACCGCCATTCTAAGGTAATAATCTTTACGCTGACGATTGGCACTGATCTCTTGAGAACCGGGATCATACGGAAAGGCGTTGTAGCCAATGGCACGAATCATCTCAATAATTGCAGAGAGCTTGACCGTATGGTCTGCCCAGGTTATACGCGCTTTGTTGTTGGTGTAGTTTATATGCGCCTCAATGACCCCGTCCATTTTATGCAGCGCATTCTCGTTCAGCCAGACACAGGCTGCACAGTGAATTCCTTCAATAATTAATGAGACCTCCTGAAAGCCTTCCGCATTGGTCGTAACGTAACGCTCGTAAAAGGCAGGGGTGTCAAAATGGTCACTATCGTCATACTCCATCGTCTGCGGCGTCAGTTTCGTCTCAGCTGCCTTCTCGTAAAAGCGCTCCAGTCCGCTCTCATTGAGCAGATGAAAAACACCCTGACATCCTTTGCAGCAAAAACAGTGTCCCTCATCTTCAATCATTACGGATGCATCAAATTCCAAATGACAGTGATCACACTCAATCTTGGACAATCTCAAACCTTCCTAATTCACGATTTTTCTCAATGCGGTCCCACGGTACACATAATCCCTGCATACAGATGTAGACACCGTCACAGCGCTGCGCATCGGCATACCCCAGCGCCATGGAAAAGTTGGCCGTTGCCTCAACGGCATCGATCTCATAAGGAACCATCGCACCGGTCAAAACGACCACCCGATCTTCTAAAAGAGCGTCCAGATATGCCGCCGTTAAATGTATTGTATCGGTACCGTGGACAATCACTATGCGCTTCTCATGCGACGCCAAAATAATATCGGCAATCATTTTACGATCCTCATTGGTAAACTCCACACTGTCTTTGTAGAGAACACCGGCAATATCAAATTTACATGTAAAACGTGAGACAATGGCATCAATGGCCGCATTGTCAAACGGCACCTCCATAGCACCGCTTAAGGGATTGTAGCGTTTGTTAAAGGTACCGCCGGTATTTAATATAAGCATGACAACTCCGTAACAATGCGTGTTGCTTTGCTGCTTTTAACCCGTGAAGAGAGCAGAACCGTCTCGCCGACCCCTGCAGCAACAGCGGCCTCAATATCACGTTCACTGTCGCCGATTAAAAGTGAATGTGCCATATCAAGACCGTACTGCCGTGCCGCATCAAGCAGCATCTTGGGCTTGGGTTTGCGGCATGCACAATCACCGGTAAAATCGGGATGGTGCGGGCAGTTGTATATGGCGCTGATAGTAATGCCCTCTTTGGCAAACGCCTCTTGCATCCACGCACTCAGTTGCGCAAAATCCTCTTCCGTGTACATACCGCGTGCAATACCCGACTGATTGGTCACTATTATAATGAGATAACCCTGCTGCTGATAATGACGGCAGAGTTCAAAAATCCCTGTCACAAACGCTACCTCTTCAATTTTGTAGAGGTACTCTTTCTCAACATTGATCACCCCGTCACGATCAAGAAAGAGAGCTTTAGATGCCGTTGCCAAAACGCACTCTTTCAATAATGTCACATAACAGATGTCCAATGAGAATATGGCTTTCTTGAATACGCGGTGTCTGTGCAGAAGGCACTACAACAGCAACATTTGCCAACGGTGCCATAGCACCGCCGTCACACCCGACCAGTGCAATGGTACGGATGCTCCTGCGTTGTGCTGCTTCAAACGCATGAAGCAGATTGTCAGAATTACCTGACGTGGAGATACCGATAAAAAGATCGCCTTCATTACCCACTCCTTCGAGTTGGCGCGAAAAAACCTTGGCATAACCGTAATCATTTCCAATTGCCGTAAGCGCTGAAGTGTCGGTCGTCAGGGCAATTGCACTGAGAGAAGCCCTATCAAAGCCATAGCGCCCTACCAGCTCCGCGGCAATATGCTGTGCATCGGCTGCACTGCCGCCATTGCCGGCAAGAAGAATTTTGCCCCCTCTCTCATAACACTCAAGACATTCGCATGCTGCTGCTTCTATAGCCTCCAGACAGTTTGTATCTTCGAATAATTGCTGTTTGGTCTGTATGGAGTCTTGAATCTGCTGTACTATTATCTCTCTCACGGCTGCTCCTTGCATGCATTGACAGCATAACGGTTAATGCTTAAATCTTTACCTACCAGCACCACCCGAACTTCGGGAATCTCCATTAGCGCACGCAGTGTCGGCGCATCATCGGGCGTATGAAAAATAAAGACGGGAATATCTTTTAGATTACGGTGTGCCGTCGCATCATAAATAGGATCATCAACTTGTTTGCCGTACGGCATCGCCAGTGCGGTAATGTTTTTGAAATAGTAGGCAATTTTATAGCCGTTTATGACGATAGAGGAGAACGGATTGCTCCCTGGAAGCGGGTGAATACCCAAAATAGTGCGAAAGCCGGCATCGGTGTACATCGACAACAGCAACGGATTGGAACCTTCAATGTAAAGTCGCTCCCGAATGTTGTCAAAATCGGTAATGGACAACAGACGCGCTATGGCAATACGGGTCTGTTCAGCACTGATGTGGCCGAGATTTTTGTAGTCCAGCCAAAAATAGTGTCCCGAACCCACTGTTTTCAAAAAGGTCTCCAGCGTTAAAATACCCTCCCCTTTTTTCGGGTAGACATAGTTTCCCTCTGCATCTTTTTTAGGATGATCATGCGAGATAATGAAGCGGTTCATAGCAACATCATAGTGAAAATCGACCTCGGCACCGTGCGCACCCAATGCAAAAGCACGTTCCATCGCCGCAATGCTGTTTTGCTCCTCCCGCGTCTCATAGAGTCCCCGCGCCGCCCAGATTTTATGGCAGCTGTCATACGTTGGACGCTGCTCAAGCCGCTCTGCCATGTTGGCATCAACATAAGCAACAGCGCCGTTAAATGCCGCAACACATACAACAATGAACAGTAAAAAAATTTTAAGCATCATACTCAATACTTAATGCCCGTTACACTGCGCACGTTCTCAATGGTCTCTGAAGCAATCGTACCGGCTTTACGCGCGCCGTAGTGCAAAATATCACGCACTTCGTCTTGATGGGAAAGATAGTACTCGCGTCGTTCACGATACGGCGCATAATAGTCCCACAAAATCTCCGCCAAATAGAGTTTAAAATGGCCGTGCCCCTCGCCTCCTGCCCTGTAGCGCTCTTGCAAGGCCTGACACTGCGCATCGTTTAGGTAAAGTTTGGCAATATTGTACACATTGCAGTGCTCAAACTCTTTGGGCGCTTCCATCGGTACGGCTTCGGTCACTATCTTTTTAATGACCTTCTCCTGCTGCTTTTTTTCACCGAAAATATTAATGGTGTTGCCGTAGCTCTTGCTCATTTTTGCACCATCGGTTCCTGGAACCGTCTTGACCTTCTCATCGACGCTGTATTCGGGGATGGTAAAGATTTCACCATAGGCATTGTTAAAGCGGATGGCAATATCGCGCGCCATCTCCACATGCTGAATCTGGTCTTTGCCCACAGGCACAAGTTCGGACTGAAACAGTAAAATATCGGCCGCCATTAACACGGGGTACGAAAAGAGATTATGGTTCGAAGCAATACCGCGCGCAGTCTTGTCTTTGTAGCTGTGTCCACGCTCAAGCAGACCCATTGGCGTAAAAGCGGAAAGAGCCCAGTAGAGTTCTAGCACCTCTTTGACGTCAGACTGCACCCAAAAGGTGCTTTTTTTCGGATCCATACCCAATGCCAAAAAATCGGTAGCGGCCTGTAAGGTCAGCTCACGCAAACGCTCCCCGTTATGCATGCTTGTCATAGCATGATAGTTGGCAATGAACGCAAAGACTTCATGTTGTTCCTGCGCTTCGATCATGGGTCGAATTGAACCAAAGTAGTTGCCAATATGCAAATCACCCGAAGGCTGAATTCCGGTTAAGAGTCTCAAAAATACTCCTTCAATAAATTATGTGATTATAGCCAAAAAGCCTCGCATCTTTAAGAATAGCTATGTTATTCTTAGGGAAATGCATAAAGGATGAACTATGAATACACAAATTAGAACAAAAAATATTACTCTTACTGAGCATACCAAGGCGCATGTTGATTTGGCTATACAGAACTTTACAAAATTTGGACTGGAACTTACTACCGTTAACACTATCATAGAAAAAGAGAAAAAAGGGGTCAAAGTCGAGTTTGATATTCATATTGCCCACCATGCCCCCGTCGTCATCAGCCAAAATGACGACAGTCTGGATGCCGCCATTGATTTGGCTATTGACCGCGCCAACAAAGCCCTGCGACGTCTGCATGACAAAGCGGTAACCCATCGCGGCAGCGAGTCCATTAAAAGTCTTGAAGTGGACAGTACTGAACCTGTAAAAGCAACGGTGTAATTGTATATGTTTGCATGGGCACTCTGGTTTCACATTATTGCCATGGTCTCATGGTTTGCGGTGCTGTTCTACCTGCCGCGGCTTTTTGTTTACCACAGCGAGCAGGCCGATAAAGCAGAGTTTGTTGAAGTGGTTCAGGTAATGGAGTATAAAATCTACACCTACATTGGTATTCCCGCATTTTGGGCAACACTGCTTTCGGGTCTGCTCCTTATCTATCTCTATCCGACCAATATTTTCACTACTGGCGGCTGGTTCCACACCAAGCTGCTTTTTGTCGTCTTTCTTACGGCGTACTTCTTTTCATTGGGGTGGTTTCGCAAACAGCTCATTGAAAATGCCACTTACAAAAGCGGTAAATTCTTTCGAATGTACAATGAAGTACCAACGCTCTTAATGTTGGTGATTGTCGCCATGGTCATTGTCAAACCCTTCTGATGAACTGCGCCACACTATGAACGCTTGCGCTCTTTTTTTGCTTTGGCCTTAAAAAGAATGGGGACGCCTTCAAAATTGAAAGCTTCGCGCATTTTATTCGTCAAATAGCGACGGTAGGTAAAATGCAGGCCTTTAGGCTTATTCATCACCAATACAATACGTGGCGGTCGGGTCTCATACTGTGTTGCAAAATAGAGCCGAATACGCTGACCGTGCATGGATGGCAAGGTGTGGCGGCGCATGGCTCTCTCAATAACCTCGTTCAGCTTGGAAGTTGCAATACGCTGTGAAAAGTTTTCATTGATCTCGACAAGCTTTTCAAAAATCTTATGAATACGCTGCTTCGAATATGCCGAAACGGTAATAATAGGCGCATAGTGCAAA
>JAJRVF010000099.1 GCA_024277395.1 Campylobacterales bacterium
CGGATATCACGGATGCGTTCAAGCATTTCGTCAAAATAGTCCGGAGCAGTTTTGTCGCCAACGGGTGGATTTTTGAGCCGTTCATCATCCATCACAAAACCTTTGACGATATACTCTTTGAGTGCATCGTTCGCCCATCGTCTAAATTGAGTTCCCACCTTGCTACGCACTCTAAAGCCGATGGCGATGATCATCTCAAGGTTGTAGTATTCTATCTCCCTCTCAACATCTCGTCCACCCTCATTTTGAACTGTTCGGAATTTCCGAACAGTTGCCTCATAAGTTAGCTCCTCCTCCTCAAAAATACGAGAAACATGCTCACTAATGGTCGATTTTGATTTGTTATATAGTTCTGCTATCTGCTTTTGACTAAGCCATATCGTCTCATCTTCCAAGACTACTTCGAGTTTGGATTTGCCTTCTTGGGTGGCGTAGATTATGATGTTGGGCATAGCTTATCCTCGTTTTTTACTTAACATCTATATTTCTATCATTACTATACTCTCTTTCTTTCAACCTTTAGATTATTTGTACCTAAAGTTTTTTATTTTCTCTCCATGAACTTATGCAATCTTTAGCTTTTAATTTTTTGAGTAATTCCCTATTTAAAACATTATTATCCATATAGTGTTTACTTGCATTCTTATCCAATAATTCTTTGTATTGCCTATCTTCTATGGCTTCAAAATATGGTTTGATAGTATTACAATCTTCAAAATACTCTATTTGAGATATAAGTAACTCTAAATTATATTGATTTTTTCCATATTGTTATAAATATTTTAACTTTTTTGAAAATAAATCTTACTGAATTGTTGTCTTAGATTTTAGGGGCATTATACATTCTGCTTTATCTGCATATTGAGACGCACCTTGGCATTAAACTGTGTCTGCTGTAGAAAACGCTGCACCTGTCAGCAACCTTTCCTTGATTTATGCGAACTGCCGTACAGGCAGCTTGGAAGCGATTCTTGTAATATATAATGAAAATCAAGAGGATCAGGCACATCGTTTTTATACTTCCTTAAAAGACAGTGCAAATGTATCGCAATACCATCACATTTTTTTAGATAGAATATAGGGTAGAAAAAATTTTGGGAGCCGGTGATGAAATCTGTATTGAAATGGGGTGTGCTGTGTTTGGTGTTGCTCTATGGGGTTTTTGGTTTTATTGCTGTCCCTTACCTTATTCTCAGCAAAGCTCCCCAAATAGTCAAAGAGCAGACCGGTGGAGCTCTGTACATTGGCGATGCTTCTTTCAATCCTTTCTCTTTTGAATTGCGCATTCGTGATGTGTATTTTACCTCGCCCGATGCTACCGAGTTTGTAACTCTTAAAGAGTTTCGCCTCAATTATGAGCTCTCCTCGCTGTTAATGGGAAAATTTCATCTTGAAAAGATTGTTTTGCTGCGTCCGCATATTTATCTTGCCAAGACCGGTGACGGCAGATTTAACTTCGCATGGCTACAAGAGCTAAACAGCAGCAGTCCGGCGCAAGAACCGCAGGAAAAAGCAGAGTTGCCGCCAATCAAAATTACCAACTTTGTCATATCGGAAGGTTCGGTGCACTACACAGATGCCAGCAGGCAGCGCCCTTTTGAGATTGAGATACAACCTGTTGATTTTCACCTCAAAAATATTGACACTACCAATAACAGCAACGAGCGCGATCGCATTCGTTTGACTGCCGCCCTGAACGATGGCGGCAGTGTTGACATTGACAGTCGCATTCTCTCCATAGAGCCGTTTGCGCTGGAGGGAACGTTTGATTACGAAGCCGGAAAACTTTTTACCGGCTGGACCTATCTGCAAGATCAGCTCAAGCTTGAAGTTGCCGACGGCAAGCTCAAAGCGCATGTCCGCTTTCATGTCGATACCGCCGATCTGGAGGCAATGCGTATTGATGAGCTGCAGTTGGCGCTGCACAAACTGCGCATTATTCCCAAAGGACTACAGCGCCACCATGACCTCTTAAGTATTGAGAGCATTACACTCAACGACGGTTTTATAGAGCCCATGCGCCAAAAAATCCGTTTGGATACGCTAAGCATTGACAATGTCGGTATTGCCGCCGTGCGTCGTCAAAACGGTCTGCTTGACTGGCAGGAGTATGCGGCTCAGGCAGCAGCCGATACTCAAGAAACAGAGCGCAATGCTACAGCGCCTCATGAGCAGACAAAACCGTGGGATCTGCTGCTTGAACATTTTGCACTTAACAATTTACATGTAAATTTTCAAGATAAAGCGGTTACGCCATCAACAACGTTTCAGATCAATCGTTTGGATGTTGCGGCACAGCAGATCAGCTCTCTGCCGCAAACGCCGCTGCACTATACCATGACCCTGCAGCTAAATGACAAGATGCGCTGCAGCAGTGAAGGTGACGTTGCCCACACAACGCTTGATGCTGCGGGGATACTCTCATGCGAAGGGATCGATTTGACGTGGTTTAACCCCTACATTGACCAAGCGGCACTGGCATCACTGCAGCAATATGACCTCTACATCGGTTCGGGAGTGAGCCGTTTCAATCTCAATTTTGCGGCACGTGAAGATGATGTCATGGCATTTGAGCTTAGCGATGCGGCTTTTACGTTAGAGAAGTTGGCACTGAAACAGAAGCTCAAACACACCACACTCTTTTCCATGCAGAAGCTGCATCTTGAGAATATCGGCGCCGATACTTCAACACAAAAAGCGTCCATTAAAAAGCTCTCCATCACCAAGCCCTATCTGTATGCGTCACTTGACCGCAACGCTGTGCTTAACTGGAACCGCATTGTAGCACCCAAAGCGCAACAGCCCTCAAGCAAAAAATTGGCACAGGAGCCGTCGCCGCCGTGGCATTTTCTCTTAGAGCAGCTGGTGTTGCAGCACGGCAGTGTTCATTTTAAAGACCACACCCTTACCAAGGCGCACAGTACCAAGCTCAGTCGTATTGACATCGATGTTGCCAACATCGACTCTAGCGCCAAGACTTCCATGAAATATACCGCTTCTATGCGCCTTAATACCCGAGGCAAAATCAAAGCGCGCGGCACACTGCAGCATACGCCGTTGGCTCAAAAAGGAACGCTGAATCTTGATGCGATTCATCTTGAGGCATTCAGCCCCTATGTAGGAAAAGATCACTATCTTGCGTTAAAACGCGGGGTGCTGTCGCTTCAGAGTTCTGTTGCCTATGCCCCCTCGCAAAAGCGTGCCGATCTGAAGGTCAAAGGGAAGGTTGCTTTAAAAGATTTTGTTCTTGAAGAGAGTCGTGACAACACGGTCTTGCTGGCATGGAACGAGATTGGAGCAACTCCATTTACGTTTGAGTACAATCCTGACAAGCTCTTTGTGAAAGAGATTGTCATAGACGGGTTTTATGCCAATGCGCTCATTGATGCCAACGGAAGCATGAATTTTGCCAAGCTCAGCAGGCATCCAAGTGAGCAGAAAGAGACAGAAGCGACTGCAAAGAAGAAGCAAACAAGCAAGCCGTTCCCTGTTCAAATTGTAAAAATAGCGCTTCAAAACAGTAGTGCCAACTTTGAAGACTACTCGTTGCCGCTGCATTTTAAAGCCTATATTCATGACTTTAACGGTAATGTTTACGGTATCTCTTCCAATGAGCAGGAGACCAGCTCTTTGGAGTTCAACGGGGTGGTCAATCAGTACGGTTCTGCTAAACTCAAAGGGAGTTTTAATGCTGCTGCACTAGAGAAGTTTACCGATCTGAATCTAGTATTTCGAAATATCGATCTGGTCAATATGAGCCCATACTCCGGAAAATTTATAGGACGGCGCATTGCCAACGGCAAGCTCTTTTTGGATCTCAATTATGATATTGTCGATTCGCAGATGGTAGGCGAGAACAGCATCATTGTCAAAAAGCTTGAACTGGGCGAGGATGTTGAGAGCAAAGATGCGATTAGCCTGCCCTTGGGGCTTGCTATTGCCCTTTTGGAAGACTCCGAAGGGGTTATTGATCTGGATCTGCCCGTAAGCGGCGATATGAACAATCCTGAGTTCTCCTACGGTCATATTATCTTTCAGGCTTTTATTAATCTGATTACCAAGGCGGTAACGGCGCCGTTTTCGCTGTTGGGTTCCATGCTGGGGATTGAGGGCGATACGTTGAAGTATGTCGAGTTTGAGCCCGGAAGCAGCGCGGTGTTGCCGCCGGAGCAGGAGAAACTCGATGCCCTTGCCAAAGCATTGATAAAACGTCCGAAGCTAGAACTGGCACTGCATGGCAGCTACAACGAAATGTTTGACACTAAAGCGCTTCAAGAGGCAAAGCTTCTAGAAGCTGCTGTCAAGCTGGCAACAGAGGAGGGGGAGTTGTTTGAGGGGGATGCTCGCAAAGAGGCGCTTGAGCGTCTCTTTGAAGAGCTCATCGGCGATGATGCCTTGGAGGCACTCGAAGAGCGTCTTGAAGAGCAATACAAAGAGAACAATGATGCCTTTGAGAAGGCGTATGACATGCAAATGATTCAAGAGCTTAGCCGTGTGCAGCAGATTGATGCCGAGGCATTGAATGCTTTGGCATCAGCACGTGCCGACGCCATTAAAAACTATTTGACAGAGAGCAAAAATATTGAATCTGACCGCGTTGAGGTGCGTGACACTGCACGCGATAA